>NZ_JBCPXY010000003.1:0-510149 GCF_039581425.1 Flavobacterium movens
AGATTTTAGATTTTAGATTTTAGATTTTAGATTTTAGATTTTAGATTTTAGATTTTAGATTTTAGATTTTAGATTTTAGATTTTCTAAAAGTCGCTTTGCTCCTTTTGGAATTTCAAAAAACTTTTATTTCTTAATCTGATCCAAAATATCATTCATCATTTCAATTTGCACTTTTTGAATTTCGATTAATTCTTGTTGCTGATGCATAATTAAATGATCAATTTTATCGTGAATTAATCTAATCTCTAACTCCGATTTCAGATTGATCATAAAATCTTTTTTAGCACGATTACGGTCTTTTTCTTCCTGACGGTTTTGACTCATCATAATTACTGGTGCTTGCAAAGCGGCAACACACGACAATATTAGATTTAAAAGAATAAACGGATACGGATCAAAACCTTTGTTTAGAAAAATATACACATTCGAGATAATCCAAATCGATATAAATACCACAAACGAAATAATAAATGTCCAGCTTCCTCCAAAATCGGCTACTTTATCTGCCACTTTTTGTCCTAAATTTCGAGTTTCTTCCTCCTCTTCTACAATACTTACAATAGATTTATCTTCTTTCAATGAAGAAATAACATTTTTCTCCATTGCAGAAAGTGCTCCAATTTCGGTAGAAAGGTAATTTGAAATATACTTTTGGCGATATAAATTTAATTCATTTATAGAAATGCAATCTTCGGCACTAAAATCTGGAAACTCTTTTTTTATCAATCCCAAAATAGGGTCATGTATTGCCCTTCCGTAAATTTTTTCATTTTCATCAAAAGAAAGTCCAGAAATTGCACTTGTAAATGTTGGCTTATTTTTCATTTTAGTATATTTTGAAAGCTAATTTACGCAATTAACTTCTTAAGAATTGCATAAATAAGAACAGTTTAGAATTTGCTTTTTATCACAAATCAGACTTTGTAAAGAAAATTTCTTTCGTTAAATCGTGATTTTATTTCCAAAAAACGCCTTACTTTTAACGTTCCAAAATTATTCATTCATTTTTACCATTGTGACAAAAGACAATATCATACAAAACATAAGAGCTTTAAAGAGCCACTCTCACATAAATTACGGCATTAAAACCAAAACGGAAGACTTTACAGAAAAGCTTTTTTACACACTTTTTGATTCGAATGCGGCGCTTGACGAAAGCATTGACGAACTAGAGTTTCGTTTCAAAGAAATTGCGGTTTTGGCGTGTAAAAAGCCTCAAAATTTATGCGAATCTATTTGGGACCGTTTTTTAGAAAAGCTACCAGGAGTTTTAGAAAAGCTAAATCAAGATGCCGAATATATTCTTGAGAACGATCCCGCTTCAAATAGCATTGACGAGGTTTATCTGGGTTATCCAGGATTTTACGCCATTGCAATTTATAGATTAAGCCACGAATTATACCATCTCGATTTATTGCTTTTTTCTCGTTTAATGAGCGAATACGCACATAGAATTACAGGAACAGATATTCACGCAGGAGCCGATATTGCTTCACCTTTTTTTATCGATCATGCAACAGGTATCGTAATTGGTGAGACAACTGTTATTAAAAAACATGTAAAAATTTATCAAGGTGTTACGCTCGGTGCATTAAGCGTAAGCAAGGAAATGAAAAATGCAAAAAGACATCCCACAGTTGAGGCAAATGTCTGCATTTATGCCAATGCAACCATTTTGGGCGGAGAAACAGTAATTGGAAAAAACAGTGTTGTTGGAGGAAATGCATGGATCACCAAATCGATTCCAGAAGATTCTATCGTCTTAAACACCACTACCACTGAAGTTAAAATAAAAGAAAAAAAATAAAATGAATTCACATAAATTATTAAACCTTATTGGCAATACTCCGTTAATGGAAACTGTCAATCTAGTTAAAAATAAAAATGTAAAGCTTTTACTGAAACTAGAAGGAAATAATCCTGGGGGAAGCGTAAAAGACAGAGCTGCATACAATATGATTGCTGCCGCTTTGGAAAGAGGCGACATCAAAAAAGGAGATAAATTAATTGAAGCAACAAGTGGAAATACAGGAATTGCCTTAGCCATGATTGCGCAGTTATTTGGCATTGAAATCGAATTGGTTTTACCAGAAGATTCTACCAAAGAACGTACTCAAACGATGCGTGCTTATGGCGCTACTGTTATTCTTACGCCTGCAAGCGAAGGAATTATTGGTTCTAGAGATTATGCCGATAAAAAAGTGGCTCAAGGCGGTTATTTGATGCTGAATCAGTTTGCTAATGATGATAACTGGAAAGCGCACTACAAAACAACCGGTCCCGAAATATGGAATGATACTGATGGAACGGTAACGCATTTCGTTTCTGCTATGGGAACAACCGGGACAATCATAGGAACGTCTACTTATTTAAAAGAAAAAAATTCAAACGTACAGATTATTGGTGCACAGCCAAGCGATGGTTCTCAGATTCCTGGAATCCGTAAATGGCCACAGGAATACTTACCTAAAATATTTGATGCCTCAAAAGTAGATACTGTTATTGATGTAAGCGAAGAAGAAGCTCGTGCCATGACGAAAAGATTAGCTCTTGAAGAAGGCGTTTTTGCAGGAATGAGCAGCGGAGGTTCTGTTGCTGTTGCCTTAAAAATTGCAGAACAATTAGAATCTGGAGTTGTGGTTGCCGTGATCTGCGATCGAGGTGACCGTTATTTGTCTTCGGATTTATTTGATTGAAAAAGGTTCTAAGGTTCTGAGTTGCTAAGGTTCTAAGTTTTTTAAAGAATTATAAATATAAAATCTTAGCATCTCAGAATCTTATAGACTTAGAAGCTACAAAAAAAAACTTAGCTCCTCAGGACCTTAGCAACTTAGAACCTCAAAAGAAAAAAAATGAACTACAGAAAACTAGGAAAAACAAACTTTAATATCTCTGAAATTTCGCTTGGCACTTGGCAGGTTGGCGGAAAATGGGGATCAGGTTTTGATGATAAAACTGCCGACGAACTATTAAATACCGCTATTGATAATGGCGTAAATTTTATTGATACTGCAGATGTTTACGAAAACGGATTGAGCGAAACTGCTGTTGGAAGAGTCGTTCGTTCTCGCTCTGAACGAATTTTTGTTGCCACAAAATGTGGACGCCAGATAAATCCACATGTTAATGAAGGATATACTCCAAAAGTGCTTCAAAAATTTGTTGAAGACAGCTTAAAAAGAACAGGATTAGAAACGCTTGATCTGATTCAATTACATTGTCCTCCAACAGAAGTGTACTATCATCCGGAAATCTTTGAACTTTTTGACCGATTGAAAGATCAGGGAAAAATCCTTAATCTTGGCGTAAGTGTCGAAAAGGTTGAAGAAGCATTAAAAGCTATTGAATATTCGAATGTAACTACGGTTCAAATTATCTTCAATTTGTTTCGCCAGCGCCCTTCTGAACTGTTTTTCTCAGAAGCTAAAAAGAAAGACATTGGAATCATTGCAAGAGTTCCGTTAGCGAGCGGACTTTTAACAGGTAAATTTGATTCAAAAACTACTTTTGAACCTCAGGATCACCGAAACTTTAATCGTAACGGAGAAGCGTTTGATAAAGGAGAAACTTTTTCTGGAATTGATTATGAATTAGGCTTAAAAGCAGTTGAAGAATTAAAAGCTTTATTTCCTGAATCGAAAAACCTTGCTGCAATTGCACTTCAATGGATTTTAAGTTTTAATGAAGTAAGCTGTATTATTCCAGGTGCGTCAAAAACAGAACACGTTTTATCGAATTTATCGGTTTATGACACTCCAAAATTAACCTCAGAACAGATTACAGCAATGAATAAAATCTACAGCAATCTTATTAAACCTTCTGTTCATCAGCTTTGGTAAATACTAATAATACACTTTTAAGATGCTGAAATTACACCAAATTTCAGCATCTTAAAAACACCAAATTAACCCATAATTTTTTTTCACGTTTTCAACGCAACCTTTTCTTTATCAGCACATCTAATAATAAAACTAATCATAAATCATTAACCATGAAAAAACCAAGTTTTATTTTATTTGTTGTTTCGCTCCTCTGCTTTTCCTGCAGTAATGATGATAGCACGACACAAGAAGAAGATACCGCAAAACTAGAAAGTATCTACAACAACATTATTACCTATTCTAAAATCGAAACCGAATCTTGCTCAAATCCTGCAGAATGGGGTTTTGTAAAAATGTTTGACAGCCCATGTTCTGCAACTGGAGGTTATATTCTATATTCTAAAAAAGCAGATAAGTCTGTTCTAGAGAAAAAAATTGAACAGTATAAAGCACAGAAAGCTTACATTAGTAAAAAATGGGGCTTTTATGCAGATGTATCGCCACCTTGCATAGATAATAAAGTTCCAACAGGAGTAAAATGTGTTGACAATAAACCGCAATTATATTTTGATTTTGTTCTCTATTAAAATATTAAAGGCTGTTAAGAATAGAGATCTTAACAGCCTTATTTTTTCTGGAACTTAGATATCAAATTCAATTCTAAACTCCGCACCTTTATTTTTTCCTTCGCTTGATGCGGTTAATAGGCCTTTGTTTCTTTCAATGATTTTTTTACACAAATACAATCCAATTCCTGTAGAACCTTCATTTGCGGTTCCTAGACGGCTCATTTTGGTAAACTTTTTAAACAACTCTTCAATTTGATTTTTATCAAAGCCCATTCCTTTATCTCTTACCGTCACAATTAATTTTGAATTTTCTGAAAAGATTCTAACTTTAATTTCACTATCGAAATAAGAAAACTTAACCGCATTGCTTATCAGATTTACCAGAACTTGAATTAGAAGCCCTTCATCTATTTTTAATTTTGCTTCATTACATTCTACGGCCAAATTCAGCTTTATGTTTTTATCAAACAAGCGCTGTTCTACTTGTTCATTAATAAACGGAATGATATTAGGAAATAAAACCGTTTTAACTTCTTGATTTACTTTTACCACTTCATCTTGTTCTTTAAGCAATTTGATGAAATTTTCAATATATCTAAATTGAAGATCAGTCGATTCGCAAATTAATTCGGCCAAATTTTTAACCGATTCTGATGGATTTTCACTTATAATCAATTGCGCCAAACCTTGCGGATTCCCTGCAAAATTTCTCAAATCATGCGAAAGCATATAGATTAAATCCTGTTTTTCATTGATAAAATTCTCCGCTTCATTAATAGATTCCTGTATATTACACAAAAGCAGTCCTGCTTCATCTGTATAGTCTGTTGGCAAATCAGATAATTTTCTTGAATCTCTGTACTCATCTAATGCTTTTGATGCTATTACAATGGGCTTTATCAGTCTATTTAAAACTAAAAGTGTAATTGCCGTTGCCAGCAATGTCATAATTAAAGAAAAGATAAGAATTGAAGATGGAGAAATACTATGTTCAAAAAATAAAACAAAAAACAAAATTCCGATTAAGGGAATATGAATGCCTATAAAAGCGACAAATAGGAATTTAAATGCATAACTTTTTTTAAGAAAACTGATTTGAGAGAGTTTATGATACAACTTCATAAAAAGAGGAGGATAAGCGCAGGTTAATAGCTATTTTTATTGGGGTAATTATAAAAACAAAATTAACTTTTATGCTCAATTAAACTAATATTTTGAAGAATTTCTAAATTTTTTCAAAAATTAAATTTGTAAAAGTTTTCAAAGGCTTATTTTTGCGCTATGGGAAGAAAAAATACAGACAAAGTTGTCTTTCATCAAATTCAAGTTCTTGATGCTGGTGCAAAAGGCGTTTCAGTAGCCAAAGCACCTGACGGAAAAGTAATCTTTATTCCGAATGTGGTACCTGGAGATGTTGTGGACGTACAGACATTAAAAAAAAGAAAGGCTTACTACGAAGGTAAAGCTGTAAAATTTCACGAATTATCTGAATATAGAGTAGAACCAATCTGCGAACATTTTGGAGTATGCGGAGGCTGCAAATGGCAAAATATGAAATACAGCCAGCAGCTTGCATTTAAACAAAATGAGGTTAAAAATCACTTACAAAGAATAGGAAAAATTGAACTTCCAGAATTTGAAGATATTTTAGGTTCTGAAAAACAGTTCTTTTATAGAAATAAAATGGAATTTTCTTTTTCTAACAGCCGTTGGCTAACAGAAAAAGAAATTGGAAGCACTGAAGATTTAGGAAACAGAAATGCTTTAGGATTCCATATTCCGAAAATGTGGGATAAAATTCTTGATATCAACAAATGTCATCTACAAGAAGATCCTTCAAATGCCATTCGTAACGAAATCAGAGCTTTTGCAAACGAACATAATTTAGCGTTTTTTAATCCGAGAGAACATTCTGGATTATTAAGAACTGTAATGATTCGTACTGTTTCTACAGGCGAAATCATGGTTTTAATTCAGTTTTTTGAAGATGACAAAGAAAACCGAGAGTTGATTCTTGATCATTTATACGAGAAGTTTCCACAAATTACTTCATTGCAATATGTTGTAAACGGAAAACCAAACGACACTATTTACGATCAAGATGTTGTTCTTTACAAAGGAAGAGATTACATCTTAGAAGAAATGGAAGGTTTAAAATTCAGTATTAACGCAAAATCTTTTTACCAGACCAATTCTGACCAAGCTTACGAATTATATAAAATAACCCGAGATTTTGCTGGTCTTACTGGAAACGAGACGGTTTATGACTTGTATACAGGAACAGGAACAATTGCTCAATTCGTTTCTAAAAAAGCCAAAAAAGTAATCGGAGTAGAAAGTGTTCCTGAAGCAATTCTTGATGCTAAAGCCAATGCAGAACGCAATAATATTACAAATTGCGAGTTTTTTGTTGGTGACATGAAAGTGGTATTCAATGAAGCTTTTATTGCACAGCACGGAAAACCAGATGTTATTATTACAGATCCGCCTCGTGACGGCATGCATAAAGATGTAGTGGAGCAAATTTTAAAAATTGCACCAAAAAGAGTTGTTTATGTAAGCTGTAATTCTGCAACGCAGGCACGTGATTTGGCTTTAATGGATGAAAAATACAAAGTAACACGTGTGAGACCTGTAGATATGTTTCCTCAGACACATCATGTTGAAAATGTTGTACTTTTAGAACTTCGATAAAAATAGATGAAAAAACTAATCTCTCTTTTACTGCTCTTTACTTTTGGCTTATCTAGCTGCGAGAAAGATGATGTCTGTGATCCTAATACACCAACTACACCTAGATTGGTGATTACATTCTATGATATTTCCAATCCTACCAAAACCAGAAATGTGAGTAACTTAAAAGTTATTGGTGAAGGAATGGAACAGGGAATTGTTTTTAATGAAAGTCTTGCCGTTAATGATTCATTACGATATGTAACCAATGGAAGCACTGTTATGCTTCCTTTAAAAGTAAACGACAGTACAACAACCTTCAAGTTTATTTCCAATTCATTTAATCCTGCTTCAATCAATACTGATGTGTTAAAATTTAATTATACATCGCAAAATGTATACGTCTCTAGAGCATGTGGATTTAAAACTATATTTCAGTTAAGAAACGTTCTTCCTATTGTTCAAACTGATCCAGACGGTAGTATTTGGATGACCGACGTTGTATTAGAAAACCCTAACATTGAATCTGAAAATGAAACACACATTAAAGTTTATTTCTAGTCTTTCATTATTGTTTTCAATGTTTTTAGGTTACGCTCAGGATGTTCCTGAGATTTCTAAAAATAAAGATACAATAGTGACTAAAAAGCCTCAAACAGAAAAAACTGTAAAGACGGCAAAACCAGAAGTTCAGGAAACCCAAAAAGACAGCGTTGTAAAAACAGATCGCTACGGGCTTCGTGTAGGTGTCGATTTGTACAAACTTACGCGCGGGCTTTATGACAAAGATTATAAAGGAGTCGAATTTGTTGGAGATTGGCGCTTGACAAAAAAATACTATATAGCTGCAGAACTAGGCTACGAGGACAAAACTACCGAGGATGACCGATTAACCTCTTCGGCTAACGGAACGTACATAAAAGCAGGTTTTGATTATAATTTTTATCAAAACTGGTTGGATATGGAAAACTTGATTACGATTGGAATGCGAGGCGGTTTCAGTACTTTTAGCCAAGAACTGATTAATTACAAAATCTATAATCCGAATCCGTATTGGGGAGAATTACCGCCTATAGCAGAAGGTCAAAAATATAACGGCCTTACAGCAACTTGGATCGAGGTTGCAATGGGGTTAAAAGCACAAGTTTTTAGAAATGTATTTGTTGGTTTTGGCGTACAGCTTAAACTTCTGGCAACCAATAAAGAGCCTAATAATTTTGAAAACCTTTATATTCCAGGTTTCAACAGAACTTATGATGGAAGTTTCGGAATTGGTTTCAACTACACGGTTTCTTACTTTATTCCGATTTACAAGAAAAAAACAATGGCGTCTGAAACTGCAAAAAAAGAAGAACCTAAGAAGAAGAAATAGTTCTTTTTTAAGGTGCTAAGGTTCTGAGATACTAAGATACTAAGGCTAAAAAAAGCGGTAAATCAAGTTGATTTACCGCTTTTTTTTTATGTTGTTAAGAAAACTTAGAACCTTAGTAGCTTAGAACCTCAGCACCTAAAACTAAGTTAACCGAAAATTAATCGCTGCTTGTGTATGTATTAAAGTAGTATCAAAAATTGGAACATTTAAGTCGCCTTCTTTTATGACTAGCGGAATTTCGGTACATCCTAAAATGATTCCTTCTGCTCCGTTTTGAATTAATTCATTTGCAATTTCTAAGTAACGCTTTTTCGTTTCTTCTGTTGCAATTCCTCTTCCTAATTCTTCGAAAATGGTGTAATGAATAAAATCTTTATCTTCTTCACTAATCGGAATTATCGTTTCTATTTCTTTCTCAGCTAGTTTATCTTTAAAGAAATCCAATTCCATTGTAAATTTCGTTCCTAGTAGACCAACTTTTTTCAATTGTTTTTATGAATTTCAATCGCTGTTTCTTCTGCAATATGAATAAGAGGAATATCAATAGCTTCTTGTATCCTATCAGCAATTAAATGCATGGTATTGGCGCATAAAAGAATAGCTTCTGCTCCACCCGATTTTAAAACTTCAGCAGCTTTTAAAAGCATATTAAAAGTCGAATCCCAATCGTTAGCATCGTTATTCTTTTTAATATCGGAATAATTAAAAGAGTAGATTAGACATTCCGAGAAATTCAGTCCGCCCAATTTCTCATTAATTCCTTTATTAATCAAAGTATAATAATCAGATGTAGAAACCCAGCTGATTCCGCCGATAAGTCCAATTTTCCTCATATATTTTCCAAATTATCCGATTTCTTTAATTCCTTTTATAAAAAGCCATTTCATAAAAAGCTTTTCACCGTCTTTGGTTCTTACAGCTTGGAATTTAGGTCCAATAATAGTTCCGATTACAAATGCTGTCATCGGAATCCAGATTCCGGTTAATCCTGTGTAAGCAGCAATCAAATATCTAAATGCAAGAAATAAAATGGCAAAAGCTGCCAGTTGGTATAAAAAAGCGCGTAGTTGTAGTTTTGACATGTTTTTTTTTAGAGTTGCTAAGGTTCTGAGATGCTAAGCTGCTAAGTTTTTCTTCTTGCAGCTTATATTCTTAGAAGCTTACTATTTATTTTAAATTATTATTTTTTTTAAGGTTCAGAGTTACAAAGGCTCAAAGTTGCAAAGTTTTTCGAGTTTGCGGTTTCAAAGCTTTTTCTTTGAACTGATAATCAAATTGTATTTTTAATACTCTTTTTCTAGGTTAAAGTTTCAGTTTTATAGATTGCAAAGTATTTCACTTTGTCCCTCTGAACCTTTGCAACTTTGCACCTATTCAGAAACCTGAAATTTCGTTCTCTTACTTCCTTCGTACATTTCGTATTTTACCAAACGTGCTTCAAGGCTTCCGTTAAAAAGTTTAATTTTTCTTGAAGGTTTTAATCCTACGAATTTTAAAGCTTCTAGGTTTGCTGTAATAAACCAAGCATTTGTTCCTGGATAATTCTTCTTTAAGGTATCTCCAATGCTGGCGTAAAATCTTTCCATATGAATATCTAAACGTTCATCATAAGGCGGATTGAAAACAATATGAAGTTTTCCTTCTGTTTCTTTTTCCGTATCAAAGAAATTCTCTTCGTACACTTTAATATAATCCTCTAAATTGGCATTTCTAATATTGTCTTTGGCTTTGCTTACAGCACTTGGAGCTTTATCAAAACCTTTAATTGTATAATGAAACTCTCTTGTTTTTTTCATTAAACTGTCAACAATTGTATCAAACAAATCATTATCCCAATCTTTCCATTTTTCAAAAGCAAATTCTTTTCTGTTAATGTTTGCCGGAATATTGCAGGCAATCATTGCTGCTTCTGCTAAGAAAGTTCCAGAACCGCACATTGGGTCTAGAAAATGGCTTTGTCCATCCCAGCCAGATAGTAAAAGAATTCCAGCTGCTAAAACCTCATTAATCGGAGCAATATTGGTAGCTGTTCTGTAACCACGCTGATGAAGCGAAGCTCCAGAAGTATCCAAAGCCACAGAAACCTGATCTTTATCGATATGAATATTAATACGTAAATCTGGATATTGCTTATCAATACTCGGCCTTTGACCTGTTCTTTCTCTAAATTGATCTACAATCGCATCTTTACATTTCTGCGAAACAAATTCAGAATGATTGAAATAAGTAGAATGCACCGTTGCATCGATCACAAAAGTCTGATTCGCATTTAAAAGCTTAGACCAGTTTAAACCCGAAATACCTTTGTACAACGCTTGTTCATTATTTGCTCTAAAAGAATAAATTGGTTTTAAGACTTTAAGCGCGGTACGCAAAGACAAATTGGCTTTATACATAAAACCTTTATCTCCTTTAAAACTCACCATTCTCACCCCCTTTTCGACATCTTGAGCGCCAAGTGCACGTAATTCTTTTTCTAATATTTCTTCAAAGCCAAAAAAACATTTGGCAATCATTTTAAAATTTTCTTCCATCTTGTCTTTTAAATTAAAAAAAACTAAAAATTTAAAAGATGCATTCCTGCATCTCTTTGCATAATGCAACAATGTATCGCTGCTAAATAGTAATTTTTCGGCAAAAATACACTAAATTTGCCGGACTTTGAATTAATTGAAATAGAATAAATGTCCGAAAAGCATAACGACTCCATCCCAAATCAAGAAGGCGACGATCAAAACTGGTACTCTTCGTGGTTTGACACGCCTTATTATCACATTCTTTACAAGGATCGTAATTATCGTGAAGCTCAGGTTTTCATGGACAATTTAACGCATTACCTTAATTTGCCTGAGAAAGCAAAAGTATTGGATTTAGCGTGCGGAAAAGGCCGTCATTCTATTTATTTAAATCAATTAGGCTACGATGTTTTAGGAGCCGATCTGTCTGAAAACAGCATTACTGAAGCTAGTAAAAATAGCAACGAAACCCTGCATTTTAAAGTGCACGACATGCGCGAACCTTTTGAAGAAAAGTTCGATGCCATTTTCAACCTTTTTACCAGTTTTGGCTACTTCGAAAGTGATGACGATAATCTAACAACTTTAAAAGCAATCAAAGAAAGCTTATCTGAATACGGTTTTGCGGTTATTGATTTTATGAATGTTGCAAACGTAATTGAAAACCTTGTTCCAGAAGAAGTAAAAACGGTTGACGAAATAGATTTTCACATCAAAAGATATGTAGAGGACGGGCATATTTTCAAAGAAATTGATTTTGAAGACCATGGCAGAAAATATCATTTTACAGAAAAAGTAAAAGCACTAACTTTGAAAGACTTTCAGGATTTAATGGACGAGGCTGGAATTTTCCTGCTGGACATTTTTGGAGATTATAAACTCAAAAAATTCCATAAAACCGAAAGCGAAAGATTAATCATGATTTTTAAATAAATTGGTTAATCGTTTAATTGTTGAACCGTTTAATCGCTAAACAAAAAACAATTAATCGATTAAACGAATCAACGATTAAACAAAAATAAAAATGAACTATTTACTACCCTTAATTTCTGTACTTTTAGGATATAGTGTGGCTTTGTTTATAAAACCAGAAAACAAAACCAATTTAAAACTGCTGCTTGCATTCAGCGGTTCTTTTTTATTGTCTTTAACCGTAATGCATCTGCTTCCAGATGTTTACGAATCCCATAACCACAATATCGGAATCTTCATAATGGTCGGGATTTTATTCCAGATCGTTCTCGAATTTTTCTCAAAAGGTGCCGAACACGGACACGTACACGGGCATGCAAAAATGTCTCAGATTCCGTGGCTATTGTTTATCAGTCTTTGCATTCATGCCTTTTTAGAAGGTTTTCCAGTAAGCCATCATCATGGCTTAGCTGTCGGAATTGCTATTCATCATCTGCCAATTGCTGTTATCTTAACAACATTTTTCATTAATGCAGATTTAAACAAAAAAGCCATTTTTGCCTTCATGCTCACATTTGCCATCATGACGCCACTAGGAACTGTAGCATCTGAATATTTACCTTTTTTAAGTAAATATTACACCGAAATAACAGCAATCGTAATCGGTATTTTATTCCACATTTCGTCGACGATTATTTTCGAAAGTAGCGAAGGGCATAAATTTAATATCGCCAAAGTTTCTATGATCGTTCTCGGAATTTTATTGGCATTCTTTTTATAATGTGTCAATTAGAAAATGTGCCAATTAGAAAATTATTATTATCTAATTGGCACATTTTCTAATTATCTAATTTAATTAGCTCTTTTTCTCTCCTCTTGATTTCCAAAATTGCGTTCTTTAACGTTGATTTTTTTATTTCCAAAATTATAAACCACAGACAAACGAATAAATCGGTTACTATTGTTTTGACTGTAAACTTGCTTTATGCCATTTACCACAGAAGTGAAATCTTTTAAGTAAGAAGTATTAAAAATATCATTTGCCAAAAAAGCAATTTGCATTGTTTTATTAAACAAATCCTGCTTAAAACCAATATCAAAACTTGATGTATAACCTATTTTGTATAAACCGCTTTCATAAGGTGGAGTGTAGCTAAAATCAATTTGAAGTTTAGAATTTTTTCCTAAAACAAAAGTATTATTTGTCGAAAAATCTACTTCTAAGCTATTTGAGGGAGTTGCATTGATCTCTTTAATAAATTCTGTTTTTGCGCCTAAAAAATACAAAGAATTTTCACTTGTCCACCAATCTGTAAAAGTTGCCGAATATGATTCTCCAACTCCATAATTCAAACTTTTGAAATAATTATCTCTTGTTACAATTTGTGTATTTGTTGCCGGATTTGAGGTAAACAAAACGCCGTAGCCGTTTGTAATTGAATTGACAAAAACAGTAGTTCGCAATATTTCTTTATAAGAATATCCAAACTCAAAGTTGTCACTAAACGAAGGCTGCAAAAACGGATTCCCTTCTGAATAACTATTACTGCTTATATAAATTCGAAACGGATTCAATAAATCAAAACGTGGTCTATTGATTCTTTTTCCGTAATTTAAGGTAAAAGTATTGCTGTCGTTTTTCTTATAAGATGCAAAAACCGTTGGAAACAATTTCAAATAATTATTAACCGTTTCCTGATTTAAAGTTTCAGAGAAGCCTTTTGTTTGCGTATTTTCCAGTCTCAAACCAATTTGAAAATTCCATTTTTCATTGATTTTTTTATCTCCGTTAACATAAAACGCCTGATTATTTTCCGTATAATTAAATCGGTTTGATTGTAAAGGATCTAATTCTGGAGTTCCCGAAATCGTATTATAATAAAGTACATCACTTACACTGTTTGCAAAACTCATTTTCGCGCCATAAGATAAATTCAGGACTTTAAACGGATGTTCCATATCTGCCTTAAAACTCCAATTATGAATATCTTGGTTTGAGATATTTTGCCCTGACTGATTCACTGTAACAAAAGTTCCATCTGCTAAATAGTCGTTTGCGATAAACTCACGATCAAATTTTGAATTGTAATTAAAGTAATCCACATCAAAAGACAATTTTCGGTTCAGCGAATCCAGTTTTGTTATCAAATGCGCATTATACGTTAAATTTCTCGATGCTCTGTCTGCGTAACTTTTATTAATTGTATAATTTTTTAATTGATTCTCAGTATCATATCTGTCTATCACAATATCCGATTGAAAATCTGGATTATTTCTATCGTTTATAAATTGAAAACCCGCTGTTGTTTTTTCTGAAAAATCATAATCTAAAGCAAATTTCCCTGATAGATTTTCATTTTTCATTTTTGTCGTCGCGCTCATATTTGAAATTCCTTCTTCAAAATATACTTTTGAAATTTCGTCTATATTCATATATCCTGTTTTTCCGTTGACGCTTGCTGAAAGACGAAACTTATTTTTATTATAAAAGAAATTATCTCTTAAAGTATAAATTCCATATTTATTCTGATCGTAAGAAAATGTTGTCGAATTTTTCCACGCATCACGAACTCCTTTTTTCATGATAATATTTATCAATCCTCCAGTCCCATCGGCTTCATATTTTGCTGGCGGATTGCTTATAATTTCAATATTCTTAATGTCTGCTGCAGAAATCGATTTCAAGAAATTATTCAATTCCTCGCCAGTCAATTCAATCAAACGCCCGTCTATCATCACGCGTGAAGTTCCTTTTCCTAAAATGGTAATTACATCATTTTTTACTACAACCCCAGGCGCTGTATTAATGGCGGTTAAAGCATCGCCACCAGTTGTTGTAACATTGTTTTCGAAGTTATAAACTAAGCGATCTGTTTTCTGTTCGATGGTTTTCTTTTTAGACTGAACCACAACTTCAACTAATTTGGTTTCATTTTCTTTGAGAATAATAATTCCTAAATCGGTATTTTTTTCTAGCGAAATCTCTTTTTCATAGTTAGTAAATCCTAAGAGATCGATTTCTATTTTATAAAAGCCGTTTTTAAGTTTTATTTCAAAAGAACCATCTTCTTTAGTTGTAGTTCCATCGATAATTTTTCCTTCTTTATTTAATATTGAAATTTCTGCCCATTCTAAAGCTTTTGTTTCACTAGCTACTTTTCCTTTTAATGTTGATTGTGCTAAACAAAATAAAGGCAATAGTAAAAAGATTAGGAGATTTAATTTTTTCATGATTTCTAATTTTTAACTTGTTCGATTAATTTGAAGCAAAGTTGCTATAGAAAATTTCCCTGTGCGACCGATAAAAAAAAGTCGAACCATTTTCTCAAATAGAAATTGGTTCGACCTTTTTTTGTAATGCGTTCGACTTTTTACAAAACCTTTATTTTTAGCTATTTCTGTACGCTGTCGGTGTTAAATTTGTATATTTTTTGAACGAAGTATTAAAAGATGATTTTGAATTAAATCCTACTTCGTACAAGATTTCTAAAACCGTTAGATCTTTTTTGGAAGGATTTTTAAGAATTTCCATCGCTTTTTGAATACGATATTCATTCACAAAATCAAAAAAATGCTGATCCATATGTTGATTAATCAAAACAGATAAATCTCGAACCGGAATTTCAATTTGATTAGAAAGTTCCTGAATTGTAAGCGACGGATCAAGAAAAGGTTCTTTTTCTGTCATATAGTGTTTCAATGCCAAAATTTGGTTTGTAATTATTTCGTTTTGGCTGTCTTTTGCACCAGTTCTTTCATTCTTTTTCTTAGGAAGAATATCTCTCGCTAATAACAATTTAGAATCGATGCCTCTAAAAAGTTCAGGATAATTGAGCGCTTTTAAAACGAACCAACAAGTGATCGTCAAAACCAAAAACTGCAATATGGTGTGAGACCAAATCAATAAGAAATCAATAGCAGCATATCGCAATATATTTTTCGCTATCGATAGGTAATACAAAACAAAAAGTGCCATTGCGATTTGAAACAGCCATTTAAAAATAGAAGTTCTCGGATTCGTATAATTTTCCTGAAATATTTCTCTGTACTTTTTCAAAACCAAAAAAACGCCTATGCTATAAAAGACTGTTTGTAAACCTAGGATAAGAAACAAATAAAACATTTCTGGCGATTGGTCACGATGGTCATAAAACAGTCTTTTGTTAGCTTCATTTAATAGATAGAGTCTAAACAAGAAAACCACATTTGTTAGAACAAACGGAATTAAATGCAACAAATGTTTTGAACGCAACCTAAAATCAGCAAAACAAACGGATAAGACATAAAGATAGAAAGCTGGTAGTACTAACGCACAAATAGTCCATCTAAAAAATTCGAAATTAAAATGGTCTCTAATGAAGTTCTCATCGATGAAAATACCGCTATTATCAATGGCAAAAAATATCAAATAGCAAGCAAATAGCCTATTTGCAAGTTTGTTTTTTGTTTGCACAGTGAGTAAAAAGAAGGCCAGCAATAAGGAAACAAAAACTGATATTCCGGCCATACCTGTTAAAAAAGTGACTGTATTCATTACTTTTTTGATTAATTAACAAATATAATGTTTTAGTCCTTAAACATAAACTCATTAGAAGTTAGATCAATTTACAATAGCGTTTCGGTAAGCCGTAGGCGTTAAATTTGTATATTTTTTGAAAGAAGTGTTAAATGAAGATTTCGAATTAAAACCTACTTCGTACAATATTTCTAAAACTGTAAACTGATTTTTTGAAGAGTCTTTCAAAATAGTCATCGCCTTCTGAATGCGGTATTCATTCACAAAATCAAAAAAATGCTGGTCCATATGATGATTAATCAAAATAGATAAATCTCGAACAGGCATATTAATTTGATTTGCCAATTCCTGAATTGTAAGTGATGGGTCTAGAAATGGCTCTTTTTCAACCATATAATTTTTTAATGCTGAAATCTGGGCAGAAACAGCTTCATCCTGATCGTTTGTAATTTCGATGGCTTCATTATTTTCTTTAGGAAGAAAGTCTTTAGTTAACGTCAATCTTGAATTAATTCCTCTAAAAAGTTCTGGGTGATTTAATGCTTTCATAACAAACCAGCATATTACGCTTAAAGCCATAATCACCATTAGAACATTTCCCCACAAAAAAGTATCTCTGGAAGCGGTATAGCGCAATAAATTTTTTGAAGCTGTAATAGAATGCATAACTACAAAAACACAATTCATCTGAAAAAGCCATTTGTAGGTAGACGTACTAGGATTCGTATAATTTTCGAGATAAATTCTTTTGTATTTTCTTAAAATCAAGAATATACTCACAATATAAAACCAATACTGAAATTCGATTAGAATTTGAAAAAAGTAAATTTCAAACATTGTACTGTAATGTTCTAAAATAAACTGCTTTTCAGCACCCGATTTCAAATAAATTCTCGGCATTAAAACAAAATTCATCACTATAAATGGAAGTGTATAGATTAAATGCCTCCATTTTAGTCTAAAATCAGAATAACAAACTGCCAAAACATAGAGATAAATCAAAGGCATTTCTAACAAACACACTGTGCTTCTAAACAAATCTATATTTATATATTCTATAGGAAATGAATAATCCATTAAACCGCTAAAATCAATCGCTGACAAAATAATGAAACAAGCAAAAAGTCGGTTAGCCAATTTATTCTCCGTCTTTACAGTAAGTAAAAAAAGTGCCAATAATAACGAAACAAAGACAGCAATACGGGCAACGCTATCTAAAAATCCTAATTTATCCATTTATCTTTTTATATTAAACAAATATAATATTTTAGTTTATGTAACAATGATGAGAAAGAAGCGTCTTTATTCAAAAAAATAAAAGAAAATGAAGATTATAAAGCTTTGAACTTTGCGAGATTGAGATAAAATATATTAATTTTGGCGCGTCTAAATAACTATAAAATGACATTTACAAAAACCACGGAACAAGCATCAAAATATGAACATTTAGAGAAAATGTCTGTTCATGAATTGTTATCTAATATTAATCAAGAAGACAAAACTGTTCCTTATGCTGTCGAAAAAGCTTTGCCACAGATCGAAGTTTTGATTCCACAAATAGTCGACAAATTAAAGTTGGGTGGTAGATTGTTTTATATTGGAGCAGGAACTTCTGGCCGACTTGGTGTTGTTGACGCTTCTGAATGTCCGCCTACATTTGGAGTACCTTTTGATTTAGTAAATGGTATTATAGCTGGTGGAGATACCGCTATCAGACGTGCTGTCGAAAACGCTGAAGACAGCACAACAAATGCCTGGATCGATCTTCAAAATCATAATATCGATTCAAATGATGTTGTAATTGGAATCGCGGCATCTGGCACAACTCCTTATGTAATTAGTGGTTTAGAAGCTTGTAATGAAAATAATATCGTTACAGGATGTATTACATGTAATGCCGGAAGTCCGTTGGCATTGACGGCTCAATTTCCTATTGAAGTTGTTGTTGGACCAGAATTTATTACCGGAAGTTCAAGAATGAAAGCTGGAACTGCTCAAAAACTGGTTTTAAATATGATTTCGACCGCTGCAATGATTCAGCTAGGAAAAGTGAGAGGCAATAAAATGGTGGATATGCAGCTAAGTAATGTCAAACTGGTTGATCGCGGCGTAAAAATGATTATGGACGAAATTCCAGTATCGTATGATGAAGCATCAGAATTATTAAAAAAATACGGCAGCGTGAGAAATGCAGTCGATAATTATAATAAGTAAAAAGTTTTCTGTGAAATGTTGTTTCAAACTGCAATTTGAAACTTGAAACAAAGAAAACTTGAAACAAAAACAAAATGGCAACAAACAGACAATTACTAGGAAAAGGAATTAAATATTTAACAGGTGCTTTGCCTTTAATGTTTCTTGGTCCATCGTTAATTTATAATGCTTTTCAGAATCAAAGCAACAACTGGCACTATCTTGTTTTAGGAATCGGAATTGTAGCTTGTCTAAGTTCTATGGTTTTGATCTTTTTGGGATTGAAAACCATTATGAAAGGTATATTTAATGACTAAATTAGTCTTCTAAAATAAACCTGACAGATTAGAAAGACTGTTAGATCTCATTAAACTTTTAAGCTAAATAAAACATGGAAAGTCTAATTCACATTCAGAAAACATTTGACAAAGTTGTTTATATTGATAAACGAATAAACAATCGTGAGTTTGAAGATTGTGTGTTTAAAAATTGTGATTTTTCCAACAGTAATTTTAGTTCTAATACTTTTCTTGACTGCGAATTCATTGACTGCAATCTCTCTATGACGAGTTTGGCAGGAACAAGTTTAAAAAATGTCACTTTTAAAAATTGTAAACTTCTAGGAATCGCTTTTAACGAATGTGATGATTTCTTATTTCAGGTATATTTTGAAGATTGCGTTTTGGATTATGCGCTTTTTTCGAATAAAAAAATGCCAAAAACCAAATTTATCAATTCTTCTGTGCGTGAAGTAACTTTTATAGGAACTAATTTAACGAGTTCTATTTTTGATAATTGCAATCTTGATGGCGCTATTTTTAACGAAACACAATTGGCTGGAGTTAATTTTAAAACAGCTTATAATTATAAAATCGATCCTGAATTTAATCCGATGAAAAAAGCACAATTTTCTACAGACGGAATTGTTGGATTATTAGACAAATACGATATCAAGATTTTTTAAAACAACGCCTCGAATTACACGAATTAACACGAATTGAGATTTCGATCAATTTGCGATGCAATTAAAACTTGTACTATTTGTGGCAAAAAAAATAGCTATGAAATTATCTGAATCTTATCTAGAAAGTGTCAAAAAACAATTTTTATACTATAAAATGCTTGGAGAAAAAGCTATAGAGCAGCTTGAGCCTTCGCAACTTTTCGTATCGTTTAATGAAGACACCAACAGCATTGCTACCATCATAAAACACATTTCTGGCAACATGCTTTCGCGCTGGACTGACTTTCTAACTTCTGATGGAGAGAAAGAATGGCGAAATCGTGATGCAGAATTTGAAAACGATTTACAATCTAAAGAAGAAGTTTTGGAAGTCTGGAACAAAGGCTGGACTTGTCTAGAAAATGCTTTAGAAAGCTTAAAACCCGAACAGCTTTCAGATATCATTTACATTAGAAACGAAGGTCATACTGTTATTGAAGCTATCAATCGTCAGTTGGCACATTATCCTTATCATGTCGGACAGATTGTTTTTTACGCCAAACAATTGAAAAACAGCGAATGGAATAGCTTATCGATTCCGAAGAATAAATCGGGAAATTATAATGCTGAAAAGTTTGCCAAAGAAAAAGAAATCAAGAACTTTACTGACGATGAATTAAAAAGATTGAAATGATCGAATATTATGCAAATTTTGGCGGAACATGTTGGTGGATCTTAATTAAATTCTGCAAAACAAATTTAACCGAAGAACAGAGTTCTAAAAACAAAAAACGGAATTTACTTTTTATAGCTTTTATAACTCTTGTAATTTTCTTTTTATTCTTTAATTGAAAAAAGGACTTTTGACAACTAAAGCCCTAGCCCCGATGGTAGCGGCATCCTTTTGTGGTGGGGTTCACCACAAAAGATATAGCGGACAGCGGGATTAGCTCCTAAAAAACAACTTATTTAAAATGAAAAAAATACTATTCTTATTCCCTATTCTGACTTTAGTTTCATGTTATAATGCTGAACATAATTGTAAAGATTTTAAAACTGGAAAATTCAAATTTGAAACAGAAGTCAACGGAGAGAAAAAAACGACCTATTTTGAGCGCAAAGACGATATCGAAATCGAAACTTTTGAAGGAAAAACAGATACTGCAACCATTCGCTGGGTAAGTGACTGCGAATATGTGCTGCAGAAAAAGCATCCAAAAAACATGGCTGAAGAAAAAGCAATCAGCATGAAGATTTTAACAACTTCTAAAGATTCTTATACGTTTGAATTTGGCTTGGTTGGTTCTGAAGAGAAACAGCGAGGTACTGTTTATAAAGTTGATTAAATAATAAAGGCTCCAATTTGGAGCTTTTTTTTTGCCACAAAGACACAAAGACGCTAAGAATTTATTTTTTTGTGCATTTGCGTCTTTGTGGCAAATTAAAATAATGTGTTTCTTTTACATTTCTATTATAAATAGTACATTAGAACTCTAATCTAACCAAATGAAAAATACCATTTCGCAACGTGTTGCCGACTTTTTAAAGAATTATCCGCCGTTTAATTTTTTGCATCAGAGAGATTTAGAAAAGCTATCTGAACAGATTTCTATTATTTATAAAGAAAAAGATTCAGTAATTTTTGCAGAAAATGATAAAACACACGATTCTTTTTATGTAGTTCATAAAGGTGCAATCGCTTTGAAAAAAAGCACTAAAAACACCGTTTTAGACATGTGTGACGAAGGCGATATTTTTGGACTTCGTCCGCTTTTGGCACAAGAAAATTACATTATGGAGGCTGTAGCGCATGAAGAAAGTATTCTTTACGCTATTCCTATTGCAGTTTTTAAACCTTACGCCCTTGAAAACAGAAACATTGGTAATTTTTTGATTGAAAGTTACGCTTCAAATACTCGAAATCCGTATTCAGACATTCATAAAGATAAATTATATGGCGATGATCAGTTAAATGAAAACCTGCATTCGAGCAATCATTCTTTTGATTTAGCGCCCATCAAATATTCAAAAAAAATCGTTACCTGCAGTCCGACAACGACTGTTAAGGAAGTGGCTAAGATTATGAACAAAAAGAAAGTTGGCGCTATTCTAATTGTTGATGAAATGCTTCCGATTGGTATTCTAACCGATAAAGACCTTCGAAATAAAATTGTTGCCGGCGATTTTCCAATTACAACAACCGCCGAAACGATAATGACGAAACCTGTTATTACTTACCCAAAAAAAATGACGGTTACCGAGGCACAAATGGCGATGATGAAAAGTAATATCAGTCATTTATGTTTAACTAAAGATGGAACGGTAAATACTAAAGCGGTAGGAATTTTATCGAAACACGATGTTATGGTGGCGCTCGGAAATAATCCCGCAGTTTTGATAAAAGCCTTAAAACGAACAAAAAAAATCAAGGAAATAAAGCCGATTCGCAACCGAATCATGCAACTGCTTCAAGGTTATCTGGATCAAAATATTCCGATGACTTTGATTACCAAAATCATTACAGAATTGAACGAGGCCTGCACTACTCGAGTTATCGAGATCTGTTTGGAAAAAATGAGCAGTCCTCCTCCTGTAAAATTTGCATGGTTGGCGCTTGGAAGCCAAGGACGCGGTGAGCAAATGCTTCACACCGATCAAGATAATGCAATTGTTTACGAAAATGTAAGTGAAGTTTTTAGGGACGAAACTAGAATATATTTCTTAAAGTTTGCTGGTCTTGTCAATAAAGGCCTTTTTGAAATTGGCTACGATTATTGTCCTGCCGATATGATGGCTTCTAGTCCGAAATGGTGCATGAGTCTAGATGAATGGAAAGCTCAGGTGCATCATTGGATTACAAATCCTGGGAAAAATGAAGTTTTACTTTCCTTTATTTTCTTTGACTACAGCAAAACTTATGGAGACTCTGAAATCGTTAACGAATTATCTGATTCTATTTTTGAAAACGTAAAAGCAAATCCGATTTTTTATATGCATTTGGTGAGCGGTGCTTTACAAAGCCCTTCGCCTACTGGTTTCTTCAGACAATTTTTAGTTGAACAAGATGGCGCAAACAAAGATAATTTTGACATCAAACGAAGGGCCTTAATGCCTTTAACCGATGCGGCGCGTGTTTTAATTTTATCTCATTCTGTAAAAGGAATCAGCAATACGGCAGAACGTTTTGAGAAATTGGCTGAACTGGAGCCAAATAATAGAGAATTATATTTGTCTTGTTCTTATTCGTTTAAAGCTTTACTAAAATTTAGAACCAAACAAGGTCTTTTACACCATGATTCGGGTCAGTTTATCGAATTGGAGTCTTTAACCAAAATGGAAAAAATTAAGCTGAAACGTACTTTTAAAACCATCAAAGAACTTCAGGAACTTATTTCAGTACGTTTTAATATCTCAAATCTGGTATAATAATGAGTTTATTCAATTTTTGGAAGAAAGAAGAAAATAATCTATTTGATGAAAATATTACCATCGAAGAAACTCGTTTTGTTGTTTTAGATACCGAAACTACAGGATTTGATTATGATAATGATCGCATTTTATGTATCGGCGCATTGGTTCTTCAAAACGGAATCATTAATGTTCAGGATAGTTTTGAAGTTTATCTAGAACAAGATCATTATGATAAATCGACCGCTCAGATTCATGGCATTTTAAAAGATTTATTGATTAAACGTCCGACCGAGTTAGAGGCTTTACAGCAATTTTTAGATTTTTTAGGAGATTCTATAATCATTGCACATCACACAATTTTTGATGTTACCATGATTAATAAAGCTTTAGAACGAAATGGCCTTCCTTATTTAACCAATAAAACTCTAGATACTGCTTATTTGTACAAAAAGACTTTAATTCAATCGCATTTATTTGAGCGAAAAGATCATTATACCTTAGATGATTTGGCTGACAAATTTGATATTTCAAAAAAAGATCGCCACACTGCTTTGGGTGATGCTTACATCACGGCGATTGCTTTTCTTAAAATTGTAAAAAAGCTAAAAGAGAAAAAAGCAGTCAATCTAAATCAGCTTTTTAAACCGCTTTAAGATTTTTTTAGGAATCTAAAATTTACATTCTAAACTTTTAATTTACTATTTAGTAATACAAGACTTATAAAAGTTAGCAAAAAGGAAAAATACTCATAACATGTATTTTGTTTTTGAAAGATAGCTTTGCTCTAATCAAAAAAAACACAAAAAAACACTTTATGAAAGCTAACTTCTTAAAATCGATTACCTTGCTTGGAATTGCAGGTATTACTGCAATTGGCTGTCAAAATGATGACAAAGATTCAAAAAACGATGTAAACGCAAGCATCGATTTTACTTCACATTCAAAAGTACCTCCTTTTGTTTATGCTCAGACAGGTTTTGAAAACTTAAAAATCAGCACTTTAATTACAAGCGCTGATGTACTTCCAGATTCTCCATCTTTTGTTTATGGCGCACAGCCTGACGGAGCTGGAATAATGAAAGATCCTAAAGGTGATGGATACATTATGATTACTAACCATGAAATTATTCAATCGGTATCAAGAGTATATTTAGACAAAACTTTCAAGCCTGTAAAAGGAGACTATATCGTTGATGGTGTTGGGGGACTTACTCGTTTGTGTTCTGCTACTTTGGCAACTCCAGAAATCCACGGATTTGGGCCAATCTTTTTAACTGCTGGAGAAAGCGGTCAGGAAAGTATGGTTCACGGAATTAATCCTCTTGGATTATCTACTGATAAAGCTAGAACTGACAGAGTGTTGCCAGCTTTAGGAAAAGCGAGTATGGAAAACGCTGTTCCGCTTCCAAAAGAGGCTTATCCAGGAAAAACAGTTATTTTAATTGGAGAAGATCAATCGTACGCAACTTCTCACGTAAGTGCTGGTCAGTTAATTATGTATGTTAGTACAGTTGGCGATTTATCTAACGGAAAATTATACGCTTTAAAAAGAACTGACGGAAATCAAGTTGAAACAACCATCACTTTAAACAATTCATATCCAGTTGAATTTGTTGAAATTCCGAATGCAAAAAACTTAACTGGTGCGGTAATCAATACCACGGTTAATGATTTAAAAGCAATTCGTTTCTCAAGAGTTGAAGACGTAGACTACAGAAAAGGAAGTGCAAGCAACAATAGAGAAATTTACTTTACTGCAACTGGTCAAGCAACAAATAATGCTCCTGTTGAAGGATATACAATGTGGGGAAGAGTTTATAAAGTAAAATTAGATGCAACAAACCCATTAAAAGGAACTTTAGAATTGGCTGTTGAAGGTGACAGTACTCCTGGAACTGGAATTATCAATCCTGATAACTTATGTGTGACTGAAAACTATGTTTACATTCAAGAAGATGGTGATAGTTATTATGCAGATGCAAAACACGATTCTTACATCTGGCAGTACAATATTGCTACAAAACAGAATAAACCATGGTTAAACATGAACCACAAAAGAACAGATACAGCTTGGAATACACTTTATAACCAAACTGGCGAAATGAGATTTGGAAGTTGGGAATTTGGAGCTATGCAAGACATTTCAGATATTATTGGTGTTCCAGATACTTTCACTGTAAATATTCACCCTCATACTTGGCAAAGTGATGCATTTAAAAATGCTGACGGTTCAGGAACTCAAACTAACAAAGAGGGAGGACAAACTGTAATTATTAGAAACGTACAACGCTAATAATTTCTACCAAAATCTATTAACAACCCTTATTTTCTAATAAGGGTTGTTTCTATTACAACTCCACTATGAAATTAAAATATTTTACTTTTCTATTTATACTGCTTTCTTTTTTCTATTCGTGCAAAGAAAGCGAAGCTTCAAAACCAACGGTCAAACAAGAATTACTTGTAGACCTAAATAAACTTAGTAATGAAATTTCACAATTTCAAAAACTTGTAACCAGCAATTCTTCACAAAAAGAAATTGTAGCACAATTTAAAAAGTCACGTCTAGCATACAAAAAAGTCGAATGGGCAATTGAATATTTTATTCCTGAAACTGGTAGATTTATGAACGGTCCTGCTCTTGACGAAATGGAATTGGAAGAAAACAGATCTTTTGAACCCCATGGTTTTCAAGTTATGGAAGAAATGATTTATCCTGAATACAATCCTGAAAGTAAAGAAGATTTAACGAGAGAATTGAATATTTTTCAATCGAATATTAAACAACTCAAAAGCACTTTTGAAGTTATTACCATTAGTGATGATTACGTTTTAGATGCTATGCAGCAGAATGTTTTTAGAGTTATTGCTTTAGGAATAACTGGTTTTGATAGTCCGATTTTGCAATCTTCAATTCCAGAAGCTGGCCAGAGTTTAATCTCAATTCCAGAAACGCTTGAAAAGATTGATGCTGGCAATAAATCAGTATCTGAATTAAAAGAGTTGACCAAAAGTGCACAAAAATACTGCACTGAAAATAATAATTTCAATGCTTTTAATCGTGCTATTTTTATATCTCAATATCTAAATCCGATTTCGAAAAAACTGAAAACTTTTCAGAAAGAAGAAAACATTAAAAATGTAAAGAAAAGCAGTCCGCTAAAACCAACAATTGAAACTTTATTTGATAAAGACGCTTTTGATGTAAATGCTTTTGTGCTTTCTAAAGAATATAATTTTACGAAAGAAAAAGCTATTCTAGGCGAAAAATTGTTTTATGACAAAAGTCTTTCAAAAAACAATGACCGAAGTTGTGCAACTTGTCATAATCCTGAAAAAGCTTTTACTGATGGTTTAAAAACAAACGTTTCACTTACTGGAATGAATTTACCAAGAAACACTCCTACTCTAACCTATGCTTCTTTGCAGAATGCTCAGTTTTGGGATATGCGTCAATTGGATCTAGAAAAACAAAGTGTCGACGTAATTCAGAATAAAGACGAAATGCATGGCTCGATGGAAAATATTCATGCTAAAATTCAGCTGGATAAGGAATATGTAAAACTATTTAAAAAAGCCTATCCAAAAGTATCAAAGCCAGAAGCGTGGCAAATTCAAAATGCTATTGCAAGTTATGTACGCTCCTTAAATGCCTTTGATTCTAGATTTGATGAATACATGAGAGGAAATAAAAACATTCTGAACAATGAAGAAATCGAAGGAATGAACCTTTTTATGGGAAAAGCAAAATGTGCCACTTGCCATTTTACGCCCTTATTTAACGGAACAGTTCCGCCAAGTTATTCCAAAACGGAACACGAAGTTATTGGAACTCCAAATGAACCCTCAGGAAAAACTTTAAGCCCAGATAAAGGCCGTTACATCTACAACCAAATGCCCCAGTTAATTGGTGCTTTTAAAACGCCAACTGTCAGAAATGCTGCGGTTACGGCTCCGTACATGCATAACGGAGTTTTTAAAACCCTAGAAGAAGTGGTTTCTTTTTACAATAAAGGTGGTGGAATTGGTTTAGGCTACGAAGTAGAAAATCAAACACTTCCTTTTGACAAACTGAATTTGACTATAAAAGAAGAAAAGGCTCTAGTTGCTTTTATGAAAACGCTAACGGATAGGAAATACCAGTAAAACCAAAATAAATCCCCAATTAAGCAAAACGCCGAAAAGTAATTTTTCGGCGTTTTTTGTTTTATTCTTCTATGAAAAGACGATAAGGAAATACATTTGATGACCTATTTTTTAAGTTCTTTATAAAACTTTCAGACAAATAATCCCATTCTGTAGCGGATAGATAGTTTCTTTCTGTTGCATCAATTTTTAGATAAATATCTACTGTTCTGCTAAAACCTGCTTTTACAGAAATTTCTTTTCGTGTTCCTTTTTCTATTCTAATATCTGTTACACAGCTTTTAAAATGATTAAATCCAAATGCTTTTATATCTGCAAATGTTACAATTCTGCCACGAGTCAGTAAAGCATTTCGATAAGCTAAAATACGATCTTTATTATTTTGCTTGTTCATACCGCCAACTGTATTGGTAACCAATACTGCCTCTTTACTTACAAACACTAAATCTTCTTTAGATTCTAAAACAGTCCCTGCTTTGATATCATTTCCTTCTTCTGCACAAGTAGACCAATAATGTATTCCAAATGACTTTCCTATAGATTCATCAATTTTTGGTTTAATCATGAGATAAGGATCATTATTTTTAGAAAAACTACTTTCTCTGGCCTGCTGTTCCACAGAAGCTAAAAGCTGATTTATTTCAAGGAATTCCAGCAGGAAAACTTAAAGAAGAAGAAAAGCAAAAACTAAATACTATTGAAGAAGTTTTAGGGCAAAGGGTAATCGGTCAAGATCATTGCATTGAGACTGTTGCTGGATCTATTTTAGAATCACGTTCGGGGCTTAGCAAAGCAGGCCAGCCAATTGCTTCTTTCTTTTTCTTAGGCCCAACAGGAACAGGAAAAACAGAATTGGCCAAGTCATTAGCTGAATTTCTTTTTCAGGATGAAAACGCTATTATTCGTTTTGATATGTCTGAATTTAAAGAAGAGCATTCGGCAGCTTTATTATACGGCGCTCCTCCTGGCTACGTTGGTTACGAAGAAGGTGGGTTATTAGTAAACAAGATTAGACAAAAACCATATTCTATTGTTTTATTTGACGAAATTGAAAAAGCACATCCTTCAGTTTTTGATGTATTTCTTCAAATCATGGACGAAGGAAAACTGCACGATCGATTAGGCAAAGAAGGAGATTTCTCCAATGCCATAATTCTTTTTACGTCAAATATTGGCGCAGATCATATCGTCAATACATTTAATAATGGTGAGATTCCAACTTCTAGTTCTTTAATGGAAATTATGGCAAATTACTTCAGGCCCGAATTTTTAGGGCGATTGACCGAAATCGTACCCTTTGCTCCAATTAATAAAGAAAATGCACTAAAAATATTTGAGATTCACCTTAAAAAAGAATTCATTGATTTATTAAACAATAGTAAAATCACAGTAGAAATTCCTTTTGAAACCAAACTGTATTTGGCTGAAAACGGTTATAATGCTAAATATGGTGCAAGACCTATCAAAAACATCATTAGGACACATTTAAGAAGGCCTCTAGCTAAAAAGATTATCTCTGGAGAAGTTAAAGACAACGACAATATATCAGTAATTATTGAAAACAACGAAGTGAAATGGATTATAGCAGAATCTGTCGTGATTGAGAATTAATTTAACTCTATAAAAAAAACGCTAAGAAATTAATCTTAGCGTTTCTTTTTTTTATTCTAAAACCAAGCCTATTTGGCCGTCGTCATCTAATTCTGTCTCCACAGAATCATCTTCTGGAATTTCTGGTTTTTCAGGAACTTCTTCGACTGGCTCTTCATAAGGAAGCGGATCTAACAAGTTAACCTGCCTTAATTTATCAGTTGTCAATTGATTCCCAAGAGCTTTGAAACCTTTTACGGCTATAAAGTCTTCTACATCAATATGCAAATCGTCTTTTTGAACACCTTTGACTTTGGCAAAAACCAATTGCGCTACTGGACGATAATCCGTAGAAACGATCTCTAGCTGTGAATTTGGGTGGTCTGTAATAAAACTTTCTTCTTTTCCTTCATTTTCTACAAGGAAACGTTTTAAGAAGTAACGTTCTTTTTCACCATCATAATAAATAGCAGAAATTGGTTTTTTAGGTTTCCATTTTTCTAGGACAATCATATCTTCCTCAAAGTGAGTCGATAATTCTGGAATAATAACTTTTAATTTACCGCTTTGGCTGATTACTAAAATTTTATCGCTTGGCTTGAATTCACCTAACAGTTCACCTCTTGCATCAACATTCAAACGTTTTACAGTATCGTCAAACCAAACTTTTCTTGGCAATAAAGTTGAAATTCCTTTTTCTTTTAATTCGATTTTCTTAATTGGATATTTGGTCACCAAATTTCCTTTTGATCCACGGCCTTTAATGGCCAGTTTAGCAAAATCAATGTCGAATTTCAGTTTTTTAATCGTTCCTACCTGACGAAGCAAAATAGTAACTACCTCAGCTTCTCCATTTGGATTGTGTGAAAAATAAACTACTTGCGAACCATTTGTTCCGTTAGTTAAATCGTAAGCTTTATCGCGCGTTACTCCCGTAACATTAAAACGTTTAATATATGACGGTCCAGATTTCCCATCACGATACATCATATTGTAAATAGTACGTTTATCGTTTTTATCGAAAACTGCGGCGTGTATAATGTCTTTTCCAATAAATGTTTTGGCATCTACTTTGGTAATCATTAATGTTCCGTCTCGTAAAAACACGATAACATCATCAATATCAGAACAGTCTCCTACGTATTCGTCTTTCTTTAAACTTGTTCCTACGAAACCTTCTTCACGGTTTACGTAAAGTTTTGTGTTTCTTAAAACTACCTTTGTAGCTTCTACGTTATCAAAAACACGAAGTTCTGTTTGGCGTTCACGACCTTTTCCGTATTTCTCTTTTAATTTGGTGAAGTAGGCAATTGCAAAATCTGTTAAATGTTCCAGATTATGCTCCACTTCTTTCATTTCATCTTCCAACTTAGCGATTAAATCATCAGCTTTATCAGAGTCGAAACGTGTAATACGAATCATCGGGATTTGAGTCAAACGCTGTAAATCATCATCATTGATTTCTCTAACGAATGATTTCTTGAAAGGCTCAAAACGGTCATACAAATATTTGTAAAGTGATTCTCTGTCTCCATAAAGTTTGAAGTCGATATACATTTCTTCACGTATGAATATTTTCTCCAAAGTAGAAAAATGCCACTTATTTTTTAATTCTTCTAATTGAATTTCTAATTCCTGACGAAGCAAATCGACTGTTCTGTGCGTTGAAATTTTCAACATTTCAGAAACCCCAATAAATAATGGCTTGTTATCTTCAATAACGCATCCTAAAGGCGCTACAGAAGTTTCACAGGCTGTAAAAGCAAATAAAGCATCAATTGTTTTATCTGGTGAAACACCTGGGAAAAGATGAATTAAAATCTCAACATCTGCAGCAGTATTGTCTTCAATTTTCTTGATTTTGATTTTACCTTTTTCATTGGCTTTCAAAATACTGTCAATTAAACTCGATGTATTGGTCGAAAACGGAATCTGTGTAATCACCAATGTATTTTTGTCTAATTGCGAAATTTTAGCACGCACACGCACACGTCCGCCACGCATTCCATCATGATAATTTGACACGTCAGCAATACCAGCAGTCATGAAGTCAGGATAAAGCGTAAACGATTTTCCTTTTAAAATCTTGATCGAAGCATCAATCAATTCATTGAAGTTATGAGGCAATACTTTTGTAGAAAGTCCAACTGCAATACCTTCTGCTCCTTGTGCTAAAAGCAATGGGAATTTTACAGGGAGATTGTTTGGTTCTGCACGACGACCATCATACGAAACACCCCAATCGGTAATTTTTGGAGAATATAAAACCTCCAAAGCAAATTTGGATAAACGTGCCTCAATATAACGCGAAGCAGCTGCTCCGTCACCTGTTAAAATATTTCCCCAGTTTCCCTGGCAGTCAATCAATAAATCTTTCTGACCAATCTGCACCATGGCGTCACCAATACTCGCATCTCCATGTGGGTGATACTGCATGGTGTGACCAACAACATTGGCAACTTTGTTATAACGACCATCGTCCAGCTCTTTTAAAGAGTGCATAATACGACGCTGAACAGGTTTAAATCCATCCTCGATAGCAGGAACTGCTCGTTCCAGAATTACATATGAAGCATAATCCAAAAACCAGTCTTTGTACATGCCCGTTACTTTGGTAATAACGTCCTCGCCTTCTTCTTCCTGATTTTCGTAAAAATGCTGTCCTTCGAAATGCTTCGCATCTACATCGATAATCTCATCGTCATCTCCATTTTGATTGTCATCAATATGGTTTTCATCTTGATTATTCTCGTCGTCGTTTGGAATTATGTTATCGTCTTCTTCGTCTTTCATATATTTTGTTCAGTATAAATACTAAAAAATTCTTCTATAATTCTTTCTTTTAAACCTCCTCTAGCTCATCAATCTCAACCTTCAGGTTTTTGATAATAAAATCTTGTCTATCAGGTGTGTTTTTACCCATATAGAAAGACAATAACTGTTCAATTGAAGTATGCTTGTCCATCATAACTGGATCAAGGCGGATTGTATCTCCAATAAAATTCTTGAACTCATCTGGCGAAATCTCTCCCAAACCTTTAAATCGGGTGATTTCTGGTTTTGGTTTTAATTTTTCGATGGCGTCTTTTCTTTCTTCTTCAGAATAACAATAAATCGTTTCTTTTTTGTTTCGAACCCTGAAAAGTGGTGTTTGTAAAATATACAAATGCCCTTCTTTGATTAATTCTGGGAAAAATTGCAAAAAGAAGGTAATTAAAAGCAAGCGAATGTGCATTCCGTCGACATCGGCATCGGTTGCGATTACGATATTATTGTAACGTAATTTTTCTAATCCGTCTTCGATATCAAGTGCTGCCTGCAGTAAATTGAATTCTTCGTTTTCATACACGATTTTCTTTGTCATTCCGTATGAATTCAAAGGTTTACCACGCAAACTGAAAACGGCTTGTGTATTTACGTCACGCGACTTTGTAATCGATCCAGAAGCCGAATCTCCCTCGGTAATAAAAAGCGTACTTTCTAAGTTTCTCGGATTTTTGGTATCAGGAAGATGCGCTCTGCAATCTCTTAATTTTTTATTGTGAAGATTGGCTTTTTTAGCACGATCTGTCGCCAGTTTTCTAATTCCTGATAATTCTTTACGTTCACGTTCTGCTTGAAGAATTTTACGCAATAAAGCCTCAGCAGTTGCTGGATTTTTATGCAGATAATTATCTAATTTGGTTTTGATAAAATCGTTTACGAAAGTACGAACAGAAACTGCTGGTGTTCCATCATCAGAACCCATATCTGTAGAACCTAATTTTGTTTTGGTTTGAGACTCAAAAACCGGTTCCATTACTTTAATACTAATCGCACTTACAATCGATTTACGAACGTCTGATGCTTCGAAATTCTTATTGTAAAATTCACGAATCGTTTTTACAACCGCCTCACGATAAGCGGCTAAGTGCGTTCCTCCTTGTGTTGTATTCTGACCGTTCACAAAAGAGTGATATTCTTCGCTATACTGCGTTTTACTGTGAGTAAGCGCAACCTCAATATCATGTTCTTTTAAGTGGATAATTGGGTATTCTAAATCTTCTTCGCTGATTGTTTCTTCTAATAAATCACGAAGCCCATTTTCTGAATAGTATTTTTCTCCGTTGAAAATAATAGTCAAACCATTGTTTAAGTAACAATAGTTTTTCACCATTTTAATAACGTATTCTAAACGGAATTTATAGTTTTTGAAAATCGTTTCGTCTGGTGTAAAAGTTACTTTTGTTCCCTTACGTTTTGTCGTTTCAACTATATCTTCTTCTGAAACTAAATTTCCTGCAGAAAACTCTGCGGCTTTTTGTTTGTCTTCACGAACAGATTCTACTCTAAAATAATTGGAAAGCGCATTAACTGCTTTTGTTCCGACACCATTCAAACCAACTGATTTCTGGAAAGCTTTAGAATCGTACTTTCCTCCTGTGTTCATTTTCGAAACTACATCGACCACTTTCCCCAACGGAATTCCACGTCCGTAATCACGAACCGAAACCGTTTTATCTTTTATCGTTACCTCAATAGTTTTTCCAGAGCCCATTACAAACTCATCGATACAGTTATCTAAAACCTCTTTTAAAAGAATATAAATACCATCGTCTGGAGAAGAACCGTCTCCCAGTTTTCCGATATACATTCCTGGACGCATACGGATATGTTCTTTCCAATCAAGCGAACGAATATTATCTTCGGTATATTGATTTTGCTCTAGCATATATGAATTTAGGATTTTTTGCTAATGTACCATTTCTTAGCAAAAAATGAAAGCGTATTCTCTTTTTGTTATGAATAATAACAGTTTGAAATCTATTTAAATTGATTTTAAAACAAAATGGGGCGTAAAATTATAAAAAACTGCTTTTTTGTCAAAAAAAATACTATTTGATTCCGAGCACTTCTTTTGCCAGAGCAATCATTTCGGGCGTTCCTGTGTTTTTGTTTTTCTCGTCAGAAAGTTTTACCACTCCTTGCCAATGCACATTATCAGGTTTTGTGTCGGTTAATTTTATAACCATATTCATAGCAGGAAGTCCAACATCGTTAGTGAAATTTGTTCCGATTCCAAATGACATTTTTATTTTGTCTTGACAGAAATCGACAATCTTTTTTACTTTATCGTAATTGAGTGAATCTGAAAAAACAATAACTTTTGATTTTGGATCGATTCCCATTTTATTATAATGAGCAATTACTTTTTGGGCAAACTCAATTGGATCTCCACTATCATGTCGAACACCATCAAAAAGCTTAGAATATTTTTTATCAAATTGGTTGAAAAATATTTCTGTCGTATAAGTATCCGTTAAAGCGATTCCGAGATCACCGCCGTAAACTTTTGTCCAGTTTTCGAGACTTATAAAATTCGCGACCTGAAAACCATATTGCGCGGCATGAAACATAAACCATTCGTGAGCATGCGTCCCTAAAGGCCTTCTATTGTTAACCATTGCAAAATGCACATTACTGGTTCCAATAAAACTGTTTCCTCCGTACGTTCTTAAAGTTTCATTGACTAAATCATGAACATCGTAAGAATGACGTCTTCTTGTACCAAATTCTAAAATCGAAACTCCTAATTTATTGTAATTATCGATTTTCTCTTTTGTTAGTTCTTTTATGGCTTCATCATTTAAACGAATTAAATGATTTGATTTATAAAAAAGCTCCGAAATAAGCGCCATTAAAGGAACTTCCCATAAAATAGTCCTGTACCAATAACCTTCTACTGTTACTGAAATTTCTGAACCTTCCTGACTAATCTCAACCTCAGACGGATCAAAACTATATCCTTGCAGAAAATCTAAATAAGTAGGATCAAGATAAGGACAATAATGGGCTAAATAACTTTTTTCTTCTTTTGTTAAACGAAGCTCAGATAATGCATCAACAGATTTTCGAAGTAAATCTGCAAATCCTTCTGGGAAGACATGTTTACCTCGATTTATAAATCCGTAACGAACTTTTGCTTTTGGAAAAAGTTTAATTACAGCATGCTGCATTGTAAATTTATAGAAATCATTATCTAAGATTGATTTCAGAAAAGTCGCTTCCATAGTGTTCAAATTCGGATCATTCTGGCTAAGATACGCCAATTTCAGAAAAGATGAAAATTGCTGGTTTCTTAATCGATTATTTTGAAGTTATTTTGAAAGAAACAACACTATTACCATCAACAAAAACAGTAATATAATCTCCAATATTGTTATCAATGCCAATTTGGAATTCTAATCCTCCTCGTTTTTCTTTTGGGTTTTGAACTTTTACTGGCTGATTTCTTTTATTTAAATAAAAAACCTGATTGGATTTCGAAACATTTTTAATTTCTACAGTAATCTTATCACCATTTCTAGCTTCGATTATTCCAGAGTCGGGCGATTTAATTTTATAATCTTTTTCGACTGTTGTATTGTAAATTAACGGGCCATTTAGAAAATCGTCTTTACTTAATCTATTACCTAAAAAAGTTCCAGAATCCGGAAAATGTTTGGCAAAGAAATAATCGGGATCTGTATCAAAATAAGCAGGATTAAAATCGTTGACCATTCTGCCTTTACTGCTGTCATAATAGCCTTGTCCCCAAGTGACATCAATTAAGCGCCATTTTTTATCGATCAAAACGATATTCCATGCATGATTGGATGAAGTGGTTTTTCTACCAATATCTCGCACTGAAATCTTAGAATCGCCACGAATAATTTCACATTTAATTCCCATTAAAGAGGCCAAATGCTGATATAGAGCTGTAAAACCTTCACAAACTGCTTTTTTAGATTTAAAAGCTTTCTGAATTAGATTATCATTCAGTTGTTTTATTTTTCGCTGTTTTTCGGCTTCCGAAGAATAACTGAAACCTTGTGTTCTCGGCGGATTCAAATATGCATTGTAATCGTATCTTATATTGAAAGCAATCCAACTGTAAATAGCACGCGCACGATCATAATCGGAATCAAAATCTTTTTCGATTTTGTCAGCTAATTTCTCTGTGCTATCAAAGCTTTTTGGGTATTTTGCAACTATTTTATCAACTTCGCTAATCTTCTGAGAAAAAGCAAAATGAACAGAAATAATGTTTAATAAAAAGAAAATAAGGGCAATCTTTTTTTGTGGCATTTAAAAATTTGATTTAATAATATCTTTCAGTTCCTGATCCAATTCTGGATTAGAGATTTTATTTTCTTGTAAATCAAAATTCGAGCCAAATGCTGGCAATGAGAAACTTCCTTTAATTTCTGCCCCGTAACGAGGGAAAAGATTCTGCGCAATTCCTAAAACAGATGCGCCTCCTCTGCCTCCTGGAGAAGTTGCCAATAATAACATTGGTTTATGCTGAAAAACGTCTTTTTCGATTCGAGAACTCCAATCGAAAACATTTTTGAAAGCAACAGAATAATTCCCGTTATTTTCTGCCATTGAAATAACCAGAATATCAGCTTCTTTAAGTTTATTCAGGAATGCTTGCGCCACATCATGCTGACCTATTTCTTTTTCAAGATCTACACTAAAAACTGGCATTGCAAAATCGTTAAGATCTAAAACTTCAACTTCGGCATTTTCAAACAAACTTGATGCATAAGTAGCTAAACGTTTATTGATTGAGTGCTTACTGTTACTTCCTCCAAAGGCTATTATTTTCATATTTGTGGTATTTGTTTTATCAACCATATAAGTAATATAAGTTCATTTAAATTTACTTTGCCTTTAATTAAGTGAAAACTTAAATTTTCTTATATTACTTATATGGTTTAATATTAATTTTCTATTTCAAAAATCTCTTTTTGTATTTCTACAGAATAATCATTTGGCGAAATACTTCCACCGAAAGCTTTGGCATAAACTTTTGTAAATTCTGCTCCAAAATATAAAATAATAGCCGAATAATATACCCAAACCAAAATTATAATTACAGAACCCGCTGCGCCATAAACACTTGCAACTGTTGAATTTCCTAAGTACAGTCCAATTGCAAATTTACCTATCATAAATAGAATAGCAGTGCAAGAAGCGCCTATAAAAGCATCTTTCCATTTGATAATACCGTCTGGTAAAGTTCGGAATATAATAGCAAAAAGCAATGTGATACTAGCAAAAACAATCACAAGATTTACAACATAAAAAAGGTATATTGTTGTGTCTGGAAAATAAAGTTTTAAACGGGCATTTAAAACGTCGAGTGTAGCATTGAGCATTAAACTGACCAGCATTAAAAATCCAACAGAAACGATCATCGAAAATGACATTAATCTGTTTTGAATAAATTTTTTCAAGCCTTTATTTGGTTTTGCACGAAGTCCCCAGATGTAATTAATTGAACTCTGAATTTCGGCAAAAACTCCTGATGCTCCAATTAAAAGCATCACAACTCCAAATACGGTTACAAAGACATTACTGTCTGATAATTGAACATTTTTGATTGCCTCCTGAATCTGTACAGCAGCATTATTCCCGACCAATCGATTTATCTGACCATATAATTGACCTGTGACTGCCTCTTCCCCAAAAAAGAAGCCACATATGGTAATTATAATAATCAACAAAGGAGGCAAAGCAAAAATGGTATAATAAGATAACGCCGCGCTTAACTTTATCGCATTGTCATCGTTGAATTCTAAAAATGTTGTTTTTAATAAATACCAAGTTTTTGAAAATATAGTGTGCTTTTTCATTTGCTTATTTTTGATATTCACTCAAATTTAAGCATTAATGAAAATGTTGCACTTCTCAGATTTTAGCCGAATTTTATATTTTTCCCATGTTTATTTAGAGACCTTTTTATATTCTTGATCGTATCCTAAATGTTTAATTTTAAAGATTTTTTTGAATTCGCTTCTTGCTGGTTTCATCAAATACGAAATAGAATCAAGTTTTTTTGCTTTTATTTTAGTTACAGAATCAAGTTTTTTCAAATCTTTCAAATCGTACAGATTTTTAAATTTGAGTGTGTTTTTATCAAGTGAAACAAATCGAACCTTCCAAAATATAGAATCTTTTTTACTCAAAATTAATTGCCCATCAATTCGTTTTGCTTTTTCATAAAGAGAAAACCTAAACAGCGTATCGATACTTTTTTGAATTAATTCGATTGAATCGCCTTTTGGTAGCATATCATAAGTATATCTTGTCTCCTTCACCACTAATTTGCCATCAACAATATCGCATTCAGCCTTTAGTGAATCTAATTTAAGCTTATGAATTTTGAACTTCCAAAAATATTCTTCTAGAATTCTATCTTCTTCAATTCTTATAAAAGTTGAATCATTGTTTACATACAATCCTCTAAATTTACTCGGAAAACGATCTAACTCAGAATTATTGTCAGGCTGTGGTTTTTCAAAATAAAAAGTCGCACATCCTTCTACGCATTCTGCTGGTGCGTCTACTTTTTTACAAGAAATGCTTACAGCTAGTATTGCTACAATTAAAACTATCTTTTTCATAGCAGAATCATTTGTAGTGACAGAAAATCCCTTTATCATAAACCGTCCATAAACTTGCTTTTTGGTTAGCTGCTTTTAAAGCATTATTTGCCCAAGTATTGCAAGTATAAAAAAGACTATAACTTCCTTTAGCTTCATAGAAAGCATCTTTTAGCCCGTAGCTGTGACCTTCAATCCATTGTGGATGAATTGGATTGCTAAAACTATTGGAGATATAATTAACTAAATTTTGATAATTCTCTTTAGAAACTAAAATACGTTTACAATCATCACCTTCTCTTAACTGCTTAAAAAATGTAGCATGTACAGCAGATGAACTGATTCCGAAAGCGGCTTTAAAAGCTGTGCTTGCTTTTAAATCTGACCATTCTGGAGTTTCAAGATAAAAGCCCTTATCACCCCAACCAAAAGCAATATAATTCATTAAAGAATCTTTTGATTGAGTTTGATTAAACTGAATTTCGTTTCGCCAGTCTTTGATTTCATTTTTTATCGGAACCACAATATCGGTATGTACTCCGTTTGAAAGAATGTAAATGGGAACGGCATCTTGCTCTTCTACTTTTGCAATATCTGAATTGACTGTGATTTTTGAAATAATTAAAACAGAAGAAATATACAAAGCAAGAAAACTAAAGATTCCAAAAAGTGTCCAGCCTAGGATTTTGAATGATTTTTTTAGCATTTTGATTGGTTGATTTTAGATTAGTAATTGGTTATTTTTTCAGTAACCAATTTTTGAGCCAAAAATTTTTCAGTTGCTAAAATGGGACGCGGATTTTACAGATTCGCTTTCGCGAAAGCGCAGATTTAAACGGATTTTATTTTCATTTTTATACATAAAAAAACTGCTGAATTCATCCAGCAGTTTAGTCTATTCTCTTTGTTCTTTGTTCTTTGTTCTATTATCTCAAGAAAAAAATTAAACGTTAAAACGGAAATGCATTACATCACCATCTTTTACGATATATTCTTTTCCTTCAACTCTGAATTTTCCAGCTTCTTTTGCTTTTGCTTCAGAACCATATTGAACGTAATCATCGTATGAAATCACCTCTGCACGGATAAATCCTTTTTCAAAGTCGGTATGGATAACTCCAGCTGCTTGCGGAGCAGTTGCTCCGATGTTGATTGTCCAAGCACGAACTTCTTTTACACCTGCTGTAAAGTAAGTTTGCTGTTTCAATAGTTTGTAAGCCGCACGAATTAAAACTGATGCTCCTGGCTCTTCTAATCCCATATCTTCTAAGAAAACTTGACGCTCTTCGTAGCTTTCTAATTCCGTGATATCTGCCTCTGCTCCTACTGAAAGTACAATAACTTCAGCCTCCTCATCTTTTACTAATTCACGAACTTGATCTACATATTTATTTCCGTTTACAGCAGAACTTTCGTCAACATTACAAACATATAAAACTGGTTTTGCTGTAATTAATTGGAAAGCTTCCATCAAAACTTCTTCATCGTTGTTTTGAGGAACAATTGTTCTTGCAGATTTTGCCTGCAAAAGAGCTTCTCTAATTCTGTTTAATAAAGCTTCTTCTGCCTGAGCTTCTTTATTTCCTGTTTTTGCAGCACGTTTTACTTTTTCTAAACGCTTTTCAACAGTTTCTAGATCTTTTAACTGCAACTCAATATCGATAGTTTCTTTATCACGAATTGGATTTACGTTTCCGTCAACGTGTACAATATTATCATTGTCAAAACAACGTAAAACGTGAATAATAGCATTACACTCTCTAATGTTTCCTAAAAACTGGTTTCCAAGACCTTCACCTTTACTTGCTCCTTTTACCAAACCTGCAATATCTACGATATCTACAGTTGCCATTTGAACGCGCTCTGGTTTTACCAATTCTTCCAATTTATTGATTCTTGGATCTGGAACGTTTACAACACCAATATTAGGTTCGATAGTACAAAACGGAAAGTTTGCACTCTGCGCTTTTGCATTAGATAAACAATTAAATAATGTTGATTTTCCAACATTTGGCAATCCTACAATTCCTGCTTTCATCTGTTTGTTTCTATTTATTTTAATCGGCCTTTAAATACTCAGACCTGTTATATGCTTTTTGGGTTATTGTCAAAATGAATCGTTTCGGCAATAAAATTTTGCAAATATAAGATTTAATAACTCTTTAGCGAATTAAATATTTACATTAATGCAATTTGATAAAGAGTTCTTTTTCTGCTTGATCGATTAACGTTATTTCTTAAAAAAGAAAATCCCGAACAAATGAAGTTCGGGATTTTTCTTTCCTATTTATTTAATTACAATTTAAACTCTAATGATGCGATGATTGCTTTTTCTTCATCGGTAGCTGTAAAACCAGATATATCCCAGTAATTCGTTAAGATTTTATTCTTTTTATTGAAAAGTGATTTTTCTTTAAAAACGTCACTTTCATTATAAGTAAAATTCTGCTTATTAAAACCTGTCGTGACAAAACTATTTCTCACTTGTATATTTTTAGTTTTATCTTTTAAAACAACATTATAACCAATTTCTTCATTTGAACTCAGTAAATAATAATCGGTTCCATCCCATCTGTAATTTACTTTGACAAACGATTTTGTGATGTTTTTTTCACCTTCTTTAGTCTTCTCTTCCACTTTATCGAGAGTCGCAGGAGTAACAGAAATAGTATATTCTACAATAATCTTTTTTAATGGGTCATAAATGATTTCGAAATTATCAATCGCTTCTTTGGCCTTATCCAACGGAACAACTGACATTATGTAGTAATTTTTGTTTTTTGAATGTCCTTTGGTTGTAAAATCATATTCCTTTTTGGCTTTTGGATCTAATAATGGTTCTAAGTATTTAAAATTTAAATAATTCTCCATTATATTATTCAGATTATATCCTTTTAAATCAGCACTTACGTCTGTTTCTAATAGTCCGTAGGAGCGATTTTGTTCAACCAATAAAGTAGTTGCATTATTATTTTTATCAAATTGAAAATTTACCAATCCATCATTATAATACGTATACTGATTGTCGAGCATAAAAAATTCTCTAACATATACTTTCTGTCTATGGGAAATACTAATTTTCTTTGTAGAATTGTTAACCAATTTCTGCAGAATTTTTTCTGGAGATTCCTTAGACAAAACCACTTCATCTAATTTATTGTTTTTACTCTTTAAATAAATAACAAATTTTTGATCTCCATTTAAAGAAGTCCATCGCACAGTCAAATCTTCATAATTAGTTTCAGAAACCTGAACATTAGATCCTCCTGTCAGCATAAAAGTAACTTTTCCTTCTTCATTGCTCAATAAAATCTGCTGGGTTTTCATTATTTTAACCGTGGCATTTTGTATTGGCTCCAAGGTTTCTATATCCTTAACAATAATAGAATACTCCTCCTTTTGTGCAAAAACGCTTATGTAGCTGAGCAAAACAATAAATAAAAGTAGCAATTTCTTCATAGGCATTGTTATTTTTTCAACTAAAGTATTATTTTTCTAACAATTAAGCAATAGTCTAAAAATAAAACATTCACTATCAAGAAACTGACTTTCTAAAATACCTGAAATCAGGGTAAAAAAAATCCTGAGTTTTTCGGCTCAGGATTCTATATTATTTCTACAGCAATTTTTACTCGTTATGCAAAAAAGCTTGTCTTTCTAATAAAGTTTCTTCGTCTTCAACGTGATTGTCATCAGGTACACAACAGTCAACAGGACAAACAGCAGCACACTGCGGCTCATCGTGAAAACCTTTACATTCTGTACATTTTCCTGGTACGATATAATAAATTTCATCAGAAATTGGAGTTTGCGCGTCATCAGCGTCAACTTCAGTTCCGTCAGGTAAAACTATTTTTCCAGAAAGACTTGTCCCGTCTTTATATCTCCAATCATCTGCTCCTTCATATATTGCTGTATTTGGGCACTCTGGTTCGCAAGCCCCACAATTGATGCATTCGTCAGTTATAATAATTGCCATCTTTTTAGTCTTAAAGTTTAAAAGTCATAAAGTTTAAAGCCATAAAGTTTGAAAGGATTAAAGTTAAAAGGATAAAAGCCTTTTCAACTTTGGACTTTCGACTTTGGACTTTTTGTCTTTCGACTTAATTATGCTTATTTTTGTGCAAAATTACAATCAAAACAATTCATAAACAAACATTATGACATTAGAAACAAAAAAAAGTGTTTTTGTTGAATTAGGAAAATTTTTAAGTCAGTTTTCTGAAGACGCTTCTGCGCAAAAATCTGACGTTTTATATAATGATATCTTTTTTGATGATTTCAACAACCTGATTCATTTATCGCAATCTCATAATGGATGGTATACTCCTGAACAAGTTTATTTCTCTATACAATCTTGGGCCGAAGCTTTGACAAAAGAAAACATTGACAAATGGCTTTCGGCTTATAAAATTGATAAAAATAATGAAAATCCAAAAACCGTTGCTTTAATTTTAGCTGGAAACATTCCACTGGTTGGTTTTCATGATTTCTTATCGGTTTTAATTACAGGAAACAAAGCTTTAATCAAAACTTCATCAAACGATCAGCATTTATTGCCATTTTTAGCTAAATATTTAATTGCTGTTGATGAAAATTTCAAAGACAAAATCACTTTCGTAGAAGGAAAACTTGAAAACTTTGATGCCGTAATTGCAACCGGAAGCAACAATACTGCTCGTTATTTTGAATATTATTTCAAAGATAAACCTTCAATTATTCGTAAAAATAGAAACTCGGCGGCGATTTTAACCGGAAAAGAAACCAATGAAGAATTGGAAGCACTTGGAGAAGATATTTTCAGATATTTTGGTTTAGGATGCCGAAATGTTTCTAAACTTTTTATTCCGAAAGACTATTCTTTTGAAGCATTTTTTCAGGCAATGTTCAAATATCAAGATGTTATTCATTATGAAAAATACGCTAATAATTATGATTATAATAAAGCTGTATTTTTAATGAGTAATTTCAAATTATTAGACAACGGATTTTTGACTTTAAAAGAAGATTCGAGTTATGCTTCGCCTATTTCGAGTGTTTTTTACGAATATTATGAAAATCTTGAAGAATTAGAAAAACGCCTTCAGGAAGACACAGATCAAATTCAGTGTATTGTTAGCACTAATTTAATTGCAAATAGTACAGCATTTGGCGAAACCCAAAAACCGCAATTGTGGGATTACGCAGACAATGTCGATACTATAACGTTTTTGTTAACAACAAAGTAATAAATTGTTTAATTATTTCGAATATTTTAACGCTTTTTCGGCTCTTATTGCCGAAATTTGCGTCTTTAAAATTTTCGACTATTAACAACAACCATGAAAAAACACAACTACAGCGCAGGACCAAGTATTTTACCTCAGGAAGTTTTTGAGAAGGCATCAAAAGCAATTTTAAATTTTAATGATTCAGGGTTATCTATCCTTGAAATCTCGCACCGAAGCAAAGATTTCGTGGCAGTTATGGAGGAAGCTCGTTCCCTTGCTTTAGAATTATTAGGTCTTCAGGGAAAAGGTTATCAGGCTTTATTTTTACAAGGTGGTGCTAGCACAGCATTCTTAATGGCACCATACAACTTAATGAAAGAAAACGGAAAAGCTGCTTATTTAGATTCTGGAACGTGGGCAACTGCGGCGATCAAAGAAGCTAAACTTTTCGGTGAGACTGTTGTCGTAGCTTCTTCAAAAGAAGACAATTATACTTATGTTCCAAAAGGTTACGAAATTCCAGCTGATGCTGATTATTTCCACTGCACAAGTAACAATACCATCTTTGGAACTCAAATGAAAGAATTTCCAGCAACAAATGTTCCTGTTGTTTGCGATATGAGTTCTGATATTTTTTCACGTGAATTAGACTTTTCTAAATTTGACTTAATCTATGCTGGAGCTCAAAAAAATATGGGACCTGCTGGAACTACTCTAGTAGTCGTTAAAGAAGAAATCTTAGGTAAAAACGGAAAAACTATTCCAAGCATGTTAGATTATGCTAAACACATTAAAGGAGAAAGTATGTACAATACTCCACCTGTATTTGCTGTTTACGTTTCTCTTTTAACATTACAATGGATTAAAGAAAAAGGCGGAATTGCTGCTGTTGAAAAATTAAACAACGCAAAAGCTGAATTACTTTACGCTGAAATCGACAGAAACCCATTATTCAAAGGTGCTGCTGCAGTAGAAGATCGTTCTAACATGAATGTAACTTTCTTATTGAACAATCCTGAACACACTGAAACTTTTGATGCTTTATGGAAAGCGGCAAATATTTCTGGATTGCCAGGACACCGTTCTGTTGGTGGTTACAGAGCTTCTATCTACAACGCTATGCCAATCGAAAGCGTTCAGGTTTTGGTTGATGTAATGAAAGCGTTAGAATCTAAAGTTTAGTTTTCAGTCTCAGTCTCAGTTTACAAAAAAGAAAAATCAAATAGCTTGGTTATCGATTAAATAATTAAACGATTAACCAAATAAACAATAAATACAATGAAAGTATTAGCAAATGATGGAATTTCTAAAAGCGGAATTCTAGCCTTAGAAAAAGGTGGTTTTGAAGTTATCACTACAAAAGTAGCTCAAGAACAAGTAGCTAACTATATAAACGAAAACAACATCGACGTAATTTTAGTTCGTAGTGCAACTAAAGTTCGTAAAGATATTATCGATGCTTGTCCTGGAATCAAAATCATCGGTCGTGGTGGTGTTGGTATGGATAATATCGATGTGGATTATGCTAAAAGCAAAGGAATCCATGTAATTAATACTCCAGCTTCATCTTCAGAATCTGTTGCTGAATTGGTTTTTGGACACTTATTTTCTGGTGTTCGTTTCTTGCATGATTCTAACAGAAATATGCCTCTTGAAGGAGATTCAAACTTTGATGGTTTGAAAAAAGCTTACGCAAACGGAACTGAATTAAGAGGAAAAACTTTAGGTATTGTTGGTATTGGTCGTATCGGACAAGCTACTGCAAAAATGGCTCTTGGTTTAGGAATGAAAGTTATCGCTGCTGATAGTTTTATTCCTGAAGTTGATGTAAAAGTTGAGTTTTTTGACGGACAGTCAATTACAACTAAAATCGTTTCTCAATCTTTAGAGTCTTTATTTAAAGAATCAGATTTCATTACATTACACGTTCCTGCTCAAAACGGATACATCATTGGAGAGAAAGAATTTGAAATCTTGAAAGATGGTGTTGGAATTGTAAACTGTGCCCGTGGTGGTGTTATTGATGAAGTAGCGTTAGTAAAAGCTTTAGATTCAGGAAAAGTTGCTTTTGCTGGTTTAGACGTTTTCGAAAGCGAGCCAAAACCAGAAATGGCAATCTTAATGCACTCTAAAATCTCTTTGACTCCTCATATCGGAGCTGCAACTGGAGAAGCACAAGACAGAATTGGTACAGAATTAGCATCACAGATTATTACTTTATTAAGCTAATTAACTATAATTAAAATACTTAAAGGGATTTATTAACACAGTTTAATAAATCCCTTTCTTTTTTTGTTTAAATTTGAGTTCTAATCTAAATCCTAAATATCATGTTTGAACAATTAACCCAATTAGTACAGCAATATGGAGGTGATGCAGTTGTAAACAATTCTGCTGTTCCAAATGAACATAATGAAGCCGTAATTAACGAAACAAGCAGTTCTATTTTTGAAGGCTTAAAAAAGATTGTTTCTGAAGGAAACACAGATCAAATTGCCGGTTTATTCAATGGAAACTCATCTATTGATAGCAGTAATCCAGTTGTGCAACAGATTCAGCAGCAATTGAGCGGAAATCTAGGAGAAAAATTCGGATTAAGTAGTGCCGATTCAAATGGAGTTGCTTCCAACTTAATTCCGCAGATTTTAGGCTCTTTAGTAAATAAAGCAAAAGACCCAAACGATAACAGTTTTCAAATTTCAGATATTATAAACTCCATTTCAGGAAACAGCGGACAAGCTTCTGGAATAATGGATACCATCTCAAAATACGGAATGCAATTCGGCCTCGACCAAAATAACGACGGAAAAGTTGATGTTGCCGATGTTCTTGTAGTTACCAAAAGTAAAGGAGGAATTGCAGGTTTTATTGGAAAATTGTTTGGAAGTAAATAGTTAAGATACTAAGATTCTAAGCTTCTAAGTTTTTAAAGCTGTTTGCTTCGCAAACAGCTTTTTACTTTTATGCACACAACCAAAAAGAAAGTTTAGAAGCTTAGCACCTTAGAACCTTCAAAAGAATGTTAAACCTTTGTTACTTTGAACCTTTGCCTCTCTGAACCTAAAAAAATATCGTAAATTTAGGCTATGAAAAAATGCATTTCCATATTAATTGTTTTACTTACTATTATTGCTTGTTCTTCTGCTTCTCAGAAGGTTGCAAGTACGGATAATGTCGCCAAAAAAAAAATAAGTGATACTGTCAGAATTGCAAATGATTCTCTTGAATACGAAGTAATAATTATTGACAACGGATTTAGCAATTGGCTTGTTTCCAGAGCCTACCCTCGAAATTACCATTCATTACAATATCTTGAAAACAAAAACATTTTATATGTTACAGAATGGAATAATCGTGTTTTACAGCCACAGCGTTATAACCCAAATTTGTATGAAATGTCAATAGATTATCGTCCAGACATTCATTATGGCTACGAAGTAAATTACTTAATTTACAATTACATGATTTATTTTCAAAATACTTACAAACAAAAGCTTTGGGGTTATGTTCCATCAAGATAATACACTATATTTGTAATCATTACAAATAGCAATGAACAGATTAAAAAAGCGTTGGGGTATCACCTCCAATTTACAAGCCATAATTATATTTATCGTTTTTGCCATCACAGGATCGGCATCTGCTTGGCTGTCTAAACCTTTCTGTGTTTGGCTAGGAATTACTAAAGAAGATTTTGGAGGTTGGTTTACACTTATCCGTCTTATTATTATCTTTCCAATTTATCAGGTTTTGTTGGTTGCCATCGGAACAATTTTTGGACAGTTCAAATTCTTTTGGAACTTCGAAAAGAAAATGCTTAAAAATATGGGCCTTGGTTTTTTATTTAAAGATTAAGCCTTCCTCTTCTTATCTTTTAAATTTCAAAAACCGTTCTGGTTAAGATTTCCCTTCATTCTTATTTTTTTAATTTCTTTATCATCTTCTTCAATTAATTATATTTTATAAGCTTTATTTTGATCAATCCCTATATTTATCAGATATCGAGTATTAAAAAAATTAGCTTAAAAGAAGAGAATACTATTGTTTTTAGCTAGATTTCACAATAATACATCAAGCAGAACAGCATTGTGCAGGATGGTTTTATTTTAAGTAATAATAAACTTTACAATAGTCGAAATTAATTATTCATAACTGATAATCAGTATTTTAATTTCTTCGACATAAATTATTGCTTACTAACCAAACCACAATTTGACATGCTGAAAAATTACTCAAAACTCTCCGTAGTAGCGGCAGTAATCTGCCTAATTACTCCGGTAAACAAAATTTTTGCCCAAAATCCGATTGTAAAAATTGATTTTGATCAGTCAGGAAGACCTAAAGCAGAAGTAAACGACCCTGATTATACTGCTTGGGTAATCGCTTCTGGCAACACTAGTACCTATACTGAAAATGGAGTTACATTTACCATTACTCGCGTTGAAAACAACGGAGATGCTTTGGGAACCAACTGGTATAAAGCGGGAATTCAGGCTCCTTACTATGCCAGATTGGTCTGTGACGGACTTACAGTAAAAGGCACGACCGCAAATCTAGGTGCTCAAATCGAACTTAAAATAAGCGGTTTAGCTACAGGAGAACATACATTATTAGCTTTCTTTAACAACGTTGACAGCCCAACGACAAGTACCTTCAGTCCAATTGATATTTCTGTTAATGGAAATTTGGTAGTTGATAATCTAATTCCGACCGTAAGAGCTACAAAAACTGCCGATGCAGCATCTAGTTATTTAAAATTTCAAGCTACGACAGGAACCGATGTAGTAATTTTAATCGCCGCAGAAACTTCAGGAACAGAAAGTGTGAAAAACTTCATCTTTAATGGTTTTGAATTAAATACACCTAATATTTCGCATCAAGCAACAAATCCGGATCCGAAACAAAACGACGAACATGTAGAATTAACATCTGCTGGGAAATTATTGCAATGGACTGTCGGTTCTGGTGCTGTATCTCATAATATTTATTTTGGAACAGACCAAACAGCTGTTGACAATGCTACAACATCTTCTCCAGAATTCAAAGGAAATCAAGCTCTAGCCAACAATTCTTATCAAGTAAACGGATTATATACAGGCGCAACTTATTATTGGCGTATTGACGAAGTTTTAGCGAACGGAGTTGAAAAGGGAAATATTTGGCGTTTTCGTCCAGCCCAACTCGCTTTCCCTGATGCTGAAGGATATGGCCGTTTTGCACGTGGCGGACGTGGCGGAAAAGTAGTCGCTGTAACTAATCTCAATGACAGCGGTCCAGGAAGTTTTCGCGAAGCTGTTACAAATGATATTGGCCCAAGAACAATTGTTTTTCATACTTCTGGAGTTATTCAATTGCAATCTCGACTTGTTTTAAGCCAGCCTTACGTAACTGTAGCTGGACAAACTGCACCAGGAAAAGGAATCTGTATTCGTTCTGCTCCTTTTGGCGTGACAGGAAATGATGCCGTTGTGCAAAATCTAAGAGTTAGAATTGGCGCTGGGCCTACTTATGACGGAATGGGACTTACGGGAGCTGATAATAGCATCATTGATCATTGCTCTATTAGTTGGACGATTGATGAATCGTTCAGTTCAAGATCTGGGAAAAATATAACTCTTCAAAGAACACTTATTTCTGAAGCTCTAAATGCAGCAAATCACCAAAATTACCCAGCAGGAACAGAACACGGTTATGCTGCCACAATTGGCGGCGATATAGGAAGTTTTCATCATAACCTATTAGCGCATTGTTATGGTAGAAACTGGAGTCTTGGTGGCGGATTAGACGGCAGTGGCGCTTATACAGGACGAATGGATATTACCAATAATGTAGTTTACAACTGGGGAGGAAGAACAACTGACGGAGGAACAAAAGAAGTTAACTTCGTAAACAACTATTACAAACCAGGTGCAGGATCCAAAATATTTGTCGCTTTCAATCAACAAAATGAAGGCATTGGAACAGGAATGCAGCGATGCTATTTTAACGGAAATGTAATGCCTGGGTATTTCGATGAAAGTAATCAGACACTAGGCAGAAAAGCTTCAGGAAACACGGTTCCTTATGACAACTTCGTCAATACACCATTTTTTCCTTCTTATGTAACTACCCAATCTGCAAAAAATGCATATAAAATTGTTCTTTCTGATGTTGGATGCACACAGCCTGAATTTGATGATCATGATCAGCGAATCATCTCAGAAACATTAAACGGAACATATTCTGCAGTTGGAAGCGTAACAGGAAAACCTGGATTCCCTGATAATGAAGCTGATGCTGGAGGTTTTGAAAGTTATCCAACAGAAGTTAGAGATTCAAATTGGGACTCAGATCAGGACGGACTGCCAAATTGGTGGGAAAACATCATTGGAACAAATGCAAACTCTGCAATTGGAGATTTCTCAGACGCTAACGCAGATCCTGATTTAGATGGTTATACTAATCTGGACAAATATTTACAATGGATGTCTTTGCCTCATTACGAATCTCCAAACGGAAACAAAATAGACATCAATATTCAAAAATTATCTAGAGGTTTTACAAATGGAGTTTCTTACGCAATTTCAAATGTAATAAACGGAAACGCAACTCTAAATACTAATGTTGTTGCCTTTACTCCTGCTTCAAACGGATTGTGCTCTTTTGAATTTACTGTAACCGATTCTGAAGGAGGAACTATGAAAAGAAAAGTAAACGTCATTAGCGGACAAAGTTTAACTTTAGGAACAGACGATAGTATTAAAGAAAATAAAAATAATGCTTTTAACGTTTGGCCAATTCCAAGTAAAGGAACTTTCTTTGTACTCATTGAGAGCGAAGAAACAGAAGTTTCAGATTTAAAAATCTATGATGTTTTTGGAAAAGAATTGTTAAAGCAAAAAATTAGAGGAAACACACAAGAGAATATTCAATTACATTCAAAAGGAGTTTTCTTGATTAAAGTCGTAAATCCTCAGACAAAGAAAACACAATATGTGAAGAAAATAATTGTGCAATAGCAACATACAGAAAAGACGGCTTTGAGCCGTCTTTTCTATTTTTTCTGAAAAAAATAAGTATAAATCCATGTCAAAGTGAAAGACGGGATCACATCAGTAAACGGAATAATCTCTTCCAAAAAAGTTAAAACCCCTGCAACCTTACCTACTCTTCCTTTATACATTTTTGCCATAATAATACCAGCAATTGGCGCCCAGATAACATCCGAAAATTCGCCAAGAAGCGGGATCGAGAAAGAAATCATACCAATTCCGTCCAAAACCAATCCAATAAGCAGTTTTGACATTCTATCATCTTCTGCAACTTCTAAATCTTGCATAACACATTCACTTTTAAGTTAATCGAAATTAAAAATAATTCTTCAAAGTAGTTTTACTTATTTATTAAATTTAATTTCCAACATTCCCATATCAATTTATATACCGATTTTAGAAAAGTCACTCCGCTCTTTTTCGAATTTGGATTTTTACATATTGGAATTTGATTTTTAGAATTTGATTTTGACCATAATCTTCGTTTCTTTGTAAAAACAGTTTCACTACATGATACACGCAAAAAACATACATAAATTCTACGACAAACTTGAAGTTTTAAAAGGAGTAGATCTACATATTAAAAAAGGCGAAATTGTTTCTATAGTTGGAGCTTCGGGTGCTGGTAAAACTACTTTATTGCAGATTTTAGGAACTCTTGACAAACCAGACCATAACCCAGATTCATCTCTAACCATCAATGGTAAAAATGTTTTAGAACTGCAAGACATCAAAAACGACAATTCAAATCAGAAAAAAGCCTTCAAAATCATTACTTGGTTAGGAGCCTTTTATTTCATTTTATTGGCAGTATTTGTATTGTTTTTTAGAAGTAAAATAGAAAACAACATTTTCGGTTATGGAACATGGACAATAATACTCATACCTACTCTTTTATTACTTTTTTACTACAATCGTTACTTCAAAAAGAAAAGCAAGCAAGACAAAGTCTTATCTGATTTTAGAAACTTGAATTTAGGTTTCATTTTTCAATTTCATCAGCTATTGCCTGAATTTACAGCTTTAGAAAACGTTTGTATTCCAGCTCACATTGCAGGAAAAAAAACAGCCGAAACGGAAGAAGAAGCAAGAAAACTCCTTTCTTATCTCGGACTTTCACATAGAATCAATCATAAACCTAGCGAACTTTCGGGCGGAGAACAGCAGCGTGTTGCAGTTGCAAGAGCTTTAATCAATAAACCAGATGTCATTTTTGCAGACGAACCTTCGGGAAATCTTGACACACATTCTGCCGAAAACTTGCATCAATTATTTTTTCAGCTTCGAGACGAATTCGGACAAACTTTTGTAATTGTAACCCACAACGAAGAATTGGCTAATATGGCTGATAGAAAATTAGTAATGTCCGACGGACAAATTCTTAATTAATGATTCTAATTGCGATTAGCTGGATTTATATTTTATTTACAACCATTAATTTAGGTTTTGGTTTGGATAAGATACTAAACCTCAATACTAAAAATTTTGTATTTACTTCTATCCTAGGGTTATTTTTAGCGACTATTCTTGCAAGCATTTGGGCTATTTTTGGAAGAATTAATATTGAATTTCATATCGTTTTATTACTTCTGAATGTTTTTTTATTACTAAAATTTTACAATCAGATTATTAATGTTTATAAGTCATTTTTATTAGAATTACAGCAGTTACAAAAAAGCTTACAAATTATTCTAACTGTTATTTCTGTTCTTATTATTTTACAATGTTCTTCAATTCCTTTTGTAATTGATAATGAATCCTATTATATTCAAACTATAAAATGGCTTAACGAATATGGCTTTGTAAAAGGACTTGTAAATCTCCATTTGTTCTATGGGCAGACAAGTGGTTGGCATATTACACAAAGTGTTTTTAGCTTTTCTTTTTTATACAAAAATTTTAATGATTTAAGCGGCTTTTGCTTATTATTAGGAAATGTATTTTCTATTCAAAAACTCAACGAATACAGCAAAAATGACAATAAAAACTATTTACTAGTCGGATTACTGCCTTTATTCAATATTTTCTTTTTTCAATTCATAAGTGCGCCTTCTCCAGATATTCCTGTTTATGTTTTTTCATTTATTCTGTTCTTCTATTTCTTAGAAAATTTCAAAAACACAAATTCTGAAACTTTCAATCTTATTGTAATACTTGTCCTATTTCTGCTTTATATAAAAAATACGACTTTAACTTTTGCTGTAATCCCAATTATTCTTTTAGGTTATCATTTTAGCTCACTTTCAAAAAAACTGCTAAAACCAGCGATGCTCACCATTTTGATTGCCGCTCTCTTTATAATAAAAAATATGATTATCTGCGGGTCGCCAATTTTTCCTTCAAAGATTAATTCTTTTACAGCAGATTACGCAATCCCGAATGTAATACAAGATTTTTATTACGATCAGGTTAAGTATTATGGCTTTTTTGTAAGTGCATCACAATACAATAAAATGACTCTTGCCGAATTATTTTTACATTGGCTTTCTATGCCAAAATTGCACGGGTTATTCAATAAGATAAGTGTTTTTCTAATACTGATTGTACCTTTTTTCATTTCTAAATACCAAAATAAAAAAGCGCTTTGGATTCTTTATTTTGTAATGGTCTTACAATTACTCCTATTAGGGTTGACTTCGCCTCAGTATCGATTCTTCATGAACTTTATACTGTTCTTTTCCCTCTTTTGTTTTACATGTATTTTTTATGGCAAAAATGCAATCAAATATTTTCTCATCGTATCCCTTTTTCCAACTTGCATTGTACTGTTTTTCTCTGTAAATCTTAATGGATTTTCCAGTCATAAATTCATGCTGAAGATCAGCAATTTTTCTATAAAAAACATTGTTTTTCCGTATCAAAACTCAAAAAGCAGCACTACCTTTGAATCTATTCAGTTAGGAAATCTAAAATATAATTCTCCTGTAAAAAATAATTTTTTCTGGGCAAATGGCAATGGTGACCTTCCTTGCGTTGACAAACAGCAACTGGATTATTTTGAAAAATATTATCATATTATTCCGCAAATGCGCACCAATAATTTAAAAGACGGATTTTACGCCAAAGACCTTACTAAAAATGAATAGTACAGAACTTAAAGAATTTCTAGACGAAAAAGTCATCCAATATAATAATCAGGATTTTATAGAAAGTGATCCTGTTCAGATTCCACATCTCTTTACTCAAAAAGAAGATATTGAAATCGCTGGTTTTCTAAGTGCTTCAATTGCTTGGGGAAACCGTAAAATGATTATTAAGAATTCGCATAAAATGATGGAATTAATGGGAAACACACCTTACGATTTCGTTATGTCACATTCCGATGAAGACTTGGCAAGACTAGAAACTTTTGTACACAGAACCTTTAACGGACATGATTTTGCAGGTTTCATAAAAGGTCTAAAACATATCTACGAAAATCACAACGGACTAGAATCTGTTTTTGCTAAAAATCAGGAAAAAGACAGTCTACAGAAAAGCATAAGTGAATTCAAAAAAATATTCTTCGAAACAGATCATTTAGCTCGAACTCAGAAACACATTTCAGATCCGCTAAACAATTCAGCGGCAAAAAGAATTAACATGTATCTGCGATGGATGGTGCGTCAAGATTCAAAAGGAGTCGATTTGGGAATTTGGAAAAGCATTTCACCATCTGTTTTATCCTGTCCTCTTGACGTTCATTCTGGAAATGTTGCCCGCAAACTTGGAATTCTTTCGCGAAAGCAAAATGATGCTAAAGCTTTATTAGAATTAGATACCAAATTAAGAGAAATGGATGCCCAAGATCCTGTAAAATACGATTTTGCTTTGTTTGGACTAGGAGTTTTTGAAGGGTTTTAATATTGAAAATTAACCAGTTAGATTAATAAATTATCAGATGATTTTAAGAATTTGATAAACAAACCATGAATTTAACGTACATTTGCACAAAATTTAAAGCAAATGAGCACTTTCGAAAAATTTAATCTTCCAAAATCATTACAAAAAGCAGTTGACGAATTAGGATTTTTTACGCCTACTCCTATTCAAGAAAAATCTTTTTCTGTAATCATGTCTGGTCGTGATATGATGGGAATTGCACAAACCGGAACTGGTAAAACATTTGCTTATTTACTGCCTCTTTTAAAGCTCTACAAATTTACACATACCAATACGCCGAAAATCGTAATCCTTGTGCCAACCCGAGAATTAGTAGTTCAGGTGGTTGAAGAAGTAGAAAAACTGACTACATATATGTCGGTTAAAACTTTAGGTATTTACGGAGGCGTAAACATCAATACACAAAAGAAAGCCGTTTACGAAGGTGTTGATATTTTAGTTGGAACTCCTGGACGTACTATGGACTTAGCTCTTGATGCTGTAGTTCGTTTTGACGAAACACAAAAATTAGTTATCGATGAGTTTGACGAAATGCTGAATTTAGGTTTCAGACCACAGCTAACTTCGCTTTTTGCAATGATGAAAACAAAACGTCAAAATATTCTGTTCTCGGCAACGATGACAGATGAAGTTGATGATCTTTTAAATGATTATTTTGATTTTCCTGAAGAAGTAACATTAGCACCATCAGGAACCCCTCTTGAGAAAATTACTCAGATTACTTATAATGTTCCGAATTTCAATACGAAAGTAAATCTTTTAAAACACTTACTAGAAACTGACGAAAGTATGAGCCGTATTCTAGTTTTCGTAAACAACAAAAAGATTTCAGATATGCTTTTCAATCGTATTGATGAGCTTTTTGACGGACAATTTGGTGTAATTCACTCTAATAAATCTCAAAATTATCGTTTGAGTACAATGGCTGAATTCCAAGAAGGAAATCTTCGTGGTTTAATTACAACCGACGTTATGGCGAGAGGTTTGGATATTTCTAATATTACACACGTAATCAACTTTGAACTTCCAGAAGAACCAGAGCTTTACATGCACAGAATTGGTCGTACAGGACGTGCAGACGCAACAGGAACAGCAATCAGTTTTGTTACTCCAAGAGAAGAAGAATTCAAAATAGCAACAGAACTTTTAATGGATCAGGAACTTGAAATCGCTGATTTTCCTGAAGAAGTAGAAATCTCAGAAAAGCTTATTGAAGCTGAAAAAGACAAATTGCCAAGAAAGTTTTTAATGAAAAAACCGAAACTAGAAGGTGACGGCGCTTTTCACGAAAAATCTAAAAAGAACCAAAAAGTCAATCTTGGTGGTCCTTCAAAAACAAAAAAGAAAACACATGGTTCTGTTAACAGAAATATGTTGAAGACGAGAAATGAAAAGAAGAAGAAAAAATAACTTTTTTTAGATGCTAAGCTACTAAGTTGCTAAGGTTCTAAGTTTTTATATAAGAATAAAAAAGGGTAAAGATTCTTTTGAATCTTTACCCTTTTTTAGTAAAAGCTTAGAAGCTTAGCATCTCAGAACCTTAGAACCTTTTTTTACTAAATTTTCGTAAACAACAGCCCAACTGGCGAGCACATCTGGATTCTTCTTCCAGTGTCTGTAATTTTTCCTGTTGCTATGTCTCTTTTAAAAATAACTATATCATTAGTATATTGATGTCCTACTAAAAGATAATTTCCTGTTGGATCGATTGCAAAATCACGTGGACCTTTTCCTAAAGTGCTTTGTTGTTCTACCAATTCTAAGGCTCCTGTTTTAAGAATTTTGTAAACTGAAATCGCATTGGCATCTACACGGTCAGAAACATATAAAAAATTTCCGTCAGGCGAAAGTTTAATTGCCGCAGCTCCCGTGCCGCCTTTAAAATCTTTTGGAAGAATACTTGTTTCTGCAACTACTTTTAAACTTCCCGTTTTATCCCAACTTAATGTTGTTAAAGTTCCATCCAATTCTTGAACCAAATACACAAATTTCCCATCTTTACTGAAAGTTAAGTGTCTTGGTCCACTTCCCGGTTTTACATCAACACTTCCTTTTAAAGTTAGAATTTCATTTTTTGCAGTTGGATTGTATTTGTAAATAAACACTTTATCTAAACCTAAATCATTTGATAATACAAACTTTTTGTCTGGCGAAAAAACAACCATATGCACATGCGCTTTTTCCTGACGTGCTGCATTTGGTCCTTTTCCTTCATGCTGAATCAACTGCTGGGCTTCTGAAATACTTCCGTCTGGATTTTTCTTAAAAACAGCAATACTTCCGCCAGAATAATTGGCAGCAATTACATTTTTATCATCATTTATTAAGTGGCAAGGATCTGCCCCTAAAGCATCATTTTTATTCAAAAGATTGATCTTTCCAGCTTGCGAATCATATGAAAAAGCACTTACTGTACTTTGAGTTCCATTTTCGTTTACGGCATAAATAAATTTATTATCTGCTGAAACCGACAAATAACTCGGACTTACAACATTCTCTGAAGAACCCTTCAATTTATAATCACCAGTCGAAGCATCAAAATCGTACACATAAATTCCGTTGCTTTGACAAGTATTCGTATAAGTTCCAACCAACAAATTGAATTTATTTTGAGCTTTAACAGCAGTTAATGATAAAGCTGAAAATAATACTAGATATATTTTTTTCATAGTTTATTTTTATTTTTTTTGAATTAGCTAAAATAAGCAATAATATCTGCTTGAAGAAACTCCTAAGTTACAAAGAAATTACAAAAGTTACATTTTTTGATATTTTTTTAGAACCGCGTAAGTTCATATAAGTTATGTAAGTCTTTATTTGCTATTTCCTTATAATCTCTATATGAACTTATATGGTTTAAATAATTTTAATTTGTATTTTTGACCTGCATCTTCGCGAAAAACAAAACGTAGTGAAGTAAATCGAAGCCAGAATGCATTTTAAACATCCCGAAATTCTATACTTTCTGTTTTTATTGATCGTTCCAATTTTGGTTCACTTATTTCAATTAAGACGATTTAAAACTTCCTATTTCACCAACGTCCGATTTTTAAAAGAGCTTGCTATTCAGACTCGTAAAAGCTCTAAAATTAAAAAACGTCTTTTATTAGCGACACGTTTACTATTGCTTACCTGCGCCATTATTGCATTTGCACAGCCTTTTTTTGAAGCTGCCGACAGTAAGAACGCTTCAAATGAGATGTATATTGTATTGGATAATTCTTTCAGTATGCAGTCAAAAGGCAAAAAGGGAGAATTACTAAAAAGAGCTGTTCAAGAATTACTTGAAAACACTCCAGAAAACACTCAGTTTTCACTTTTAACCAACACCGAAAACTTTTGGAATACCGATATTAAATCATCTAAGAGCGCTTTACAAAACTTAAAATACAGCGCTTCTCCTTTTGATCTTTCAGCAATTACAGCCAAAATTAAAGCACACAAATCGGCTCATAAAAAAGACATTGTAATTATTACAGATGCTGTTGGTTTAAAAGAAGCAGCTGTTAAAACTATAGATTTCGACGAAAAACCATACTTCATCGTTCCTGAAGCAGAACAAAAAAACAATGTTTCAATTGACAGCGTCTACATCAATCAAACTTTAGAAAATTTCTACGAAATTGGCATCAATTTATCAGCTTATGGCGAAGATTTCAAACTTGTCTCAACAGCACTTTACAATCAAAACAAACTGATTGCCAAAACTATTGTCAATTTTGACACGAAGAAAAAGAAAATCAATTTTACCATTCCGAAAGAAGCTTTTCACGGATATGTAGTAATTGAAGACAATGGTCTTATTTACGACAACAAATTATTTTTCAGCATTTCAAAAAACAAAAAAACAAACGTTATCAGTATTGGCGAACCTGAAAAAAGCAATTTCTTATCGAGAATTTATACTTCAGCAGAATTCAATTATAACAACTACTCAATTAGTGCTTTAGATTATAATAGCTTAGAAAAGCAAAATACCATTATTTTAAATGAATTGGCTGATATTCCACAAGCATTACAAACTACTTTAAAAGCTTTTGTTTCTAAAGGAGGAAATCTAGTTGTGATTCCGTCTGAAAAAACTTCTCTTTCAAGTTTAAACGCTTTATTGGGGAATTTCGGAAAAATTCAATTTGGAAATTTAGAGACCAACGCTAAATTAATCACTAAAATTAATTTCGACCATCCGCTGTTTTCAGGCGTTTTCGAAAACAAAATAACGAATTTCCAATATCCTAAAGTAAATAGTTCATTTGCCGTTTCGAGTTCTTATCCAGCCGTTCTTTCGTTTGAAGATCAGACTGCTTTTGTAACTGCTGTTCAGAATCAGGTTTCTGGAATAACGATTTTCACAGCACCAATAAATAGTGCAAACTCTAATTTTCAGCAATCGCCTTTAATTGTTCCGTTATTTTATAAAATCGCTCAAAACAATCAAAAAACTGGTGTAAATGCTTTAATAATTGGAAATAATCAGCCTTATTTTGTTGACGTTCTTTTGACTAAAGATGCTATTTTGGAAGTAAAAGGAACAGATGATTCGTTTATTCCGATTCAGCAGATTTTAAATAATAAAGTCAAATTAACCTTTAATGATTTCCCTGAAACAGCTGGAAATTATAGTGTTTTCGATAAAAAAGAATGGGTTGAAAACATCAGTTTTAATTACAAAAGAACCGAAAGTGATTTGAGCCAGGTAAACACAAATGTAGTTTCTGATTTCAAAACAGCCGATACCATTTCAACTATTTTTAATACACTACAAACAGAACGAACTGACAGCCAAATTTGGAAATGGTTTGTTATCTTTGCACTGTTATTTTTAGCATTAGAAATGGCAATTATAAAATTTGTGAAATAGAATTTGCGCTTCTTTTAAAGGCATTTTACTTTTTACAAAAATCATTTTACGACAAAAAAATATCTACATATGAAACTAATCATCAAAAGCGCCAAAATTATCGACTCAAAAAGTCCGTTTCACAATCAGACCGTTGATCTTTTAATTGCAGATGGTGTAATAGAAAAAATAGGCGTTTCGCTTCCAAATGACGATGCAGAAGTGGTACGATTTGACGATCTTCATGTTTCTCAAGGATGGTTTGACAGCAGTGTTTCTCTTGGAGAACCGGGTTATGAAGACAGAGAAACGATCGTAAACGGACTAAACGTGGCAGCAAAAAGCGGATTTACAGCAATTGCTTTACAGCCGAATTCTTTGCCAATTATTGACAATCAGTCACAAGTAAATTTCGTAAAAAGTAAAGCAAATGGTTTTGCAACAGAAATTTTCCCAATAGGCGCTTTAACAAAAGCCAGTGAAGGAAAAGACATGGCAGAGCTTTTTGATATGAAAAACTCGGGAGCAATCGCTTTTGGAGATTATAACAAAAGTATTGACAATGCTAATATCCTTAAAATCGCTTTACAATATGTACAAGATTTTGACGGATTGGTAATTGCCTACTCTCAAGACCCAAACATTAAAGGAAATGGAGTTGCTAATGAAGGAATTGTTTCTACAAGATTAGGCTTAAAAGGAATTCCAAACCTAGCTGAAGAGCTGCAAATTTCAAGAAACTTATTTTTACTGGAATATACTGGAGGAAAACTTCATATTCCGACAATTTCTACAGCAAAATCGGTTGAATTGATTAGAGAAGCGAAAGCGAAAGGTTTAAACGTAACTTGCAGTGCATCTGTACATCATTTGGTTTTAACTGATGAAAAACTGGACGGATTTGATACTCGTTTTAAAGTTACTCCACCATTAAGAACAGAAGTTGATCGACAAGCTTTGCTTAACGGAATTGCTGACGGAACAATCGACATGATTACTTCAGACCACAACCCAATTGATATTGAATTCAAAAAAATGGAATTTGATACTGCCAAAAACGGAACAATTGGTTTAGAAAGTGCTTTTGGAGCTTTATTGACGGTTTTACCTGTAGAAACGATTGTAGCAAAATTAACTGCTGCGAGAAACGTTTTTGGTTTACAAAACAATATTATCGAAGAAGGTGCAAAAGCAAACTTAACTTTATTTACAACGGAAGGAAAATCAACTTTTACAAAAGAAAACATCCTTTCAAAATCTAAAAATTCTGCTTTCTTAGGAACTGAACTTAAAGGTTCTGTTTATGGAATTTTAAATCAAAATCAATTAGTTACAAAATAATAAAATGAATAATTCAGTCGAAGAAGGAAAACCAATTGCTATTACGAGTTACATTCTTATCATTGGTGTTTTAATCGCCATGAGTATGAATTCTGAAAACAAAAATAGTTTTGCTTCTTTTCATATCCGTCAATCTTTAGGGTTATCTTTAACCTTCATTTCTTTAGGAGCAATTATCAGCAACTTTGATAGTTTTTTCATTACTTTCCCAATGTGGATCTGTATCTCAATTCTTTGGACTTTTGGTATTTTTAATGCTATTCAAGGGCAAATGAGACCAATTCCTTTGGTTGGAAATTTATTTCAAAAATGGTTTAAGAAAATTGGATAAATTTTAAAATTCCAATTTTTAAGTACCAAATTCCAAACTAAAAAACGTCAAAAACTTTGTCAAAGTTAAGAACTGAAAACCGTGACTGAGACTGAGACTAAAAATTTACAATTCACAATTGATAATTTACAATTAAAAAAAATGAATCTATCTTTAGAATATAAAATAAGAGAACCAAAAGTAATTTTAGATAAAAATCCGTTATTGCTTTTATTGCATGGATACGGCAGCAACGAAGCCGATTTATTCTCTTTTGCTTCTGAACTTCCGGATAATTATTACATCATTTCCGCAAGAGCTCCTTACGATTTACAATATGGTGCTTACGCTTGGTATGCAATTAACTTTGATGCTGACCAAAATAAATTTTCAGATAACGAGCAAGCCAAAATTTCGAGAGATACAATTGCAACATTTATAGACGAATTAGTCGCTAACTATCCTATTGATGCTAATAATGTTACCTTAATTGGATTTAGCCAAGGTTCCATTTTGAGTTATGCAACGGCACTTTCTTATCCAGAAAAAATTCAAAGAGTTGTGGCAATGAGTGGTTATTTCAACGAAGAAATCATCAAAGAAGGTTTTGAGAAAAATAACTTTAAGAATCTAAAAATATTTGCTTCACACGGAACTGTAGATCAAGTTATTCCGATTGAATGGGCAAGAAAAACACCTGCCGCTTTAGAAAAATTAAATATTCCGCTTACTTATAAAGAATATCCTGTTGGACATGGAGTTGCTCCTCAGAATTTCTTTGATTTTAAGAATTGGCTGCTTAGTTAGTATTCAGTCGCAGTTCTCAGTCGCAGTTTCCACTAAATCCTTTATAAAATGAGCATTTCAAAACTTAATAATCCTGCATTAATTTTAATTGATATTCAAAAAGGTTTTCATGATGTTGCCTACTGGGGCGGGGATCGAAATAATGTTGATGCAGAACAAAAAGCTGGCAAACTTCTAAAGATCTGGCGAAGCAAAAAACTTCCCATTTTTCACGTAAAGCATTGTTCTTCAAATCCTAATTCCATTTTAAATGAAACAAATCCTGGAAATGAATTTCAGGATATTGTAAAACCTCTTGAAGGAGAAACCATTATTAAAAAGAATGTCAACAGCGCTTTTATCGGAACAAACTTAAAAGAGCTTTTGGATAATGATAAAATTACAAATCTAGTAATTGTTGGCTTGACCACAGATCATTGCGTTTCTACCACCACAAGAATGGCAGGAAATTTTGGCTATACCGTTTATTTGGTTTCTGATGCAACGGCAACATTCAACAAAAAAGGAATAAATGGAGAAAATTTCTCTGCCGAATTAATTCATCAAACAGCTTTAGCAAGCTTAAACGACGAATTTGCTCAAGTTGTTACTTCTGATTTTATTAAAGAAATCATTTAAATATACAAAAAGTGAAATGTAAAATGATTGAACCAATTTACATTTCACTTTTTACATTTTACTTTTATTCTCCTGTATAAAGAACCTTCCCTGCTTTTTTCAGAACATATCCTTTCCACGGAATCAACTGCCAATCGCCATTAACCCAAGAATCACCTTCTGATTTTCTTTCTAGAATAATCGATTCTTTTTGAGTATCTAGAAAAAGTTCTGCTTTATTTCCGTCAAAAATTACATAGGAAACAGTAGAATACGTTTTTCCATCTTCAGCATGATTTAGTCTTGTGCTGTTTTCAAAAACTCTAATACATTCTTTCTTAAGCGTAGACCAAGTATATCCAGCAGAAGCTTTACAACCATGCGAATCGGAATCTCCTCCTACAACAGCCTCTTTTTGTTGCTCTTTCGGAGTTGTACTTGTATTTTCTTGAGAAACTTTTTTTCCGCAAGAAATTGCACTTGCTATAATCAAAAACAAAAACATCTTTTTCATAATCCTAAATTTATTTAAAGTTCAAAAAAAAATAGGATTATAAAATCCTATTTTTGATATAACCAAGTTTGATTTACTTCAAAGGTAATATTATCGTCGTTATCTACAAAGTATTTTAACAAGACTTCTCCCCATAATTCACCATTACTGTAATCTGCAATGATCCATCTGTGGTTTAAAATTTTTACTTTATTGATGATGAATTTCTTTCCATCAATCATATCCTGACCTGTATAAGGATTCCCTTTTGGATTTGAATTGAAATCTAATAACTTTTCGGTTACAACTGGAATTAGTTTTTCATACAAAATCACTTTTCCTCCTGAAGCACTATTATCAAAATAATTTTGTGCATTTTCGTTGTGTTCTAAAGAAAAATAATCAGCCTCTGCCAATTTATTTTTCATAAGACTAATGCTGTCTCTTAATTTCTTAGTTGTTTTATCATATCGCTCCTGTCCAAATTTCACTTCTCCGCTATAAAACGAATACGTGAAAACGTTCATTAAAATGGCAAGAATAAAAAGATAAAGCATTAAGGATTTTTTCATTGTGTGGTATAATTAAATTGTAATTTCTAAATTGTCGTAAGCCAAGAAAACATTTTCAGGAAGCTTCTGCTGGACTTCTTCATGAAAGCCCAAAACATGACTAATATGAGTTAAATAGGCTCTTTCAGGTTTAACCAGATCAATAAAATCAAGCGCTTCTTGAAGATTAAAATGAGTATCGTGAGGTTCAACACGCAAAGCATTCACTACCAGAACTTTTATGCCCTTCAATTTTTCAACTTCGACTTGTTCAATTGTTTTTACATCAGTTAAATAAGCAAAATCTTCTATTCTGTACCCAAAAACCTGTAAATCGCCGTGCATAGCATTTATCGGAATTGCCATTTTATCTCCAACGGCAAAAGGCGCATTATTTTGCACTTCGATTGTTTTTACGCTTGGAGCTCCTGGATATTTATTTACGGTCTCAAAAACATAATCAAAACGGCGTCTTAGATTATCTAAAACACGTTTATGTCCGTAAATCGGAATTTCTCCTTGTCTGAAATTAAATGGCCGAATATCGTCTAAACCAGCAGTGTGGTCAGAATGCTCGTGGGTAAAAAGAATCGCATCGAGTTTTCGGCATCCGCAAGAAAGCATTTGCTGTCTGAAATCGGGACCACAATCAATAACATAAGAATGCTCGTCCCATGTTATCCAAATGGATACACGAAGCCTTTTATCCTTAGCATCAGTGCTTTTACAAACTGGATGATCGATTCCGATAATTGGAATGCCTTGAGAAGTACCTGTACCTAAAAAATAAACCTTCAATTGAACTTAATTTTTTTACAAAAATAGATTATTTCTCTTTCATTAGACTCCTAATTTACTAACTTTGTAACAAATCTATTTAAAACAAAATGGGTACAGAAATAAAACTCAAGGGTGACAAGGTCATCGAACAGATTCCTTCTATAAAAGACAAAGCGTTACGCATTAATTTAAACGAAAATATTTACGGAACATTTGCTGAGATTGGCGCTGGACAAGAGACCGTTAGACACTTTTTCAGATCTGGAGGTTCATCAGGAACTATTGCAAAAGCTATGTCTGCCTATGATAAAGATTTTAGTGATGCTGTTTATGGAGCCGAAAATGACGGAAGATACGTTACCGAAGAGCGTTTAAAAAAAATGCTTACCCATGAAGGACAAATCATCGAAGAGCGTTTAAGCCGAGAAAAACATCCAACAAAACTTTTTTTCAGTTACGCCAACACCGTTGCAACAATAGATTTTGCCAAACAATTTAAAGGTCACGGATGGGTTGGAATTAGATACCAAATTGAACCAGACGAAGCTTATAACGAAATTATCCTTCATATTCGTTTTAAAGAGACTGACGCTAGATTACAACAAGAAACACTGGGAATTTTAGGAGTTAACTTAATTTACGGTGCTTTTTACAAATACAATGATCCTAAACGATTACTTAGATATTTATACGATCACTTAGATAAAGATCAATTAGAGATCGACACCATCAACTTTTCTGGGCCTCGTTTTGCCGATGTAGACAATCGTTTAATGAGTTTACAATTGGTTAAAAACGGAATGACAGATGCCGTAATGTTTAACCCAGAAGGGAAAAACATTTTACCAGCAGCTATCTTATACAAAAAGAACCTTTTAGCTTTGAGAGGAAGTTTCCGTCCTGTTACAAAGGTAAACATGGATATGTATGAGAAATCTTTAGAAATGTTTCTTAAAGAAAATAAGGTTGAAAAGAACAATACGCTTGTAATTTTTGAAATCACTCTTTCGAATTTAAGATCAGATGGAGAAATTGATGAAAGAGATTTTATGGATAGAGCCGAATTGCTTTGTTCTCTTGGTCAAACCGTTATGATTTCGAATTTCCAAGAATATTATAAAGTTGTAGAATACTTCGCAAACTACACCAAAGCTCGTATGGGATTGGCAATGGGGGTAAATAACCTTGTTGATATTTTTGACGAGAAGTACTACCGCCATTTAAGCGGTGGAATTCTAGAAGCTTTCGGAAAATTATTCTATCGCGATATGAAAGTATTCTTATATCCAATGTTAGACGAAGATGGCTCATTAATGAATTCAAACAATTTGAAGGTTCATCCTAGAATGAAAGAGTTATATAAATTCTTTAAATTCAATGGAAAAGTGGTTGACATTGAAGACTACGATCCAAATATCCTAGATGTTTTCTCTAGAGAAATTTTAAAAATGATTAATCAAGGTAAAACGGGCTGGGAACCAATGCTGCCTCCTGGAATTCCAGAAATCATTAAAGAACATCATCTTTTTGGATATCATCCGCAGAAAGAATTAGAACAAAATAAACAATAATAAAAAAGTCCCTCCTTGGGACTTTTTTTGTTTCAGGCTTCAAGCTACTGTTGAAGCGGGTATTTTTTTAACGCAAAGCACGCTAAGTTTTTTTACTTAAGCTTGTGCCAAAAACGCAAAGTTCGCAAAGCTTTATGCAAATTAAGCTTTGCGAACTTTGCCAGTTTAGTAGGTTTGGCTCATAAAAAAACTTAGCGTGCTTTGCGTTAAAACTAAACATTAAGTAAAGCAACTTGAAACCTGAAACAAAGAAAACCTGAAACAAAAATCTCTATTTCAAAATCTGCGAAGCATGTTCTTTTGTTTTTACTTTTTCGATTACTTCTTCTATAATTCCTTTTTCGTCAATTACAAAAGTTGTTCTATGGATTCCGTCGTATTCTCTTCCCATAAATTTCTTTGGTCCCCAAACTCCAAATGCATTAATAACCGATTTGTCTTCGTCTGCAATTAATGGGAAAGGCAATTCATATTTATCTTTAAACTTAATTTGTGCTTTTGCACTGTCAGCACTCACTCCTAAAAGCTCGTAATTATTAGCTTGAAAACGATGAAAATTATCTCTCAAATCACATGCCTCCGCTGTACAGCCTGGAGTGCTCGCTTTTGGATAAAAGAAAACAACCAATTTTTTCCCTGCGTAATCTGTCAGTTTGTGTGTTTTTCCGTCTTGATCTATTCCTGAAAAATTTGGCGCTTGATCTCCTGCTTTTAATGTTGTCATATTTTTATATTTTAGGTTGTTGATTTTAGACTTTAGATTAACAAAGATAACTCATAACTTTTTTCATGCCCCAGATTGCAGTGAAAACCCCGGAATTATGATAGTTTACATTTTTTGTATTTAAAAAGCGACCAAAGGAAGCTCTTTTAAATACTTAAAAATGTTACTGGCATAATGAGGAGTTGAAACGGAAAGCTGGATTAGGCACATCATTAAAATTATACTATTTTTACAACATTAAAAATACGGAAATGAATAAAGAAGCTCGTGTACAATTTGTTATTGATAAATTAAAAGAACTCTACCCTACTATACCTGTTCCGCTTGACCATAAAGATCCTTATACGCTTTTGATTGCGGTTTTGCTATCTGCACAATGTACCGATGTTCGTGTAAACCAAATTACACCTTTATTATTTGCAAAGGCCGATAATCCGTATGATATGGTTAAAATGTCGGTGGAGGAAATTAAGGAAATTATTCGTCCGTGTGGTTTATCTCCAATGAAATCTAAAGGAATTCACGGTCTATCTGAAATTTTAATTGAAAAACATAATGGCGAGGTTCCACAGAGTTTCGAAGCGCTTGAGGCTTTACCAGCGGTTGGCCATAAAACAGCAAGTGTAGTAATGTCGCAAGCTTTTGGCGTTCCAGCTTTTCCTGTTGACACACACATTCACAGATTAATGTACAGATGGAATTTATCTAACGGAAAAAATGTAGCGCAAACCGAAAAAGATGCTAAAAGATTATTTCCAAGAGAATTATGGAACGACTTGCATTTGCAAATTATTTGGTATGGCCGAGAATATTCTCCAGCACGTGGATGGAATCTTGAAAAAGATATTATCACCAAAACTGTCGGAAAGAAATCTCTCATTGAAGAACTTGAAAAAACAGTTTCAAAAAAATAAAGCACAAAGATTAAAAATCTTTGTGCTTTAATGTGCCAATTAGAAAATTAGGCAATGTGTTCGGAATCTATAGAAATTTTCTAATTATCAAATTTTCTCATTATCCAATTTATTTACATTCCCGCTTTTAAAGCATTATATTCTGCTGTCATATCAAGCGATCTATAAACACCAAGCAATGTTTTTGTTGCATCTGAATTCTTAGGCTCTAGTGTAAGCACTTTTTTCAGATACGGAATTGCACTTCTTGTAATATCATCTTTTCTTGCACTAAGCTTATCGTACTTCTGCATCTCAGCTGGAGTAGTTCCTAATGAAGAAATTTCATCGGCTAAATCTTTCTTTATTTGTAGTTTTAAGTAAGCCAGATTAATATAGGCATCTACATAATTTGGATTCAATTCTAAAACATAATTATATACCGCTTCGGCTTTAGAATAATCTTTTCTTTCAAGGTAAGCATAAGCAAGATTATTGTTTACCTCTATTCTTTTAGATGGTACAGATTCTGTTCTTGGTTTTTCATAGAATCCTTGTTGAATTGCTGATTCTCTAGCTTTTGGCGAAACAAAGACATCTTCTTCTTTTGTTTTCTTATTTGTAGCATAGTACAAAACCCCTTTTCCTGAAAAATTAATTTTCTTTAGAAGTTCATAATAAGTAACTGCCGAACCAAAATCTTTTGCATTGATAGATGAAGACGCCGCATTAAACAAGTTCAGGGTATCCTTTTTATCAAACAGATATACTTTATAACTTTTTTCTGCACTCTCTTTAAATTTTCCAGCATTAAAATCGGCCATTGCCCCGTTTACTAGACTGGCTTTCATATCTTTTAAAGCCATATTTGCTTTAACTGTCCATTTAAATTTTCCTGATTCGTTTTCGTATAAAAACACATCTTGGTACGATTGCGACGCTAATGTAAAATTATTAGCTGCATCAATATTTTTTACAGCTAAGTCTTTTAAAACGTTTCCTTTCAAGAAGTAGTAATCTGATTTGTCTTCATCAGATGCATTAAGAATAAGATATTCTGTTTTAGTTAAAACTGCCAAAGCTTCCTGGCTATTTCCTTTATCAAATAAAGATTGTGCTTCTTTAATTTTGTCTTTCTGTGCAAATGCGCCAATACTTATCATCAATAAGCATGACAGCACTTTAATATTGTCTTTCATTTTGCGGTTGAGTTTTGGTGGTTAAATGATTTTCTTATTTTCTTTTAAGAAATAGCAAAACAGATAATTAAACTGGTTTAAAAATTATCCTTACTATTTTCTTGAGTAAACATTTGCTGGTTCAAATATTTTTCTCAAAATCAAATTAGCATCAAAACCTAACGAAATAAAGTAGGGTAGTTTTTTTTCATAAATAGTTTTTTGGGGTTAAATATTTAATTCTTAGTTTATTATTTTAAACAAACAAATTTTTCAATACGAATAACACTTATAAAAAGCACATTAAACGAAATAAAAATTAGTTTTTTAACTAAAATAGAATTAAAAAGTAAATAAACACATTAATTCCCATCATAATGTTAAATTTTAACAAAACAGAAGAAAAATGCTGTAAAATACTTATATTTTTTATTTATGAATATAGACAAACAAAAAACTCACTGTTTGTATAATGAAATATACGAACAGTGAGTTCTTCAACCAAAACGACCATTTGGTTTGTTTTAATAAACATCCGACAGGAGCAGTGGGCTGTTTAGTTAGCTATAATCTCAAAATTTTTATCGTCAATCTTAACTACTGTCAAGGCTTTAGAATAATTCAATAAAAAAGAAACGACTTCTTTTTTAGGTTTAAGATTTTTAGAAGCTTGTGCTTTTTTTGAGTAAATTTTCCCCATACTATTCAAAATGTTTTATACTAGTATAACGGGCTAATTATCAAAATAGTATTAGTTGGTTAAAATAATTTGATGTTTTTCTATTATTTTTCTCAAATTCATTAGCGCGTATCGCATTCTCCCTAATGCAGTATTGATGCTTACGCCAGTTACTTCAGAGATTTCTTTAAAACTCATATCCTGATACATACGCATTACCAGTACTTCTTTTTGATCTTCTGGAAGTTCTTCTATCAGTTTTTTTAAATCAATCTCGACTTGATCTACAATCATTTTGCCTTCTATTGTCAATGCATCGTCTGACATAATAGAGAAAATAGAAAACTCTTCTGTTTCTCTATACATTGGCATTTTCTTTGTTTTTCGAAAATGATCTACGATTAAGTTATGAGAAATACGCATTACCCAAGGCAAGAATTTACCTTCTTCATTATACGAATTGCTTTTCAAAGTTTTAATAACTTTAATAAATGTGTCTTGAAAAATATCATTTGAAATATCTCTATCAGCAATCTTAGAATATATAAAACCATATATCTTAGATTCGTGCCTTTTTATTAATGTTGCCAGTGCAGCTTCGCTACCGTCAACATAATTTTTTACTAATAGAGCGTCTGGAGTATGCAGATCAGCCATAATAACTACTTTTTTAGTTTTGTTTTAAAATTTGGAGTATTTTCTAAAAAGTAGTTTTCTTATATAGGCGTGGCTTTTTTGGGTTATGTTAATATTGTGACCAAATTTAACAAATTTTACTTTTAAAAAGCAAATAAAATCATTAATTATTATTAGTAAAACTTTTATTAATGTACAATAAACATAAATTTTACCTAAAAAGAGCTAAAAATCCGTAAAACAAAAGCTCGTAAAAAAGTTCAAAAACAAAACGTAATTTCCTTACAATTAGCAAGATAAAACTTAATGATTGCACTAAATCTAAATTTAAATTACAATTTTTACCAGAATAAATTGATAATTATTTGACATTTTTCTCAAAAAGACTTTAAACAGCATCTTTTTGTCCACTAAAATCAAATTCTTTGAACTGAAATAGGCCGACCAAAAAGCATTTTAATTATGATAAAATAGTTAAGATTTGGAACTAAATCCTTAACAAAATCCAATTCAAAATTGTTTACTTTTGTAAAAATTGACTTTTTTATGCAAATTGACCTTTCTAAAATAGATCCAAAATCAAATATTATAATTAAAGGAGCACAGGTACATAACTTGAAAAATGTAGATGTTGTTATTCCTAGAAATAAACTGGTTGTTATTACAGGTCTTTCAGGATCAGGAAAATCGAGTTTAGCTTTTGATACTTTATATGCCGAAGGACAAAGACGTTATGTAGAAAGCTTGTCGTCTTATGCTCGTCAGTTTTTAGGCCGTTTAGACAAGCCAAAAGTAGAATACATAAAAGGTATTGCTCCTGCTATTGCGATTGAGCAAAAAGTAAATACAACCAATGCCCGTTCGACAGTTGGGACTTCGACAGAAATTTACGATTACATCAAACTTTTGTTTGCTAGAATCGGACGCACCTACTCTCCTATTTCTGGACAGGAAGTCAAAAAAAATACAGTTACTGATGTTATTTCCGACGTTAAAAGTCTTCCGCTCGATAGCAGATGGCTGTTGCTTGCCCCTATTCATCTTGAAGAAGGAAGACAGCTCGAAGACAAACTAAAAGTACTTTTACAGCAAGGTTTTGCTCGTATTTTGGTCGATAATGAAATGATTCGTTTGGATGAATTTTCGGCTTCGGATTTACATCAATTCGATAATAAAGACATACTGTTAATTATTGACCGTATTGTTGTAAAGGAAGAAGAAGAGTTTTACAATCGTCTGGCAGATGCCGTTCAGACTGCTTTTTTTGAAGGAAAGGGAATCTGTTATTTGCAAGAATTAAATGCAGAGAAGAGATTTTCATATTCGAATAATTTTGAACTTGACGGAATAACTTTTCTAGAGCCAAATGTTCATTTATTCAGTTTTAACAATCCCTACGGAGCTTGTCCTGTTTGTGAAGGCTATGGAAATATAATTGGTATTGATGCCGACCTTGTGATTCCAAACACAGCATTATCTATTTATGAAAGTGCAATTTATCCGTGGCGCGGCGAAAGCATGAGCTGGTATAAAGATGAATTGGTAAAACATGCTTATAAATTTGATTTCCCAATTCACAAACCTTATTTTCAATTAACAGAAGAACAAAAGGATTTGATCTGGACTGGAAATCAATATTTTCAAGGGCTAAATGATTTCTTTAGAGAATTAGAAGAAAAAAATTATAAGATCCAAAATCGTGTCATGCTTTCGCGTTACCGCGGAAAAACGAAATGTCATGTCTGTAAAGGCAAACGTCTGCGCGAAGAAGCATCTTACGTAAAAATCAATGGAAAAACGGTTTCTGATCTTGTCGATTTACCGATTAAACATTTGGTTACTTTCTTTAAAAACATTGAATTAAATCAATACGAACAGCAAATTGCCAAACGTTTAATGGTCGAAATCAATAATCGTTTATCTTTTTTAACCGAAGTGGGATTAGATTATCTTACGCTAAATAGAAATTCTGCAACTCTTTCGGGAGGAGAATCTCAGCGAATTAACCTTGCAACTTCTCTTGGAAGCAGTTTGGTTGGATCGATGTATATTCTCGACGAGCCAAGTATTGGTCTGCACCCAAAAGATTCTGAAAGACTGATCAAAGTACTGCTTTCTCTTCGTGATCTTGGCAACACCGTAATTGTGGTTGAACATGATGAAGATATTATGAAAGCTGCCGATATGATTATTGACATTGGTCCAGAAGCTGGAACTTTTGGAGGAAAATTGGTTGCACAAGGAACTTATGATGAAATTTTAAAATCGGATTCTTTAACAGCAAAATATTTAAATGGTGATTTAGAAATTTCTGTTCCGAAAAAAAGAAGAAAATTCAAAAATCATATTGATATTATTGGCGCACGCGAAAACAACTTAAAAAACATAAATGTTACTTTTCCTTTAGATGTTCTAACGGTTGTTACAGGTGTTTCCGGAAGTGGAAAAAGTACTTTAATAAAGAAAATTTTATTTCCTGCCGTTCAGAAAAAATTGGAAAGTGCTTCTGAAAAAGCAGGACAATTTACCGAGATTTCGGGATCGTTTTCACAAATTAAACATATCGAATATGTAGACCAAAATCCGATTGGAAGAAGTTCTAGATCAAATCCTGTTACCTATATCAAAGCTTATGATGATATTCGTGATTTATATGCGAAAGAAAAACTATCAAAAATAAGAGGTTATCAGGCTAAACATTTCTCTTTTAATGTTGATGGAGGTCGATGCGAAACTTGTAAAGGAGAAGGCTCAATAAATGTTGAAATGGTTTTCATGGCCGATGTTTCGCTGCCTTGCGAAACCTGTGGCGGAAAACGATTTAAAAAAGAAATCTTAGAAGTTACTTTTGACAATCAAAATATCAATGACATTCTAACCATGACCATTGATGATGCGATTGCTTTTTTTGAAAAAAATAAGCAAGCAAAAATTACTCAAAAGTTACAACCATTGCAAGACGTTGGTTTAGGATATGTACAATTAGGACAATCCTCTTCTACTCTTTCTGGCGGAGAGGCACAGCGTATTAAATTGGCTTCTTTTCTGGTAAAAGGCGCTACAAAAGACAAAGCCTTATTTGTTTTTGATGAACCTACTACGGGTCTTCATTTTCATGATATCAAAAAACTTTTAGCTTCATTTGATGCTTTAATCGAAAAAGGACATTCGATCATTGTAATCGAACATAATCTTGATTTAATAAAATGCGCTGATTGGATTCTTGATTTAGGTCCTGAAGGAGGAGAAAATGGAGGTCATTTATTGGCATCTGGGACTCCAGAAGATATTGTAAAAGTAAAAGAATCTATAACGGGAGTTTATCTAAAAGATAAATTGTAATAGTGACCGCTTTCAAATAACAAAGCCATAAATACAAGGATTAATTTGTATTTATGGCTTTATATTTTATTTCTCTTTTTTAATGCTCTTAAGCTACCAGACATCTTTCCTCAAAAGGAAGACCATCTTCGTCAATAGCCACTAAAATCTTTTTCTGTTTTGAAGCCTCAAAAGTAAGATACAGCCATGCAAATGACCATAATCCTAGAGTTAAACAAAAAATCAAAAAATTTAAACTGTGATTAACCACTTTTCCACCTTTAGATAAAACTGCAAAAAGCAGTTCATCATTTCTTTCTTCTAAAGTAAATCCATTATGAACTTTGTTTGATATCATATTAGAAAATACTTGCATGCTTTGTTCATGGCTGAGATGATTGTACTTCATAATTTCTAATCTACAATTAATTCTGGTTACACTTTTATTTGTAATTTCCTGCAAAAGTATTTAATTTCAAAAAATAAAAAAATACCTACATTTAGTCATTTTGTTAGAAAAAAAACTACGTTTTGAGCAAAGTACTGCTAAACATTCATGATAAAGTTAATTTTTATTAAATTAATTACAAAGTATTCAGGTGTTAAAGTTTTAAATTTAATCACTCGTTATCAATTATTTAACCTTTCTTCTTAAAAGTAAAAACAGGAGATTCATAATCTTCTTTTAAATAGTTAGGCGGAATCGTTGTCGTGTTACCATCACGCAAAGCACCATAATGTGGCGACATGATTTCAATACCTGCAGCATTAAAAGAGTCTTGAATATTCTGATGAAGCGACGAATAAATACGAGGCTGCTTTGTGGGTTCTTTTGTATAAACATTAATCTGATACGAAACGTAAAAATCATCAAGACTAGTTTGTAAAACAAACGGTTTTGGTTCCTTTTCTATCATTTCAGTATTAAGAGCCGCTTCTATCAGGGCTGCATGTATATCTTTCCATGGCACATCATATCCAATTGTTACCGTAGTATGAATTAACAATCCGTTTGTGGACTGATTTGTGTTTGCTGAATAATTGGTAGAGGTGCTTGATAAAACAGTAGCATTTGGAATCGTAATGTCTTCAAATTTTGGTGTTCTAATTCGAGTAACTAAGGCGGTTTTTTCGATTACTTCTCCGCTTACTTCTCCTATTTTAATAAAATCCCCTATTTTAAACGGACGCATGTATGTAATAACCAAACCTGCAACCATATTGGCAATAGCATTTGAAGAACCAAGCGAAAACAAAACTCCGACAAATACTGAAACTCCTTTAAAAATAGGCGAATCTGAACCTGGCAAATACGGAAAAATAATCACTAGCATAAAAGCGTACATTAAAAGTCTGATAACGTTGAATGTTGGCAGTGCCCAATCGCTGTAAAAACCGTCAATTTTAATCTTTTCTGATTTTATTTCATCAAAGAAAAACTTAATAACCTTCAGCGAATATTTAAAAATAATGATGATTACAATTATGGTAAACAAGCTAGGAAGAAAGCCAACAAATCCCATAACCGCAGATTTTGCAGGAGTTAAAATCCATTTAAGCAATGTTGTTGTATACTCTTTTGTAGCAGGAAATATACTGAACAAAACAGGAAGCGATAGATATACTATTAAAATAAGCGTAATTATCTTTATAATCCCAAAAATTCGAAGGAACAAAAATAGTTGCTTGTCTGGAGATAGTATATTAATTGAATTGTAACTGACCCCTTTAAAATACCTAGCTCTATTTTTTACAATATATCTTTTTATGAAATTGAAAACTTTCGATATCAAAAATAAGACTAATCCAATTATAAGGGTTAATAATACTGTATAACCGATTCGTTTAGGTAGTTGCGAATAATTTTCATTCTGATAAATTATTGCACTTTTAATTTTAGCCAAATTACGATTGGCAATAGCGCTTACCGTACTATTTTCGGCTTTTGCATCGGCTTCCAAAACAGACATTATCACCAAATCGCTCTGGTACACAATATCCATAGAAACATCAGAAGGAATAATTTTTATAGAGTCTTTTTCGAAGAACGACTCATTATAAAGCCTTTTAATCTTATTGGTAATATATTGCGCTCTTTCTTTTGCAGAAAAAGAACCGACATTATGATATACTAGAAAAAGTGTATCGTTAAAAGGCTTTACAGGATAACCTTTTAATTTCACTGTCACTGCTTCTTTTTCAGAACTTTTCAGATTTTTGGTCTGGGCAATTACTGAAAAAGAAAACAAAACAAAAAAGAAAGCTAATAACCTAAGTACTTTTATCCTCATATTCAATTAGAAATAAATTAGTTATCCTTTCTAACAAATATAAAAACAAAAAAGCTACGATTTTTTAAATTGTTTTCTTTTTTACAGAAAAATCAGATCAAATTTTAAAACCTAACTTTTTGAAAATAGAATCAATAACATTATTGATATCTGACGAAATCTTTAACTTATAGTTTAGATACACATATACAATAGTTACCAATATCGATTTTAAAGCAATACTGATTAATTGGAAAAATGGAAATTCCCAGAAATAAAACACTAAAAACAATGCAAATGTTAGTAGTATTGAATGAATCGTTTGTTTGGTAAAAGGATACAAATCAAGCTTCTTAACTACAAAAAGTAATTTTGCCAAACTGTATAATGTAATAGATAAAAGTGTAGCAAACGCTGACCCCATAATTCCAAAATGAGGAATAAACAACATATTTAAAATTACGGTTAAAACAACCAACATTAATCCTAAATACAATACCATTCGGTAATATTTCGTATTGAAAATAATAGCATTGTTATTTCCTAAGATCAAGTCAAAATATTTAGAAAGTCCAATCATAAATACAACTGAGATACCACCGCTGTAGTCTTTTGGAACTAATTCATACAATTGCCTGATATTCACAAAAATACACAGCATTACAAATCCACCGACAATCTGTAAATTAATCGACGTCTTTTTGTACAGCTGATTTAACTCATCATGCTTGTTTTCATGCATTAATTTAGCCGTAATCGGATACACGATTTGGTGCATGGCACGGCTTGGCACAGAAATTACCAAAGCGATATAAGTAGCTACAGAATAATAAGCAATATTTTCAATCTTCATGTATTGATTCAGCATCAACTTATCTCCATCTAGAAGTAAATTAGCAACGCTTCCTGATAAGATAATATAAAAAGTATACTCCATTACACTTTTTACATTTTCTGGTATTGTAATCTGGAAATTAGGCTTTTTAATGTAAAATGCATAAAACATAGTAACAATGAAAGCCAAAAAATAAATACCTGCAGTTACGTAAACAAACTCAACCAAACTGATCCAGTTGAAATACAATCCAATTAAAGCAAATGTAGAAAGTAGCCTTAAACCGACTTCTTTAATAAAGTTCCCGAAAACAGAATGCATGTGAACCCTCGCCCACGCATAAAAAATCTCAAAGTAAGCCATACAGATTCCGATAAACGGAATAAGAAGCATAAACTCACGAACGACTGGATTCTCTTTGGAAACAAAATCGGTTATATCATCGTAGAAGAAGATTCCGATAAGTCCTAGCGGAATACACATTAAAATTGGAAACAGTGCTGTAAAAGACAAAAACTGCTCTCTTTCTTCTTCTGTTTTATATTGCGAATAAAATTTTACAAGTGTATTTTGCATGCCAATTGCAAACAAAGGCATAATTACGTTTGCTGCAGATGTAATATAATTTGTTAAGGCGTAATATGTTGCCCCAAGAAAAACGGGATAAAGATATAATGTATTAATGGCTCCGATACCAAAACCAATGTATGTAATTATAGTGTTTTTAAAAGACTGATTTAAGACAATACCCATTTCTTGAGTTTAGATTGTATGTGATGTTTAATTGATTATTCTTTAATCAGCTGTGCTAATTGTTTGGTTAGGTTTTTTCTTGAATATTGCTGTAAACCAATGCCATGTGATTGCAGCTTCCCTTCCAAAAACTGATTAAAAAAGTCCAAAATTACACTTTTTAATTTCGCTTTCTCAGAATAATCAAAAAATACTCCGGTATTGGTTTGCGTTACGATGTCTGCAAAATCAGAACCTTGAGGCCCAATCGCAACAATCGGTCGATTTGACACCATGTATTCGAATAATTTTCCTGGAATAATGCTCTTTGTATCTTTGGAATTAATCTCTATTAAAAGTAACACTTGAGATTTTCTTTGATGCGCAACAGCTTCTTTATGAGAAACGTAACCCACTAAATTTAAATAATCATTTAATTGATGTTCTTGAATAGCATCTAAAACTTCTTGGCTTACTGCTCCAATTAACTTGATTTCCAACTGAGATTTAAACTCTGGAACTTCTTGCAGTAATTCAACTAAAACTTCCCACAAAAATGGCGGATTTCTATCGGACAAGAAAGAACCGATATGAGCTAAAGTGAATTTCGTATCTAAAGTTTGTTTTTCTACAGTTTCAATATCATAACCGTTTGTAATTACCGTAATTGGCCTATTGGTAATAGCCTCGAACTCTGCTTTTGTGGTTTTACTGGTTACAATGATTTCATCTGCTGAGTTAAGTACTTTATGTTCTAAATTCTTGTGCTTTTTTTCGGCATAAGAAGATAGACGAAGTGCTTTATGGTATCCGATTGTTGTCCAAGGATCGCGAAAATCGGCAAACCATTTTACTTTTAATTTCTGCTGTAATTCTAAACCAATTAAATGCAAACTGTGCGGAGGTCCAGAAGTCACAATCGTATCGATATTGTTTTCTTGAATGTATTTTTCTAAATAAGAAACAGATGGCTTTACCCAAAAAACGCGGGCATCTGGAATAAAAAGATTTCCTCGAACCCAAAGAAACGTTTTGTCCAGAAAAGTTTGTTTTTTCTTTTGCGGAAAAATTCCAGAACTTATTTTCTTGGTTTTATTCTTCGAAAAAATGGACGCCAATTGGTAAGGCTCCCAAATTTTATTCTTTAAAACAATTACTTTATCTGATATTTCGCTTACCAATCCTTCATCAACGATTGGATAAGTTGGGTTTTCTGGAACATAAACTATGGGCTGAACATCAAATTCTGGCAGATATTTTACAAATTTCAGCCAACGCTGTACACCTGGGCCTCCCGCAGGTGGAAAATAATAGGTAATTATTAAGAGTTTTTTTTGTTCCATATTTAAATTACACAGAGATTCATAAAGTCAGCACTGAGTATCGCAAAGATTTTTTTTTAATTATTTTGAGTATCTCCGTGACTTTTTTGCGAATCTTTGCGGTAGAATTTCTCAAAATAAATCCCTGCACCTAAAAGCAACAACATTCCAATTGAACTAATTAAAGTAATTGTTCCTCCAGTTTTGATAATCTGAGGTTCAAATTTAAATTCAATAGTGTGTTTTCCAGCAGGAATTTCCATTGCTCTTAAAACATAATCAACAGGGAAATGATCTGTTAGTTTTCCATCTATGTAAGCATTCCAACCATTTTTATAATACATTTCAGAGAAAACAGCTAAACCATCTCCATTGTTTTCTGATTTGTATTTGATATAATTTGGCTTATAAGTAACAACTTTAATAGTTCCTGTTGTATCAAAAGCTTTCTTTAATCTCGCGTTTTGGAACTTGCTTTCATGTTCGTGAACATTGAAAACCGCCACTTTTTTAGTATCTAAAGTATTCAACGCTTTCATTACATCGTCTGGTTTGTTTACCAGTTTTACCGACTCTACAAACCAAGCATTTCCGTTTGCATCTGGATTAACTGCAGGAATTTGATTTCCGTCTTTATCCACTTGAATTACATACTTAACATTCAACATATTAAGTATCTCTAGATTATTTTTAGCAATTTGATAATCGTACAATTGCTGCATTCTTCTTGGCCTTACAGCACTATAACCTCCAATAGTTTTATGGAAATAAGAAGATCTTCCTTGCAATTGCCCTTGAAGGTCAAATACACGGTATATTGAAGTATCTTTTAATATCTGTGCATCTGCCTGTGTTTCTTGAAAAGGTGCCGCAATCTGAACTGGACTTACAAAGTCTTTAGCAGAAACATATTTCTTGTCTACAAAAAACAAGTCGAAAATCATTACTAATCCAACTACAATTAAAGTTGTTGTCTGTGAAAGTTTATTTTTCACAAACATCCAAAGAACAGCAAACGTGATTATAATTAAGAATCCAGATCTTAGTAAATCTGCATAATACATCGTCATTCTATCTTCTCTTAAAGCATCAACGAAACCTGGCCCGTAGCTTTCCAAATAAGCATTATCGTTCATTCCTGTAAAATGGAAGAAACTTTTTGCTATTAGAAGAATAACAAGTACTCCTAAACCAAAAACTCCTGTTTGGATTAATGCTTTCTTCTGTAACTTTGGCTCATCTTTAGCTTTAAAAAATGATTGTAATCCCATAACCGCTAAAACAGGGAAACATAATTCTAAAATAACCTGAATTGAAGAAACCGCTCTAAATTTATCATAAAGAGGAACATATTCAATAAAAAAGTCTGTCAATAAAGAAAAATTTTTACCCCAAGAAAGCACTAAAGTAAAAAGTGCTCCGGCAAGGAAAACATATTTGATTTTTCTTTCGTCTATAAATAAAGCTAAAACTGCCAAAAAGAAAACTACTGCTCCAATATAAGCTGGTGCAGAAACAATTGGCTGATCTCCCCAATACGTTGGCATTCCCGAAACAAAATCTTGAGCTTGAGAAGCTGGAACTCCTTGTTCAAGCATAAATGCGTACATACTGCTATCTGTACCCACATTTTCGTGACTTGAACCTCCAAAAATTCTTGGAGCAATTAAATTTAGACTTTCTGCAATACCATAACTATATTCTGTGATATAATCTGTGGTCATAGAAGCAGTGGTCTCATTTTTAGATCCGTCTGGATTAAAGGTCAGCTCACTTTTGTCTCTAATACTATATTTAGCATATTCATTTGTTGCCATTAAATTACCAGCATTGGCTCCTAAGGCAAAAATTCCCGCAACCAATAAAACTCCGCAAGAAATTAAAAGACCTTTAAAATCCTGTTCTTTGATAAAATTGTAAGCATAATAACCTGAAAGAATCAATAAGAAAATCAATAAATAATAGGTCATTTGGAAGTGATTGGCACTAATTTCAAGTGCCACGGCAAACATAGTGAGCAAACCTCCTTTAATGTATTTCTTCTGAAATACGAGTATAAACCCAGCAATTACTAAAGGCATATAAGCAATAGCATGTGCTTTGGCATTATGTCCAACACCTAAAATAATAATCATATAAGTTGAAAAACCAAATGCAATTGAACCTATAAAGGCTTTCAAAGGATCTGTTTTTAAAACCAATAGTAAGCCATAAAAACCAAGAAAATATAAAAATAAATAATCTGCAGGACGCGGAAGAAAACGCAATACATCATCAACTTTACCAATAAAATCGTTCGGATAATTTGCTCCAAGCTGATACGTTGGCATACCTCCAAAAGCAGAATTTGTCCAATAAGGTTCAGCATTTTCTGTAGCTCTAAAGTCATTTTGCTCTTTTGCCATTCCGGTGTATTGAGCAATATCAGACTGGAAGATCTGTTTTCCTTGTAAAACTGGATAAAAATAAATTAACGAAACAAAAATAAAGCCCAAGATAACAAGGGCATGCGGATAGAACTTATTTACTATTTTCAATTTTGGCTAGTTTGGGTTAAAATGAATCCTAAATTTTCAGGACACAAATCTAATCTATTTCTTCGTAATCAACATACTCTCCCACTTTTTTGGTTTCACGCGGGTTTTTAGCATTGGCAGTATTAACAATTATTTCGTCTTTATTAGTATTTGTATTCTGCCAAGTGTTACCTTGATTATATTGATTGTATTGCTGTTGCTGTCTCTGAAAATTTTCACTGGCATTTTCTACTGCTTTTTTAACCAAGACTGGCAAAAAGATTCTAGCCAAAAATTTCATGATATAATAAAAGGCAATTAGCCCAATAATGAATCTTAAACCTGAAAATGATGCTTCTTGCATAACTATAAAATTTTTTCCAAAATTAATAAATCCGTTGTTTAAAAATAAAATATGAATCTTAAATAAATAATAAAATATGTACATTTGAAATGCGTTATTATTTTTTAATCCAAAAAAAATTATATGTTCCAAATTAAAAACTTACTTGCCCCGGTACTTTTTTTTATTCCACAACTGTTTTTTGCGCAATATACTGATGTTATTAATTCCAATCGTCCAGGAGAAACCATGTCAGCTTATGCTGTTGGTAAATCTGTAATTCAAGCTGAATTTGGTATTTATGGCATTAAAGAAAAACACGACTTATTAGATTACGATGCCAGCGGTTTTGGCACAGATCTAACCTTAAGATATGGTGCTTTTCTAGAACAATTAGAATTTATCGTTGATTTACAATATCAATCGGAAAACTTTGACACTCCTTACACTAGCTACAAAAAAAACAATTTTAGACAAACTGTTTTAGGAGCCAAGTACCTTGTTTACGATCCATATAAAAATTATAAACGTGAAGTGAATATCTACAGCTACAGAGCCAACAGAAATTTTCAATGGCGAGAATTAATCCCAGCAGTTTCAGTTTTTGCAGGAGCAAATTTTATTGGAGCAGATAATCCCTACTATTTTTCTCCAAACGGTGAAATTTCTCCAAAAGTTTCGCTTATTACACAAAACCTTCTTGGAGGCGGATCTTGGGTTTTTGTCACCAATATTTTTGCAGATTATATCAGTACTGACTATCCAACTTACGGATATATACTAACTTTGACGCACGGATTCAATGACAGATGGTCTGGTTTTGTTGAAAATCAAGGATATAAAAGCGACTTTTACAGTGACTCGATTCTTCGCGGAGGGGCTGCTTTTCTTCTTTCTTCAAACATGCAGGTTGATGCTTCTATAAGCACAAACTTTAAAAACACACCTTCTATATTATATGGAGGAGTTGGAATATCATGGCGCTATGACGGATGGTATAAAGAAAAAGTAGAAATAAACAAAGCAGCAGACAGAGCTAAAAAGAATCCAGATAATGAGAAAAAAGTTGACTATCAAGAAAAAGAGAGAAAGCGTAAAGCAAAATACGAATAAAATGTAAATAACTGGAGCCTTTTTTATAATTTAGGCCTCTCAATACCATATTAATGATTACAATTAAAGAAGCCAAAAGCAAGAAAGAATTAACCGAATACATTAAATTTCCTTTTTCATTATATAAAGATAATCCGTATTGGGTACCGCCTATTATTTCAGATGAACTGGCATCTTTTGACAAAACGAAAAATCCTGCATTTGATAATGCCGAAGCTTATTTCTATCTAGCTTACAGAGACAATAAAATTGTTGGCCGTATTACTGCCATCATCAATTGGTCTGAGGTTAACAATCAGCATAAAAGAAAAGTTCGTTTTGGCTGGTTTGATGTAATTGATGATATTGAAGTTACCAAAGCGCTTCTTGAAAAAGTGTATGAATTAGGAAGAAAGCATAACTTAGAACACGCTGAAGGTCCAATGGGATTCTCAAACTTAGACAAAGTTGGCGTTTTGACTGAAGGTTATGATCAAGTTGGAACCATGATTACATGGTACAATCATGAGTATTATGTAAGACATTTTGAAGAATTGGGCTTTCAGGTTGAAAAACAGTATATCGAAAGTATTTTCCCTTTTTCAAATGTAAAACCTGAATTTTTTCAGAAGGCCACCGCATTGATTAAGAAGCGTTATGAACTAAAAACGCTAACTTTTACCAAAACAAAAGACATTATGCCGCATGTTGACAAAATGTTTGATTTGTTTAACGAGTCTTATGAAAAACTAGCTTCGTTTGTTGCTATTTCTGACGTTCAGAAAGAATATTTTAAAAAGAAATACATCAGCTTTATTAATCCTGAGTATATTAAGTTCGTAGTTGACAAAAATGACAACTTAATAGCTTTTAGTATTGTAATGCCAAGTTTTACGGAAGCATTGCAAAAAATAAAAGGAAAATTATTTCCATTTGGCTTCTTAGAGCTCCTAAAAGCAAAAAAGCATAGCAAAGATGTTGTATTCTATTTAATTGGAGTTCATCCTGATTATCAAAATAAAGGCGTTACTGCACTTATTTTTGATGAATATTATAAAACTTTCTCGGAGAAAGGAATTAGAAATTGTATCAGAACGCCTGAGCTATTAGAAAATAATGCTATTCATTTGCTTTGGAAAAACTTTGATCCTATTATTCACTGCCAAAGAAAGACTTATTTGAAATATCTTTAATTTTAGTTTTCAGTCGCAATCGCAATTTTCAGTTTTAGAAAATTAACAATAAAAAAAATCCATTCGCCCCCAAACGAATGGATTTTTCACTTCATAAACACATCATTTACTCTACTTTACAATCTACTTTTGTCAAAGTATTTTTTGCATCAAATTTTAGTTTTGATTTATCTTTAAAAGAAACTTTATCATTGGCCGTTACTACATCGCCATATCCTTCAATAAAAGCCCCGTCTTTTTGCAGAAAAGCAACTTCTCGAACAGATGAAACTCCTTCAGAATTAAAGGTGTAATCGGCAATTAATGTATCGCCTTTCATGTTTCCTATCAAAGTTCCTTCGTTTTTATCTTTTCCAACCAAATTATAGCTTAGCTTTCCGTTTACTTCTTGATGAGAATTAACATTAAAACTCATTTCTATAACGCTTCCATTAGATCTCCAAGCATAACATTGATCTCCTGCGGGTTCTACAATTTCAGCTTCTTTTGGCGGACTTGGCGTAATTTGTACTGGCTCTATAGTAGTGGTTTCTTTTTTACAAGACGTAAAAACTACTAGTATTAGAGCTGTTATTGTTATAACTTTTTTCATACTTGTCTTTTTTTATTTTGTTGATTATGAAATAAAGTTACTTTAAATAAAAAAAATCCATTCGCATAACGAATGGATTTTTTTACATAATTCCCATGTTGAGAATTTATTTTTTAAGTCATTACGAAACGTCAACAGTTGTGCGTTCTGCAATTTCTTTATAAGTTCCGTTTGTCAATTTCTCACGAATTGCCTCAAAAGCTGTTAAAGTCTCTTCGATATCTTCTAATGTGTGTGAAGCTGTTGGGATCATTCTCAATAAGATAATTCCTTTTGGAATAACTGGATAAACCACAATAGAAAGGAAAATACCATAATTTTCTCTTAAATCGTTTACCATTACCATTGCCTCAGGAATACTTCCTTCTAAGTAAACTGGTGTAATACAAGTATTTGTATCTCCAATATTAAATCCTTTATCTTTAAGACCGTTTTGCAATGCATTTACGTTTTCCCAAAGTTTATCTTTAATTGCAGAAGATTTACGCAATAATTCTAAACGTTTCAAAGAACCAATTGTCTGAATCATTGGTAATGCTTTAGCAAACATTTGAGAACGCAAGTTGTATTTCAAATAATCGATAACCGTTTTATCAGCCGCTACGAAAGCTCCGATATTAGCCATAGATTTTGCAAAAGTAGAGAAATAAACATCGATTTCATCTTGAACTCCTTGCTCCTCACCTGCTCCAGCACCAGTTTTACCTAATGTACCAAATCCGTGAGCATCATCTACTAAAAGTCTGAAATTGTATTTTTCTTTTAAAGCAACGATTTCTTTTAATTTCCCTTGCTGTCCGCGCATTCCAAAAACACCTTCAGTAATAAATAAAATACCTCCACCTGTTTCTTCTGCCATTTTAGTAGCACGCTGCAAGTTTTTCTCCATACTTTCAAGATCATTGTGTTTGTATGTGAAACGTTTCCCCATGTGTAAACGAACACCATCAATGATACAAGCATGCGAATCAACATCATAAACAATAATGTCATTTTTAGTAACCAAAGCATCAATAATAGACACCATTCCTTGGTAACCAAAATTCAATAAATAAGCAGATTCTTTCATTACGAATTCAGCTAACTCATTTTCTAATTGTTCGTGATACGTAGTGTGTCCAGACATCATACGAGCTCCCATCGGATAAGCTGCACCAAACTGAATTGCTGCATCTGTATCTGCTTGACGAACCTCTGGATGATTGGCTAAACCTAAATAATCATTTAAACTCCAGTTTAAAATATTTTTTCCGTGAAATTGCATTCTAGGACCCAACTCTCCTTCTAACTTTGGGAAAACATAATAGCCTTCTGCTTGAGAAGCCCATTTTCCTAAAGGTCCTTTATTGTCCTGAATTCTTTCGAATAAATCTTTTACCATAATATAATGTAGTAGTTTTTTTTACTTTATCAGCGAGCAAAAATAATCATTATTCTTCTAAAATTCAGACCCTCATTTATTTTTATTAAAAAATATTCGAAACATTATTCTTAACACTGTTAGTTTTTAAAGTAATAATTGCCAAATCTAATTTAATATACTATTCTTTAGGAAGTATGATTTTTATCATAATAAAAGACAAACATGTCTTTTATTTTTGAATAAAATTTTAGTACTTTTAAATTAGAATATAACCAATACAAAATCAGATGATTATGAAAAACAAAAACGAAACCCTAAGCAAACTGCGTGTTCTTTTAGGTTTATTTTGTTTGCTTCTCCTCTTAGGAAGCTGCAAGAAAAACGAAGAGAAAGCTTATGCAGATATTATGACTGAAGGCGAAATGGATGCCGAACTTACTGCACCTCCTCATGTGCCCAAACCTGTTGGAGACAGAACAGCAATGAAGCTAAAACTAAACATGGAAATCAAGGAGCAAGAAGGCACAATGACTGATGGCGTAAAATATACCTATTGGACATTTGGAGGATCTGTCCCAGGAAGTTTTATTAGAACTCGTGTTGGCGATGAAGTCGAATTTCACTTAAAAAACCACCCTGATAACAAATTGCCTCACAATATCGATTTACATGCTGTAACAGGGCCAGGTGGTGGAGCAACTTCTTCTCTTGTAGCGCCAGGACATGAAAAAGTGTTCAGCTTTAAAGTGATAAATCCTGGATTATATGTGTATCACTGTGCGACAGCTCCTGTAGGAATGCACATTGCAAATGGTATGTATGGATTGATTTTGGTTGAACCTGAAGGCGGACTTCCTCCTGTTGATAAAGAATATTATGTAATGCAGGGTGATTTTTACACTCAAGGCGAATATGGCGCAAAAGGTCTTCAGCCGTTTGATATGAATAAAGCGGTAAAAGAAACGCCTGATTATGTAGTATTTAATGGAAAAGTAGGCTCTTTAACCAATGGAAATGAATTAACAGCAAAAGTTGGTGAAACAGTTCGCTTGTTTGTTGGAAATGGCGGACCAAATTTAGTTTCTTCTTTCCACGTTATTGGAGAAATTTTCGATAGTGTACATATTGAAGGTGGAAGTACAATCAATAAAAATGTGCAGACAACCTTGATTCCCGCTGGTGGAGCTGCTATTGTAGATTTTAAAGTCGAAACTCCGGGAACTTTTATTCTGGTTGACCACTCTATTTTTAGAGCATTTAATAAAGGTGCGTTGGGAATGTTGAAAGTAGAAGGTAAAGAAAATAAAAACATTTATTCTGGAACAATCCAAGAAGGTATTTACCTGCCTGAAGGTGGAACTATACAAAAAATGCCAGGCGGATCTGCTGTAAAAACTGCAATTCCAAAACGAACAGTTGCTGAGAAAATTAATATTGGTAAAGAAATTTTCGGAACAACCTGTTTTGCCTGCCATCAATCTGAAGGACAAGGAATTCCGAGCACCTTCCCTCCTTTGGCTAAATCAGATTATTTAAATGCCGATTCTAAACGCGCGATTAAAACAATCCTTCATGGTTTAACTGGAGAAGTAACCGTTAACGGTAAAAAATACAATAACGTAATGCCAGCTCAGAATTTATCTGACGATGAAATCGCAAATGTACTGACCTATATTTATAACAGTTGGGGAAATAACAAAACTGAAGTTACACCAGAAATGGTAAAAGCATTAAGATAAACAGCAAACATTCGGCATGAAAAAATACATTTTCATACTAACTATCTTTTTCTTTGTGTTTAGTGTCATGAAGGCGCAAGAAAAAGGGATGGCTTTCATAAAAGAGGGATCTTATATCCCTCTTTATGGAGCTGTTTCTCAAAAACCTGTTGCGGTAAAATCTTTTTATATTGACATTTATCCTGTAACAAATGGTGAGTTTTTAGAATTTGTCAAAAAGAATCCTTCTTATCAAAAATCAAAAATTAAAGGAATTTTTGCCGATAAAAGCTATCTCTCTTACTGGACAAATGATTTTGATTTTGGAAATGCAAAACCAAAGTCACCTGTAACAAGCGTTTCTTGGTTTGCTGCTAAAAAATACTGCGAATGTCAAGGAAAACGTTTGGCAACAATGGACGAATGGGAATATGTAGCAATGGCAGATACTAAAAAGATTGATGCTAGAACTAAAAAAGAATTTAACGAATATATTTTGTCTTGGTACGAGAAATCGAGAACGTATGAAAATGAAATTGGAAAAACTGTCAAAAATTACTGGGGAGTTTACGACATGCACGGTTTAGTTTGGGAATGGACATCTGATTTCAACAGCATCTTTTTATCAGGAGAATCTAGAAAAGACAAAAGCACTGACAAAAATCTTTTCTGCGGAAGCGGATCAGTTAATGCTTCCGATTTAATGGATTATGCCGCTTTTATGCGTTACGCATTCAGAGGAAGCTTAAAAGCGCAATATTCAACACGAAATCTTGGGTTTAGATGTGCTAGCACAACAAAACCAAAAATCTAATTTAAAATTAGTTTATGATGAAAAAAATAGCAATTGCTTTTCTTCTCCTATTCTCATTTTACAGCTGTAGAGAAGCCGATAAAAAAGAAATTAAAGAAGAAACAAATAAGGAAATCAGTGATTTATCGATTTATAATCTGCCATCAAAATGGACAACGCAAAATGGCAAAGACATTGAATTAAAATCGCTTAGAGGAAATGTTCTTGTAATGGTAATGATTTATACCAGCTGTAAAGCAGCCTGCCCTAGATTAGTGGCCGATATGCGCGATATTGAATCAAAACTGGAGAAAAAGACAAAACAGCATGTCAAATTGATTTTGGTCAGTATAGATCCGAAAACAGATACTCCCGAAAGATTAAAATCGTTTGCAATTGAAAATAAAATGAATCAAGCCCCCTGGATTTTCCTTCGTTCATCTGAAGAAAATACAAGAGAGTTTGCGGCAGTTTTGGCTGTCAATTACAAGCAGATTTCTCCAATAGATTTTTCGCACTCTAATATTATTAGCGTTTTTAATCCAGAAGGAGAATTGGTATTTCAGCAAGAAGGTTTAGGTGTAAATAATGAAAAAACAATTGAAACCATAAATCAAGAAGCAGCAAAAATATAGATATTTAAATAGGTTAATTAGTAAGATACAAGAGTAAGTTTAGAAATAAATTTACTCTTGTTTTTTATTTATATAAGAAGCCAAGTTAAGCTTCGGAGAAGCGAAATATGTATAGAAAAATCTAAATCATCTACATAAAGAGCTCCAGCGGAGCGAAATATTTATCAGGTTAACAAATTATATTTCTAATATGATTCTATAAATATGTCGCTCCGCTGGAGCTCTTTATTTTCGTCAAACATTTTCTATAAATATTTCGCTTCTCCGAAGTTTTACAATATGTTGTCCCTCTGCTATAAATAAATCATTCCTCCGGAATTTATTTGCTGAAATTATTGGAATGAAAATTTACTAGTGATGCCATTATTAAAACCAATCCCAAAACCAAAAGAATACTCAATATCAAAATACTTTGAAAATATCCTGGGACTGCTCCTTCTCCAAAAAAGAAAAACCATCCTTGCAGAAACAATAAAACTTCGGTTGCAATATATCCTAAAATAAAACACTTCACTCCTATTTTCAATATTGAAGAATCAGCAGAAAGCATTTTATTCTGCAATAAAATTCCAAACAAAAATCCCGTTATGATTCCTAAAGTGGTTAAATGAATAAATCCGATTACAAAATTTCTAATTTGATGTGAAACTTCTGCCAGATTAGGAAAAAGAGTTAGCAATTGAATCCCTACTTTCAAAAATAGAGAACATAATGCCAAACCATAAACTATTTTAATCGTTTTATCTAAAGTGCTTTTAAAATGACTAATTTCAAGCTGCAACATTTTATAGAAATAAACAAAAGCGCCTACTTGAATTAAAACTCCTAAAGCATTGACGTAACTAAAAATGTCATTTTCTATAAACCATCTCACAGGAAAAGCGACTGTTAACAGTGTAGAAATAATAATCAAAAAGTAAAACTTCTTAAACTTTACCTCATCAATTTTATTTTGAAATTGTTTTAAAAACAAAGCTAAAATTGCCAATATAAACCAGCCATTAAACTGAAAATGAAGAAAAAACTGAATCGCGATCTGATAGAAAGCGCTTTGTTTACCAAGCGTGCTCACGGCTGGCCCAAGACACCAAACTCCACAAGTCGATAAAACCATAAATAGAATCGAAACCGACAAAAGTCTTTGCGATAGAGATTTATCTCTTAAACAATCTTTCCAAACCAAACGGCAAAAAACATAACTCAGTAAAATATGCATGGTTGAAAATACAATTGAAAACAAAGCATATCCTTGAATTGGAAAAGCAATCATCATTCCGATTACTGAAAATTCTGTCAGCCAAAATAGACGGTTATAAATTGGTTTCTGGCTTTTTTCTTTCGGAATAAAAAAATGAACCACCAAAACATAAACGATCAAATAAACCCAGCCTAACATGGCAACATGCGAATGCGCATGAAGCAGAAAACTATAGTTTAAAAAATCTAAAGGAAACAGATACATAAACCGCATTAATAATCCGAAAACACAGGCAATCAGAAAATTAAAAAAACAGCAAAGTATCCAAGCTTTTTGAGAATTCATTTTAAAAATATTTTTTAAACACATAGAAACATAGATTTTGTAACTGAGTAAAAGGCGTTTCACTTACATTAATACACATAGCTATGTGTGAAAATCTAGATTTTCTAAAATTACCTTTTTAAGTTTTTAAATCTATGTTTCTATGTGTTTAATTTCAATTAAAAATAAGATTTCTTGATATAAAAAACACCGATAACTATCATGTTTAGATATTTTATCGGTGCTTTTCGAACTATTAAAATTAACCTTTATTCTACTTCAACAAAGTCTTTTTCTAAAATCACAGCTTTTGGAAATAAAATATTGTTTTCCAAATGAATGTGCTTGTGTAAATCTGCCTCAAACTCTTTCAGCATGGCAAAAGTCACTTTATAAGTTGTACAAGCATCTGCTGGCGGAGTATAATCATCGGTCAACGCAGCGATTTCTCTAAAACGTTCGCCTTCATTATCGTGTTCGTGCATCATCATCGCAATCGGATTGGAAACGGTTCCGAAAGATGGCTGATGTAAAACTCCGTCTGTATCTTTTGTTTTCACCATTCTTTTTACAAATGGAAATAAAATCAATTCTTCTTTTTTCATGTGCTGAGATAATTCTCCTGCACAGCCAATAAACAACTCATTGATTTTGAACAACTCAGGATGATTTGCTCCATGCACTTTGCATAATTTATCTAAAAACGGTAGTAAAACATTCGTTTTTTCTTCTACATAACGGTGATGTGTTTTCTCAATATAATCTGCCAATAAATCTAATGGCCATGAATTGAAATCAATGCTTCCGCTATTTTCTGATTGTACAACTTGCAGTACATTTTCTAATAAGGCATCTGCATCAATATTTTGTTTTTCGCATACTTCAGTTACTGTTCGGTTTCCTTTACAGCAAAAATCGATTCTATATTTAGAGAATACTGCAGCTGTTCTAAAATCTTCAGCAACAAACGATCCTATTGTTTTGTTTTTTAAATTTTCCATGATAATCAATTTATATTTTGTGTTTTATTTTTTGTTTTTTAATGTCAGTTCAAATACAAACCAAGCCATTGTTATAAACCCGATTCCGAAAATTGAATCTCCAATTGCGCGAAGCCATTTTAAAGTAATCATTGCTGGCTGCTGCATTAATTCTGATGAACGTGCGTACCACATTCCGTGACTGATACTTTCAATTGCCTGCCAAACTCCAATTGGTAATAAACTCAAGATTGCCATTAGAAACAATCCAATATTCAAAGACCAGAAAGTAATTTTAAGCAGTTTCGTATTCCAACTTACGTTTCGGTACAAACTTCTTAATACAAACAATACAAGACCAATTCCTAACATTCCGTACACTCCGAACAATGCGGTATGCCCATGTAAAGGCGTTGTATTTAATCCCTGAACATAATACAAGGCAATTGGCGGATTAATAATGAATCCGAAAATTCCGGCTCCAAGGAAATTCCAAAATGCCACCGAAATCATAAAGTAAATCGGCCATTTGTAATCTGCAATCCATTGTGTTGATTTTGAAATTTTATAGTTTTGATACGCTTCAAAACCTATTAAAGTCAGCGGAACCACTTCCAAAGCGCTAAATGTTGCTCCTAAAGCCATAATTGCTGTTGGCGTTCCTGAGAAATACAAGTGATGGAATGTTCCTAAAATACCTCCAGACATGAAAATAATGGTTGCAAAAAGCACATTTAAAGTCGCCGTTTTAGTTTTTAATAATCCCAAACGAACAAACAAGAATGCAATTACAACTGTTGCAAACACTTCAAAGAAACCTTCAACCCAAAGATGAACTACCCACCATCTCCAATATTCGGCAATAGCTAAATTGGTTTGTCTTCCCCACATTAATCCAGCTCCATAAAACATGGCAATTGCAGTACAAGAAACTAAGAACAAAATGATTAGGTTTTTCTCTTCTGTTTTTTTCTTTAAAACCGGAAGCAACGGACGAATCATTAAAGCCAGCCATAAAAACAGTCCAACTAAAAGGAAAATCTGCCAAAAACGTCCTAAATCAACATATTCGTAGCCTTGGTGTCCAAACCAGAAATTTTGAACTAAATTTAATTTCTGCATTACTCCAAACCATTGTCCAGCCATTGATCCTAAAACAATAATCAACAAGGCAATAAAGAGAAAGTTAATACCAAAACATTGAAATTTAGGATCTTTACCAGAAACTGCCGGAGCAATGTACAATCCAGTTGCCAACCAAGCTGTTGCAATCCAGAAAATTGCCAATTGTGTGTGCCATGTACGTGTTACGGCATAAGGCAGAATTTTATCAATCGGAATTCCATATAGACCATTTCCTTCTACTCCATAATGTGCTGTTATGATTCCGAAAACCATTTGCAGAACCATCAGCAGACTTACAATCCAGAAATATTTGGTTACCAAGCCCATAGATTTGGTTTTGCCTTGTTTGATAAGCGGATCTTCTTTTGGAAGCGGAAATTCTTCTTCTTCACCTGATTTTGCATGATAGAAAACTAAAATTCCAACACTCAAAATCAGTAAAATTATACTTACTCCAGACCAAGCTAAAAGTTCGGTTGTGGCGGTATTTCCAACCAATTCATCTGACGGCCAGTTGTGTGTATACGAAATATCTCCATCAGGACGATTGGTGACTGTTGCCCAAGTTGCCCAGAAGAAAAAGGCATTCATTTTGTGCATTCTCTCTACATCTTTAATCGAGTTTTTCGGAATCGCATATTCTTCTCTCAACTTATCAAATTGAGGATCATTTGTAAAAAGCCCTTTATAATATTCGCTTAAATACTCAATTGCCGCCAAACGATTTTCCGAAATGGTGAGCACTCCTGTCTCAGCATCGTATCGATTGGTTCTTAAATCTTTCTGCAAACGAACCTTAAGAGCCGATTGTTTTTCGGCGTCTAATTCATCATATTTTTGATTAAAATCTTTCTTGGCATATATATCCAAGATAAAAACGGCTTCTCTATGCAACCAATCTGCGGTCCAGTCTGGGGCCACATAAGCGCCGTGTCCCCAGATAGATCCCACTTCCTGGCCACCTATACTTTGCCAGATATTTTGCCCGTCTTTAATTTCGCTTTCGCTAAAAACAATTTTACCAGAATCGGTTACAATTTCTTTTGGGACTGGTGGTGCTTGCTGATAGATTTCGTAACCATAATACCCCAACACTGCAAATGATATACTCATTACCAATGCAAAAACCAGCCATAATTTTTTTTCTCTTTTCATTCTTTTTTTATTCAATAAAAGATATTTTTGTCTTTTATTAGTTTTTAAAAAAACTCCAAAGCCAGTTACAGCATTTGGAGCTTTTGTTTATTTACTCAACAATTAACACACCTTTCATCATGGCGACGTGACCAGGGAAAGAGCAAATAAATGGATATGATCCTTTTTTATCAATTGTAAACTCGATTGTATCTTCTTCTCCACCACCAATTAATTTAGTATGTGCAATGATTGAAGCTTTTTCAGATTCTGGAATATAATCAGTTGCTTTAGCATCATTCGCTTTTAAAGCAAAAGCTGCTTGATCTGTTCCTTCTTGCAAAATCACTAAATTGTGTCCCATTGCTTCTTTCGGGATTTTACCAACGTGTTTCAAAGTCAATTTGATTGGTTTTCCGGCAACAGCTTTCAATTCATTTACATTAAACTGCATTTGGTCATTTCCTTCAATAACTAAAACATTTTCTTCTGTGGCTGCAGCTGCTGGAGCTTGTTCGCCTTCAGTAGACGTTTCGGTTGTTTCTGTCGGTTCAGCTGGAGTAGTTTCTTTTTTACCGCAAGAAGTAACTGCTAAAAATCCCATTAGGATTAATACTGAAATTTTGGTTTTTGTATTCATTTTTAAGATATTTAATAATATTAATTGTTCGCATTTGTCGCTTTAAGAAAGAAATCTCCCGATTTTACATCAGAAGCTAACTGTTCTAAAGTTGTGTTTTTAAGCATTTCTAACAGCAGTCCTCTTATTTTCTTAAATTCGTGATGAACGGGACAAGGATGTTCTTCTGAGCATTCTTTCAATCCGATTCCACAACCGCTGTATATTTTATTTCCGTCAATAGCATCTACAATTTGAATTAATTTTATTGTTTTCGATGCTTCGGGCGAAACTTCAAATCCGCCCCCAACTCCTTTTGTTGAATGAATTATGCCACTTTTGGTTAAAATCTGCATAATCTTGGCTGTAAATGGTTCCGGCGAATCAATTTCTTTCGCAACATCTTTTATTCCAACCCTAATTCCTTTAGAAGATTTGGTTGCAATAAATATTGAAGCTCTTATTCCGTACTCACACGCTTTTGAAAACATACATCCCTAATTAATTCCACACAAAGATATACAGGTTTTAAATAAAAGACAAACTTATCTTTAATTATTTTTCTAAAGATCAAATATTATTTATAATGAAACTAATTAGTGCCAACAATTACACATATTCATCATTCAATTCTTATAAAAACCAATTTTAATTTTAACTTTGAGAGTATTAAATTTTAAATATTTAACAAATGCCTTTAAGCAATTCAAAAGATTTAAAACTGGCAGTCCTTATTGATGCAGACAATGTGCCATATAGCAATGTAAAAGGCATGATGGAAGAAATTGCAAAACTTGGAACGCCAACTACAAAAAGGATTTATGCCGATTGGACAAAGCCAAACGCAAATGGATGGAAAGGCGTTTTACTGGAACATGCTATTACTCCTATTCAACAATATAGTTACACAGTTGGAAAAAATTCATCAGATTCTGCTCTAATTATTGATGCAATGGATTTGCTATACTCTGGTAAATTGGATGGTTTTTGCATTGTTTCCAGCGATAGCGATTTTACAAGGCTTGCTGTGAGACTTCGTGAATCGGGTATGAAAGTAATTGGTATTGGAGAAAAGAAAACACCGAACTCGTTTATTGTGGCCTGCGACCGATTTATTTATATTGAGGTTTTGGATGGAGCTATTCAAAAGAAAAAGCCTAAAACAACCGCTACTGATACCAAAAAGCCAATTGAAAAACCTGCCGAAAAAGCACTTCATAAAATTGACAAACAGACTATTGAGCTGATTGAAGCTACTATCGAAGACATTGAAGATGATGATGGTTGGGCATTTTTGGGTGATGTCGGGAATCTAATCGTAAAGAAAAAACCTGAATTTGACCCTCGAAACTATGGTTTCTCTAAATTGACACCAATGCTTAAATCATTAACTGATATTCTGGAAATCGACGAAAGAGAGTCAGACAAAAAAGGAATCAAGCACGTTTATGTACGCTTAAGATTCAATTAAACTTTTAATATTTATACACTGAAACTAAATGAGAATACCTCTTTTACTTCTGCTTTTTTGTTTTACTTTTTATAAAGCAGATGCACAGAATTACTCGGAAACAATAAAAAAAGCCAATTCTTTATATCAGTCTAAAGACTACAATAAATCTTTAGCATTATACGAAGAAGCTTTTAAAATAAATACGGATGAATATGTAGACATTTACAATGCTGCATGTACCGCTGCTTTGGCAAATATTCCAAGTAAAGCATTTAAATATTTAAACGAAGCAATAGATGGAGGCTGGACAAATGTCGATCATTTAAAAAAAGATACGGATTTAGAAAGTTTACATGATGATAAAAACTGGAACGAATTATTCAACAAAATACAATTAAAAATAGATTTAAAAAATCTAGTTCCTTATAGAATTAAAGACAAATGGGGGTACTCAAATAGTAAAGGAAAATTATATATACCCGCGAAATATGATTCTGTAAACTTTTTCAATGAAGACAATTTTTTCAATAAGTATGTAGCAATCAATATCATTAATAAAAAATATTGCTTAATAAGTAACGATGACAAAGTAATTATCCCTGCTCAATATGAAAAATTAGAATTGATACACAAGGGCTTGTTAATTGCTAAAAACAAAAACAAATATGGTATTATAAACAGCAAAAACAAAATTGTAGTTCCCATGATTTATGACAGCATTGCTGAAAATTATGAATACAGTAAAAATTCTTCTAAAGAATATTATTACTTATCAAAAATTGGGAATGACTACTTTATCATTGATGCTCAGTTTAGTGTCAAAAAAATAAATAAAACAGATTACGATTCGAAAAATCACGAATACGTGATGGGTTATTTTCCGGATGATCTGAAAAAATTGGAAAACGAAAAATGGGATTATATAAAACAGAACAAACGACAAATACTGGAAAACAACAAAACGGAGATAGATTCCTTTTCAACTAAACCTTATGAAATCTGGGGAGCATTTTCTAATTTGGTTAAAATTTATAAAAATGGCAAATCTGGATTCGTTGAAATTGATGAATTGCTGAAATATAAAATAGAAAAATTGATCGTACCTCAATACGATACCATAATTGATATTCGTTTTGATGAGCCGGCTATGATTCCAAGGTTCTTTTTAGCAAAAAATGGCAATAAAATTACTGTTGTTGATTTTAATAATAATGTCCTTTTACCACCAATTTATGAAGATTACAGTAAATTAGGATATCGTAATATTTTCATCAAAGACAAAGGAAAGTATGGTTATTTTGATTTAGAAACAGGAACCGAAATCAAACCGAAATATGATTTTTTAAATTATTCTTATGACGATTTGCTGAAAGTCAAATTAAAAGGAAAATGGGGCTATATAAACACTATTGGTTTTGAATATTTTAAAGATTAGATCTGATTTCTTTTTTATAGACAAACCTCAAAGTTAAAAACTTAATTAACTCTCTGTTTGGAAAAAAACTAAAAAAAATCACATATTACAAAGATACATCATGAGAAAAAAATTTTTTATTTACGGATTCTTATTGTTTCTAATTGTTGCAGCAATTTATTACTATACTGGACGAGGTTATTTACTCGTATTTATTATCCCAATCTTACTAATCGTAGGAGTTTATAATGCATCTCAAGAAAAACATGCTATTTTAAGAAACTTCCCTGTTCTAGGTTATTTCAGATATTTATTTGAAATGATTGCACCTGAGATTCAGCAATATTTTATTGAAAGATCTACAGACGGAAAACCTTTTTCAAGAAACCAGCGTTCGTTAGTTTACCAAAGAGCCAAAAATATTGATTCGAGCACTCCATTTGGAACACAATTAAACTTAAATACAGAAAACTACGAAGGAATAAAGCATTCTATTTTCCCTGCAAAAGTAAACGAAGAATTACCTCGTGTATTAGTTGGAGGAAAAGATTGCAAACAGCCTTATTCTGCTTCTTTATTTAACGTTTCGGCAATGAGTTTTGGTTCGTTGAGCGAACATGCAGTTCGTGCCATTAATATTGGAGCAAAAAAGGGGAATTTCTATCAAAACACAGGAGAAGGTGGACTAACTGAATTTCACCTTGCAGGAGGCGGCGACATTACCTGGCAGATTGGTACAGGATATTTTGGCTGTCGTGATGCAGAAGGAAATTTTAGTCCTGAAAATTTCTCTGAAAAAGCAAATCTTCCAAATGTAAAGATGATCGAGATTAAAATTTCTCAAGGTGCAAAACCAGGTCATGGAGGTGTATTGCCTGCAGCTAAAAACACAGAACAAATTGCTAAAATTAGAGGCGTTGTGCCACATACGATGATTCTTTCTCCTCCAGGCCATCATGCTTTTTCTGATGCCAATGGATTAATTCAATTTATTAAACAATTACGCGAGTTATCTAACGGAAAACCAATCGGATTTAAATTATGTATTGGTAATACTGAGGAGTTTGAAGCAATCTGCCAAGAGATGATCAATGAAGATACATATCCAGATTTCATTACCGTTGATGGTGCAGAAGGTGGAACTGGAGCTGCTCCGCTTGAATTTGCAGATGGTGTAGGAATGCCTTTTGAGCCTGCTTTGATTTTTGTGAATAAAACTTTGGTACGTTTAGGCATTCGTGATAAAATGCGCATTATTGGAAGCGGAAAAATCATTTCTGGTTATTCTATTTTACATGCCATTGCTTTAGGTGCAGATATGTGTAACAGCGCAAGAGGATTTATGTTCTCTTTAGGTTGTATACAAGCCTTACGCTGTCATAATAATGAATGTCCAACAGGAGTAGCAACGCAAAACAAAATGCTGATGAAAGGATTGGTTGTTACAGATAAATCTGAAAGAGTGTATCATTTTCATAAAAACACGCTTCATGCGGCAAACGAACTTTTAGCTGCTGCCGGAAAAACCTCATTTGCAGATGTTGATATCAACATATTTATGCGTGGAGATGAGTTTACTAATTTATCGGAACTCTATTTTCCAGACAATTTGAAAAACGTTACGCAATTCTCATAAACAGAAAAGCCTCTTCAAAATTGAAGAGGCTTTTTCTAAAAATCTATTTTAATTACAATTTTGCTGTTTCTTTACCTGCGCTTGCATTTCCTTCTAAAACGGCTAATTCTTCTTGATCTACTAATTCTTGAGCCAAAATAGCATTATTATAAGCTAAGAAATACACGTCAAACTTTACACCTTCTGCAATAAGAGAAGATGAAATCTGATCGTTTTTAATCATCTCTTTCAATAAATCTGGAAAAGATTCTTTGTAGGCTAATTTATTTGCATCGTTTTCCTCTAAATTTGTTTCAATTCTGATTTCAATTTTATTGTCGTTTAGAAAAGCTTTTGCTGTTGTACTTGTAATACCGCTTCCTTTTATAGAAGATGAATTATTGTAATTACTTACATGTTCCTGAATTTTCTGTTTGGTGTTTTTACAGCTAATTAAAAATAATGCAAAAGCTAGCGCAAATGCGATTTGGGTAATTTTTTTCATAAATTTTTGGTTTAATAGTTATTTTTTAACTCAAACATAATTAATTTATAACATAAAACCAATATACTTTTACAAAAAAAACAACTGTAATTCTTTGAATTCAAACTGATTATACTCGTGAAAAGGAAATATTTGTAAGAATAAAAACGTTTCCTTTACACTTAATTTTTAACTGTAAATACAAAAAAGTCTATTTAAATAAACTTTAAATAGACTTTTAATATGTAAGAATCAAAATGATCCGTTTCCTATAAAAATGTGATTTATTATTTTAAAATATATTTAAGAGATTCCCCTGTAAGCACCTCTTTATCTAAAACAGTATTATCATTTGCCAAAAAGTAAACATCAAATTGTACCCCCTCTTCTATTAATTGTCTTGGAATCTGATCTTTTTCAATCATCGATCTTATCAACTTTACAAATGATATAGAAGAAGCTAATTTATTGCCTTCATTTTGGTCTAAGCCAGTTTCAAATCTCAATTCAATTTTATTATCATTAATGTAACCTCTTGCTGTAGTAAGCGTTACATTTTCGGCTCTAAAACTTGGAGCAATGTTTTTGTTGTACGTAACGACATACTCTTGAAGTTTCTGTTTGGTATTTTTACAGCTTGCAAGCATCAATACCATCATTATTGCAAAGGCAATCTGGCTTATTTTCTTTAGCATAATATTCTATTTTAGTTTTTGAAGTCTTAATAATGCCTCAAGATAGTAATAATCTGCGTAATTTATAGAACAATCTACCTCACTGTTTGCTGGTTTATGTCCTGTTGAATGCAATAAAAATGCCGAATTGACATCATGACTTTGGTAATGATCTGAAAGCGAAACGATCATCTTTTTAGCTTTTGTCAAATATTCAGTTTTTAAATTCTTGTCTTTTGTATACGAACTTAATTCTAAAAGTGCAGACGAAACAATCGCCGCCGCAGAAGCATCTCGAGGTTCGTTAGGAATATTTGGCGCATTAAAATCCCAATACGGAACTAAATCTTCCGTAGTTAATTTATCCAAATAAACACGTGCTAATTTATGGGCAAAATCTAAAAATTTAACGTCTTTTGTTTCCCTGTAAGTCATTGTAAAACCGTAAATTGCCCAAGCCTGACCGCGTGCCCACATACTATCATCACTGTATCCTTGCGCTGTTCTTCCTTTTATCTTTTTTCCAGTTTCGTAATCGTAAATTACAACATGATACGAAGTATTATCTGGTCTAAAATGATTAGCCATTGTCGTTTCGGCGTGTTTTACCGCTATATCGTATAAACTTTTACTTCCACCATTTTTTGAAGCCCAAAACAAAAGCTCCAAATTCATCATATTGTCGATAATCGTATTATGTCCGCCCATTTTATTATGAGGCCAAGATTGGATTGTTCCCACTTTTGGATTGAAAAGTGTTGCCAAAGTATCGGCTGTTTTCAGTATAATTTGCTTGTATTCTGGATTTTTAGTCAATCTGTACCCATTTCCAAAACTATTAAAAATTTGAAAACCTAAATCATGATCCGCAGCTTTACTTACAGATAGAGGCGTTAAAAAACGACTGAATTTATCGGCGTCTTTCTCCCATTTTTTATCTTTTGTAGCTTCATATAAAAACCACAATTCTCCAGGCCAAAATCCGCTTGTCCAGTCTTTATAACCGACAAATTTCCATTCTTTACTTCCGTTTGGCACTGTTCTTGGAGAAGTACCGTCGTTTGGAATTACTTTTAAAGTTTTAGAAGCTTGTTCTGCGCAATAATCTAACTGTTTTTTAATATTAAACGTTTTGTCTTTTTGAGAATAACCTTGATTTCCTAAGAGAAACAAAGCTGCAATCAGGGTAAAAAATTTTGCCTTCATGTGGTTGATAGTTTGTTTAATCGATAAATTTATAAAATAAAGTGAATCCTTTAAGTTTTTGTACTTTTTGTTACCTAAAAGTGGATTATTGGTGTACCATTTTATTTAGACTTTTTCCTGTTATGCTTCTCTTTGTCAAAGTTTAAAACTTTGACAAAGATTCTTTAAAACCCTAAAATTTAAAATCAATTACATTATCATGGCAAAAAACAAAATTCTCCAAATTGTCAAAATATTTAATCACCTCACTTCTCTTTAAGTTAGTTTTCAATGTAGACAAAACAGTTGCATATGACGAGAACTTATAAGCCCTAAAATCTTTTTTAATATCTATAGGATTTTGATGAACATAAATAATGAGATTCCTCAAATATTTTTCAGAATCTATTTTCTTTCTTTTAAAGGGAGATTCAAACAATGGTCCATGCCTATCAAAGACTTTATTATAAGCTTGAGTGTAAGAACTAATAAATTTACTTAGTTGTTTACTTGCAAGACTTTCTACTGAATGCAATCCTTTTTTAAGTGGCCTTTTATTTTTTCTTCGAAGAAATCCAACAATTCTTTTTGAGGTTTAATTCTAATTACAAAATGAAAGTGATTCGGTATCAAACAGTAAGCATAAAGATCACAGACATGACTCAAATACTTAAGGAATTGAGTCATGAAAAATTTGTAATTGTCATTTTCTTGAAAAACTTTATCTCCATTAACTCCTCTATTATAAATATGATAAAAACAGTCTGGTTCTAAATTTTGATTTCTGATATCCACTGATTAATTTCTTTAAAAATTAGAAAATCAAAAATATAAAAAATAAGATTTTTCTTAAATTAATTATAAATAAATCTTTGTCAAAGTTTTGAACTTTGACAAAGAGACGAACAGAAGTCATCATTTTTATCATTAAAAAACTTGATTTGCTTTAAATCAGAATCTTTGTCAAAGTTTAAAACTTTGACAAAGAAAAATTACAACTGATTACATACATTTGCTTTAACCAAAACCCAATCTCAACTTGAACAAAACCAGAATCTACTATTTGATAGCTTTTATAAGCATCATTTTCCTCGGAATCCTTTCCAGAAAAATCTCTTTTATCCCTTTATGGATAGGCGATTTTCTGTATGCTGTAATGATTTATTTTTTAATTCGGATATTTCTTCCGTTCAGAAATGCTTTCGCAATTGCGTTACTTTCTATATTGATTTGTTATGGAATTGAATTTCTACAATTGTATCAAGGCGAATGGATGATAGAACTCAGAAAAACACTTTTTGGAAGATACGTTCTAGGTCAGGGATTTCTTTGGGAAGATATCATGGCTTATACTTTTGGAATTCTTGTGGTTTTTATGACTGAAAAATTTACACTGCATTATCTCAATCAAAAGTCTGTGTAATTTTTTCGATATTTAAACTGTTTGCCATTGCCATGAATATCTGATGATATGTTCCTTTATTATCATACAATTCGTCATGAGTTCCTTTTTCTACACATCTTCCCTTTTCTAAAACTATAATACTAGAAGCATCAATAATCTGGGAAATACTGTGCGATATAATAATCACGGTTCTATCTTTTTTAATGGCATCTAACGATTTTTTAATTTGCTCTGTTGCAATAGCATCCAAACTTGCTGTTGGTTCATCGAGGAAAATGATTGGTGGATTTTTGAGAAATAATCTGGCAATGGCAATTCGCTGCTGCTGACCGCCTGAAAGCAAATGTGCATCAGAATCGTAACCTTTTGGTAGCTGAATTACCTGTTCGTGAATATAGGCTTGTTTTGCCGCTTCTATAACTTCTTCTTTGGAAGCTTCAGGTTTTCCGTATAAAATATTCTCTGCAATTGTGCCTTTAAAAATATGATTTTTTTGAAGTACCAAACCAATATTTTTACGCAGAAAATCTGTATTGTATTCCACTAAATCAACTCCATCCAAAAATATATGGCCCGATGAAGGCAAGTAGAATTTATCCAATAAATTAATAATCGTACTTTTTCCAGCTCCGCTTAATCCAACCAAAGCTGTTGTTTCATTTGGTTTTACAGTGAAATTAATATCGTAAAGTGCCTGAGTTCCGTTTGGATATACAAAATCTACATTTTTTACTTCGATCAATCCAACAACTTTTTCTGGAATAAAATCACCGCTCGTTTCCACTTCTTTTTCTGCTTCTAAAATATCAAAGAATCCTTCAGAATAAATCAAAGCGTCATTTACCTCGTCATAAATTCGGTGTAATTGCCTAATTGGCGACGAAACATTATTAAACAGCATTATATGAAACATAATCGCTCCAATTGTCATTTGATTATTTAAAACAAAATAAGCTGTCAGAATAATGATAATTACCACTCCAATCTGTTCGACAAAGCTTTTAATGCTTTCAAAAATAAAGCTAGTCTTTCTTGTCTGCAACTGATTTTCGGTCATTTCAAACTGAATCTTTTCGTGTCGATCGGCTTCTGTAGACTCACGCACAAAGGATTTAATTACCGTTATGGATTCAATTAAACTGATAATTCCGTTGTTCTTAGTTTCACGATAATTGCGCATTCTTCGTCTAAATCCGCTCAATCTCGTTGCCTGCAATTGACTTATATAAAAGTAAATCGGAATAATACATAAACTCACCAAACCCACATAAACATTGGCATAAAACATAATAACCAAAGCCACAAAAGCGTTGGCAAACAAAGGCAGAATATCAATAAAGAAGTTTTGAACCAATCTGGTCAAACTACTAATTCCAGCGTCAATTCTGGTCTGCAGTTTTCCGCTTTCATTTTCATCAGAAGTATAAAACTCCATTCGGTAACTTAGAATTTTTTCTACTATAGTTTGCGAAATATCCCGTGTAATAAAAATTCGGAGCTTTTCTCCGTAGAATTTCTGTCCAAATTGAACCACAGAATTAACCAATTCTTTAGTTAACAAAACGATACTAATAATTCCGAGTAAATGAAATCCTTTGGATAAAGGTTCGTGCGCAACCATCAAATTGTTTATGGTATCTACAGTATATTTTAAGATTACAGCATTTACCTGCGCTGCAAACGAACCCAAGAAAGTTAGCAGTAAAGTTGCAATTACCATTTTTCTGTAAGGCTTTACAAAAGGTAAGATTTTTTTATAAAGTACTGATAATTGCATTTATTTGAATTTTAGCTAACATATCAAATATAAGAATTCTAAATTTGTGTTGAAAATCATTTAAACACATTATACTTATGAAACTCGTTTTCGCTTCAAACAACAAAAATAAAATCGCCGAAATTCAAAGCATGCTTCCTGAAAGCATAAAAATATTGAGTTTAGAAGATATTAATTGTTTAGAAGATATTCCAGAAACAGCTGACACCATAGAAGGAAATGCTATTTTAAAAGCAGATTATGTAACTCAAAGATATGGTTATGATTGTTTTGCAGATGATACAGGTCTAGAAGTAAATGCATTAAATGGAGAACCTGGAGTTTATTCTGCGCGATATGCAGGCGAACAAAAAAATGCAGACGACAACATGAACAAGCTTTTAAACGCATTAAAAAATGAAGAAAATCGTAGCGCCCAGTTCAAGACCGTTATTACTTTAAATCTAAAAGGAAAACAATATTTGTTTACAGGAATTGCAAAAGGAGATATTACGTTAACCAAAACAGGAACAAATGGTTTTGGTTATGATCCTATTTTTAAACCAGAAAATTTTAACCAGACCTTTGCAGAACTGCCTTTGGAAACTAAAAACACTATAGGTCATCGCGGAAAAGCAGTTAAGCAACTCATTGATTTCCTGAGCACCACAAAATAATTGTTTAAAATACAACATTTTATTAGCTAAATTTTAGATTTTGAGACGTGTTTTTTGGCATATTTCTTCATTTAACATGAAAATTTATTTCAACAAAAATGTAACTTTTTGATAATCAATTCTTAACAAATACATAATTCTTAAAATTGCATTAGTTTATCTGAATAATTAGCAGTAATTTTGCACCCTATTTTAAAACACATATGAATAAATTTGAACAATTAGGATTGAATGAATCGTTACTGAAGGCGATTTTAGATCTAGGATTTGAAAATCCGTCAGAGGTACAGGAAAAGGCGATTCCCCTATTATTGGAAAAAGACACGGATATGGTTGCGTTGGCTCAAACAGGGACAGGGAAAACGGCAGCTTTCGGTTTTCCGCTAATTCAAAAAATTGATGCCGACAACAGAAATACACAAGCATTAGTTTTATCGCCAACACGCGAGTTATGTTTACAGATTACTAACGAACTTAAAAACTACTCAAAATACGAAAAAGGTATTAATGTGGTAGCAGTTTACGGAGGAGCTAGTATAACAGAGCAAGCAAGAGAAATAAAGAGAGGTGCACAAATTATTGTGGCAACTCCAGGAAGAATGCAAGACATGATTAACAGAGGTCTAGTAAACATTAAAAATATAGATTACTGTATTTTGGATGAGGCTGACGAAATGTTAAACATGGGATTCTATGATGACATTGTATCTATTTTATCAGATACTCCAGATGAAAAAAGCACATGGTTGTTCTCTGCAACTATGCCACAAGAGGTTGCTAGAATTGCAAAACAATTCATGAGCGATCCTCTAGAAATTACTGTAGGAACTAAAAATTCAGGTTCATCTACAGTTTCTCACGAATTTTATTTAGTTAATGCTCGTGATCGTTACGAAGCTTTGAAACGTTTAGCCGATGCTAATCCTGATATTTTTTCTGTAGTTTTCTGTCGTACAAAAAGAGACACGCAAGCTATTGCAGAGAAATTAATTGAAGATGGATATAGCGCCGCTGCGTTACACGGAGATTTATCTCAAGCACAACGTGATGGTGTAATGAAATCGTTCCGTGGAAGACAAATTCAGATGCTTGTTGCTACTGACGTTGCTGCACGTGGTATTGACGTTGACAACGTAACTCACGTTGTGAATTACCAATTACCTGACGAAATCGAAACTTACAACCACCGTTCTGGTCGTACTGGTAGAGCTGGAAAATTAGGTACTTCTATTGTAATTGTTACAAAAAGTGAGTTACGTAAGATTTCTTCTATCGAGAGAATCATCAAACAAAAATTCGAAGAAAAAACTATTCCATCTGGAATCGAAATCTGCGAAATTCAGTTATTACACTTAGCAAACAAAATTAAAGATACTGAGGTTGATCACGAAATTGACAACTATTTACCAGCAATCAACAATGTTCTTGAAGATTTATCTAAAGAAGAATTGATTAAGAAAATGGTTTCAGTAGAATTTAACCGTTTCATTACTTATTACAAGAAAAATAGAGATATTTCTGTAGGTGGAGAAAGACGCGAAAGAGGTGATTCTGAGCCAAGAGAATTTAGCAATAACGGAGCAGTTCGTTATTTTGTAAACATCGGATCTAGAGACAACTTCGACTGGATGTCATTAAAAGATTACTTGAAAGAAACATTAGATTTAGGTCGTGATGATATCTTTAAAGTAGATGTTAAAGAAGGATTCTCTTTCTTCAACACAGATCCACAGCATACAGACAAAGTAATGGACGTTTTAAACAACGTACAATTAGAAGGTCGTCGTATCAATGTTGAGATTTCTAAAAATGATGGTGGCGGAAGACGTGACCACAACAACCGTGGCGGAAGACGTGATTCTGGCAGAAGAGAAGGAAACTTCGCCCCAAGACGTGAAGGCGGATTCAGAAGCGATAGAAATTCTTCAAGAGACGGCGGATCACGCGAAGGCGGATCTCGTGACGGAGGTTTTAGAGGTGATAGAAACTCAGCTCCTAGAAGAGAAGGTGGTTTCAGAAGCTCTGCTCCAAGAAGCGAAGGTGGTTCAGATAGAGCTCCAAGACGTTCAGAAAACTTCGGCGATAGCTCAAGACCAAGAAGATCTAGAAGAGATTAATAACTTAATTTCTTAAAATACAAAATCCCAAATTCCAATTTTATACGGAATTTGGGATTTTTTCTTATATCCAATAATCTTATCAATGTCTTTGTTAATTTTCTTATAATTAAATTCCAAGACTGCGAGATATTTAATCCCTATTTACTACTTTTAGAGCTTTAAATCAGGATATGAAATATTTCGCAATTTTCTTTTTTACACTTCTCGCCAACATTGGTTTTGCACAAGATACGCAAGATACACAACCAACAGTTCCACAAAGAGTTTCAGGTTATGTTATTAACGACGACAGCAAACAACCGCTTGCTGGAGTAAACATCATTAACACCAACAAAGTGCGTGGTGCAAAATCTGACGAAAAAGGGTATTTTGAAATTGACGTACAAGTCAACGATACACTTCATTTTTCTATTCTAGGATTTCAATCATTAAGAATCAGAGTTACAAATGACTGGATAAAAAATAAAGTAACCCGAATTCAACTTACTGAAAAAGCAATTGCTTTGGAAGAAGTCGTTATTGCACCTTTCTCTTTGACTGGATATCTTGAAATTGACTCTAAATTAATTCCAACAAAAGAAAACTATCGTTACAGTATTTCTGGACTTACTCAAGGTTACGAAGCGGGAGAATATGCTCCAAATGCTTTTGGAAAAGTCCTCGGTTCGATCTTTAACCCTGCCGACATGCTTTATAATTTCTTTGGAAAAAATGGTAAAGAACTCAAGAAGCTAAAGGAAATGAAAAAAGATGATACTGTGCGAACGCTTTTAGAGTCCAAATACGATCGCGAAACGGTTGCAGTATTACTAGGTATCAGCAAAGACGAAATCCCTGAAATTATGCACCGTTGCAATTATTCAGATTCTTTCATTCAATCCGCAAACGATCTTCAGATTATGGATGCAATCAGTGCTTGTTACGAACAGTATAAAGTTTTGAAACGAAATTAAACTCACAACATAAAAAATCAATCCTCATTTTTAAAATTGAGGATTTTTTTTGTTTTAAATATAACTACTAACTAACAAAACCACAAAAAAAATGTCTACAATACCTTTTCAGACGATTGATTGGAGTCAAATCGATAAAACAGAACACATAGGAGAAACCGGAACTGCTTATTGGCAGACCATACAATTAGGAGGTTTACGTGTTCGAAAAGTTGTTTACAGTAAAAATTATCTTGCTGGTCACTGGTGTCAAAAAGGACACATTGTGCATTGCTTGAAAGGAGATTTCATCAGCGAATTAGATAACGGTGAAAAAATGACATTAACAAAAGGAATGACTTATATTGTTTCTGACGATATGAGTTCTCATCGCTCTATTACAACTAAAGGTGTCGAATTGCTAATAATAGACGGGGACTTTTTAGTTTAGTCTCAGTATACAGTCTCAGTATACAGTTTTACAAAACCGAGTACTGAGACTGTGACTGAAAACTAATATTATTTAACTGGTATATTAGAAAGAATTTCTAATACAAATTTCCAGTATTTCTGTGCAGAAGAAATACTTGCTCTTTCGTCTGGAGAGTGAGCTCCATGAATTGTTGGACCAAAAGAAATCATATCCATATCTGGATAATTTGTTCCTAAAATTCCGCATTCTAAACCTGCGTGGCAAGCTACAACTTTTGGCTGTTCGCCATTTTGCTTTTCGTAAATATCTTTTAAAACTTCTAAAATTTCAGAGTTCACGTTTGGAGTCCAACCTGGATAAGAACCTGAAAGCTCAACTTCACATCCAACTAATTCAAATGCAGAACGTAACGAATTAGCCAAATCAAATTTTGAAGATTCTACAGAAGAACGCGTTAAACATCCAACTAAAATTTCACCGTCTTTAATAACAACGCGAGCAATATTATTTGAAGTTTCTACCAAATCGGCCATATCTGCGCTCATTCTATAAACTCCATTCTGCGCTGCGTAAATCGCTCTGATGATTCCTTCTTGAACACCAAGTTCCATTACTTTTTCCGGTAAATTACCTTTTACGATTTCAATTGATAAGTTTGGTTCAGTTGTTTTATATTCAGCTTTGATATCAGAAATAATCTCCTGCATATCATAAACATAAGCCTCATCAAACATTTGAGAAATAATTACCTTAGCAACACTTTCTCTTGGAATAGCATTTCTAAGACTTCCACCGTTGATTTCTACAATCTGTAAACCAAAGTTTTCAAATGCATCAAACAATAAACGATTCATGATTTTATTGGCATTTCCTAAACCTTTATGAATATCCATTCCTGAATGCCCACCGTTTAAGCCTTTTACTGTAATAGTATAACCAACAGAACCTTCTGGAACTTCTTCTTCATGATATGTTCTTGTAGCCGTTACATCAATTCCACCAGCACATCCAATATCAATTTCATCATCTTCTTCTGTATCCAAATTCAATAAAATCTGACCTTGCAGAATTCCGCCTTTTAGATTTAAAGCTCCAGTCATTCCTGTTTCTTCATCAATTGTAAATAAAGCTTCAATTGCAGGATGCGGAATATCTTTGCTTTCTAGAATTGCCATAATAGTCGCTACTCCTAACCCATTATCAGCTCCAAGTGTTGTGCCGCGCGCGCGAACCCAGTCACCATCCACATACATGTCGATTCCTTGAGTATCAAAATCAAAAACAGTATCTGCATTTTTTTGATGCACCATATCTAAATGTCCTTGCATTACAATTGGCTTGCGGTTTTCCATTCCTGGAGTTGCCGGTTTTCTAATGATTACGTTTCTGATTTCATCTTCGAAAGTTTCTAAACCTAAGCTGTTTCCAAAGTTTTTCATAAACTCAATTACACGCTCTTCTTTCTTCGATGGACGAGGAACAGCATTTAAATCTGCAAATTTGTTCCAAAGTGCTTTTGGTTCCAGATTTCTAATTTCTTGACTCATTATATTATGTTTGATGTTTAACAATTAAGAGCTTCAAAGTTACAAAGTTTATATTTTTTTTCGCCACAAATTTCACGAATTAGCACTAATTATCCACTTTAAAATCAAAATTCACAAATACTATTCTTTTTTAGTTATAAATAATTGTGTTTATATTTACGTATCTAAAATTTACCTTGTGAAATCAAAATACGTTTTACCTTTATTTCTAATTATTCAAATCATTTTTTATAAAATCCTTCCATACTTTCCAGATTTTGTTGAAGGTTTTTACAGTAAAAATTTATTCGTCAGGATTTCACATTTTTCTAGAACAGTTTTAGGTAATATTCCGTTTTCTGTCGGCGACATAATTTATGCTATTTTGATGATTTCTATAATTAGCTGGTTTTGGAAAATAAAGGGAACATGGAAGACTAATTGGAAAGATCATCTTTTAAAAATAATAGGCAAAATTTCTATTTTTTACTTTTTCTTCCATCTGCTTTGGGCTTTCAATTATTATCGCAAACCTCTTTTTGAAAAAATGGAAATCAAAAGAGAATATACCGATGCCGATCTTTTGGCTTTCACTAAAAGATTAATTGCAAAGACGAATGAAGTTCAGTTTCAAATCACAAAAAATAGAAGCTCTAAAATTGTCTTTCCATATTCACAAAAAGAGTCATTTAACATGATTATAAACGGTTATGATAATTTAGCAAAAGAACATCCCTATTTTAAATACAAAACATTAAGCGTAAAAAAATCACTATTTAGCCTTCCTTTAACTTATATGGGATTTGGCGGTTATTTAAATCCATTTACAAACGAAGCGCAAATTAACGACTTATTGCCAATGTACACTTTTCCGCTAACTACATCTCATGAAATGGCACATCAGATTGGTTTTGCAAGTGAAAGTGAATGCAATTTTATTGGTCTTTTGGCTTCTGTCAAAAATGACAATTTATATTATCAATATGCAGGATATAGTTTTGCATTACGCTATTGTCTCGGAATCTGGCAGTTTAAAAACGAGAAAATTTTTGAAATACTAAAAAAACAAGTAAATACTGGAATTTTAAAAAACTACCAAGAAGACCAAGATTTCTGGAAAAAATACGACACATTTATAGACGAAGGTTTTCATTTTCTATGGGATAGTTTTTTAAAAACAAATAACCAAAAAGACGGAATGAAAAGCTATAGTAAGTTCATCGATTTGACGATTAATTATTATAAAACAAGAGAACTATAATTTCTTTTGCCACAGATTAAATGATTAAAAATAATTTCTAATCTCTTTTAATCATTTAGTCTAAAAATAGAAATCATTAAAATCTGTTCAATCTATGGCAAAAAAAATAAACTCAACTGTAACAAAAATGATTTCATAACTACTAATACATTATGAGCGAAAATCTAGAACAGTCATTTGTTGCGCAGCTGCAGGCAAATCAGAATATAATCCACAAGATTTGTAGATTATATACTGCTGGCGAAGATGCTCATAAAGATCTCTTTCAAGAGATTACCATTCAGCTTTGGAAAGCTTATCCAAAATTTAGAGGCGACAGTAAATTTTCGACTTGGACATATCGTGTTGCCTTGAACACAGCGATTACCTTATACCGCAAAACCAAAAGAACTATATCGACCGTAGATTATGAAAATCATCAGCATTTTGTAAAAGATGTTGACTACAATTATGAAGAAGAGGAACAGATAAAACTGATGTACAAGGCAGTTTATCAATTAAATGACATCGAAAAAGCATTAGTTTTTATGTATTTAGAAGACAAAGATTATCAAGAAATAGCTGAAACCTTAGGAATCAGCGAAGTGAATGCGCGTGTGAAAATGAACAGAATTAAAGGGAAACTTAAAAAAATACTAAATCCTTAAAAATTATTATGAAAGAACTGGATTTACTAAAAAAAGACTGGCAAAAGAACTCAGGTTCTTTTCAACAAATTTCTGAAAACGAAATCTACAAGATGATTCACAGAAAGTCATCTTCCATTGTAAAATGGATTTTGATTATCAGTATTTTGGAGATTTCATTTTGGACATTTTCAAACATTTTCATCAATACAGATGATGTACTGCATAAAATGAACCATCCTGAAATTGTAACAGCTTTAGAGTTTTTAACGTATTTCAATTATGTTGTCGTTTTAATTTTTGTCTACATTTTCTATAAAAATTATAAAACCATTTCGACCACAATAGCCACAAAATCTCTAATGAGCGCTATTTTAAGAACTCGTAAAACAGTACAATATTATGTTTGGTACAATTTAGGAATGATTGTAATTACAGCCATTTTGAGCTTCTTTATTGCTTTTGTCTACAATCCAGACATGGAGTTTTTAAGAAACAAACTTGCCATGAACGGAAAAGCAATGTTTGTAACAATCGGGATTCTATTCTTAGTAATCTTAGGTTTCTTCGGATTGTTCTGGTGTTTCTATAGAATTATCTACGGAACTCTTTTAAGAAGATTGTACGCAAATTACAAAGAGTTGAAAAAGATAGATTTCTGAAAAAGTTTCTAAGACGCTGAGATACTAAGATTCTAAGTTTTTCCAACTTAAAACCTTAAACTTGAAACAAAACATAATCAACTTTTAATAATCCCATTGCCTCATTTTATTCAATTCTTCTTGTGCTTTGATTTCTTCGGCAGGAATAACTTTTAAAAATGATGGGTGCTGTTCTATTGCGTATTCTACTTTTTCTACGATTTGTTCGATAGTGTCATTTTCATAATCAATATCAAGAGGTTCTTTGATAATGAACGACTGTAAAATTCCTTTTTTCTTCATTCGAAGCCCTTTTTTATCGAATGATCTGCGGAAACCGTCAATTACAATCGGAATAACAAGCGGTTTGTGTTGTTTAATAATATGTGCAGTTCCTTTACGAACAGGCTTAAATGATTTTGTAGTTCCTTGAGGAAAAGTAATCACCCAACCGTCTTCAAGCGCAATTCTAATATTTTCAGTATCGTTTGGATTTACTTCTCTTTTTTCGGTAACATCAACGCCTTTTGCACGCCAAGTTCGCTCCACTGTAATTGCTCCAACATAAGCCAAAATTCTCGGCAGCAAACCAGCTTGCATTGTTTCTTTTGCAGCAACATAATAAATATTCATTTTTGGCTGCCACAAATAACCTATATTCTTAATCGTATCTTGACGTCCAGATAAACTGGCGTTAAAAACATGAAACATCGCGACAACGTCTGCAAAATAAGTCTGATGATTGGATATAAATAAAACATTAGTGTCTGGAAGTGTTTTAATAATTTCAGATCCTTCAATCTGCAATTCGTTAAAACCTCTATATCTCTTATGAGTCATCGCACCTAGAACTCGGATTAACCATTTCTTGATGAATAAAATATGCCCAAAAGGATTTCGCTTAAACAATCCCATAACTAATTTATCTTATTTTTTTGTTAGGTCGCAAACATACAAAAATTATTCTTTTAGCAACAGTATAAAACAATTTCTCCAATTAAGAGATATCCAAATGAATATCAAATCATTAAATGAACTTTATCAAATTTCTTTTGCAATAACTGCTTGCAAAACATCTCTCAATTCACTCAAAATCATCGCTGTGGCTCCCCAAACAATATGGTTCTGAATATTAAAGGCTGGAACTAAAATATTTGCCCCATAAGAAGTTGATAATCTGGCTTCGATAATAATATCATCATTTAAAAAAACAGACAAAGGCAGTTCTATAATTCCAGCTACCTCTCTTATATCGGGGTAAAAAGAAAGCTCTTCTGTTGCAATACCCAAAAAAGGATGCACTAAAAAGTTACTTGGAGGAATATACATTGGGGAGAAAGGTTTAATGATATCAATTTTTTCCCTTGCAACTCCAACCTCTTCATGTGTTTCTCTAAGTGCAGTCGTTTCAAAATTCAGATCTTCTTTCTCGTACTTTCCACCTGGAAAGGCAATTTGAGCTGAATGAACTCCATCATAAGCATTTCTAACAATCAACACCAAATGTGTTTTTTCCTGTTTTGGATAAAACAGCATCATTACTCCAGCCATTCTGGCGTTCAACGCTTCGATATCAAGATTTTTTAATCCTTCTATACGTTCTTTGGGAGCCATTTTTAAATGTGAGGTTACTGCTGGCAGCTCTACAGGAATTATATTGGGAACATATTTCAAAAAGTCTTGAAAATTCATAATCAAAGCTTATTTTTGTACTTTCAAATAAAACATAAATATACTCCAGAAAACGCAGTACCACAAGTTTTCTATTATTAAAGCCTAAAAAAATGTACAGCAAAGAAGAATCGCAAAGAATAAAAAGAGAATTTTGGGTAGCTTTTGCCGAAAAATATCCTCGTAAATGGGTACTTTATGATACAAAGATCAAAGACTTTTCTTTTAAGTTTTATGTTGACAACAAAAAGGCTCAAGTTTTAATTGACATTGAACAGCGAAGTGATGAAAAACGCATTGCGTATTTCGAAAAACTAGAAGCTTTAAAAAACATTTTAGAGGAAGAATTTATTAAAGATTTAGTCTTTGAGAAAAATCACACTTTAGAAAGCGGTAAAACCATCAGCAGAATTTGGGTTGAAAAACTTGGCGTTGGTTTCAGCAATAAAAACACTTGGGATACTATTTTTGATTTTTTCAACGAAAATATGCACGCTCTCGAAATGTTCTATTTAGAATATGATGAGTTTATTAAGGATGTTGAATCTTTGTAGCTTCTGAGGTTCTGAGATACTAAGGTTCTAAGTTACTAAATCTTATAGTATCAAATAAAATAATAAACCCGACAAGTTTTAAAAAAACTGTCGGGTTTGCTATATAAAAACTTAGCACCTCAGAACCTTAGTATCTTAGAACCTTATTATACTGTAATAATATTATAAACTATAATATGATCATCATAGTTAATATATAACTGTTTCCTGAAGTCTTGCTTTTTTCGAGTTATAATTGACAGTTTGCATTCTCTTCCATCATTATCTTTACACATAAAGGAGTATACAATGTCAGTATCGTTTTCTTCTCTTTCTATATAATCTAAAATACTGTAAAGCTGGATTTCTTGAGAATACACAACAATCCTGTGTTTATTGGTGTCTAAAACCACCGAAAGATTTACCAGATCCAGATTGGACCATTCTCCCCACTTACCTCTTTCATTTTTTTCTAGAACACTAAATCCTGAGGTTTTAAAATGATAAGACTGACTCTGAACCTGTTGCAATCCAAAAGCTAAAAACAGTAACAATATGTAGGGGCGTAGGGAATTCATAAAATATTTCTTGCAGGTAATTAAAACTCAAAAGTACTCTTTTCTTTGGATGCGACTTCAAATTCGGCTACCATTTGTTGAACAATTTGCTCAACTGGTAAGATTTCATGAATTAGACCAGCAACTTGTCCAATTTCCAATTCTCCATCGTCCAAATCTCCTTCAAACATTCCTTTTTTGGCTCTAGCTCTTCCTAAAAGCTGAACCAATTCTTCTTTGGATGGACATTTTTGATACAAATCCTGAACATCCTGATAGAATTTATTTTTTATTAATCGAACAGGCGCCAATTCTTTCAAAGTCAATTGTGTACCTCCTTCTATAGTACTAACTATAGTTTCTTTAAAATTATTGTGCGAAGAAGATTCTATAGATGCTGCAAAACGGCTTCCAACCTGAACACCATCTGCTCCAAGAACCATTGCCGCAAGCATTCCTCTTCCTGTTGCAATTCCTCCCGCTGCAATTAAAGGAATTTTTATTTTTTCTTTCACCATTGGAATCAAAGTCAAAGTAGTGGTTTCTTCACGTCCGTTATGTCCGCCTGCTTCAAAACCTTCTGCCACGACGGCATCAACACCAGCATCTTGCGCTTTTAAAGCAAAAACACTGCTGCTTACTACATGTACAACTGTAATACCTTTTTCTTTCAAAAAAGAAGTCCAAGTTTTAGGATTTCCAGCGGAAGTAAAAACGATTTTAACACCTTCTTCAACCACAATATTCATGATTTCTTCGATATTAGGATATAACATCGGAATATTGACTCCAAAAGGTTTGTCAGTCGCTTTTTTACATTTTTGGATGTGTTCTCTTAAAACTTCTGGATACATCGAACCTGCACCAATAAGCCCTAAACCTCCAGCATTACTTACTGCCGAAGCCAATTTGTAACCACTATTCCAGATCATTCCGCCTTGAATGATTGGATATTTTATATTGAAAAGTTGGGTGATTTTATTCATTAAAATTATTGCTTGATTATCTTTCCTGTTTTATGCAGATTATCAGCATCAAAACTATAGATATACAATCCGCTTTGAAGCGATTGAAGAGAAAGAATTGGATTTGAATTACTGATTTTTTCTTCTATTAATTTTTGCCCCAAGATAGAATAAATGGTTATTGATGCAGTATTGTTTTCGTTTAAAAAAGAAAACGAAACTTCATTTTTAGCTGGATTCGGATAAACTGCAAACGAAGCCTCCGCAATGAAACTGTCAACACTTAATGCTGCCCCAAAATTTGGAATTCCGTATCCATAATTATTATCCGGATTTGTATATCGATCAGCAGAACTCAAAATCATCTGTCTGATTTCTTTGTTTGTTTTTGATGGAAACGCCTGCCATAAAGAAGCTGCCATTCCTGCCATTATCGGACAAGAAAATGACGTTCCGCTTGCTGTCACAATATTTCCATTTGCGTCAGAAACTACCGCCAATGCTCCTTGTGCCATAACATCGGGTTTTATTCTTCCATCGTAACTTGGTCCGATCGAACTAGAACTAGCTCTTACTTTAGAAGCATTAACAGAACCGATTGCCAAAACTGAAAGAGCATCTGCAGGTGAGCCAATATGCTTTTCTACTTGAGTTCCTTCATTTCCCGCTGAAGCTAACACTAAAATTCCTTTACTAAAAGCGATTTCCGCGCCACGAGAAATAAAAGTCGTAATTCCGTTCATATCGCTGTAAGTATGATTGTACCTAATTTCATCTCTATCCAAAAAATAACCCAATGAAGTAGTAATTATATCAACACCTAGAGCATCAGCCTTTTCCGCAGCTTCTACCCACAGCGACTCTTCCAATGGAATCTCTTGAGCTTGAATTTCTGTAATAAAAAGGTAATAAGATGCATTTGGAGCTGTCCCAACTAAAGAATTTGCTTTATAACCGCCCATAGTGGAAAGTACCGAAGTTCCATGAGAATCGCCCGTATAGAAATTGCTATTCCTGGTAGTATAATCGTAACCACCTAGAATTTTATTATTATTCCTAAGATTTTCAAATGGTTGCGCAGTATTAACACCAGGAAAACCGCCGTCCATAACTGCTATAATTTTTCCATCTCCTGTATAATTCTGCTGATGGAGAACTTGTCCGTTTAGCATCTGAATTTGATTCGCAGAATTTCCGTAAGAATAGTCAATTGTAGTTTTTAATTGTTCATTGGTTTGGCTTATCGAAGTTTGGGGAACTTTTTTTCCTGTAGTATTTAAAGTTCTATCTGCAAACTCTACTCTAGAAACAAAAGACAGTGATTTTAAAGCATTAATGTTTGATTTAGTTCCTTGAATATGAAGTGCATTCAACCATTTTGATTGCGCTTTTATAGTAATTCCTGCGCTTGAAGCAATTTGATTTACATAGGAGGTTTCCAAAGGAGCATCAGTAATAGTTAAAGCAATATTCTGGTTCGTTCTTCGATCCAAGGCTCTTTGTGAAAGTTCGCTTAGCGGATTGTCATAAAAAGCTTGTGCATTAGGTTTACCATTAAAATAAACCCACGCATCTTCTTGTGAAAATACTGTAAACGAAAGAAGTAATAAAAGAAAAGTAAAGCTACATCTCATCAATTTATACCTTTAAGGGATTTACTCCCAAATAAAGTATAAAGCTAAGAAATTACTCCCGAACCAACTAATTCATTTTCCAAATACCAAGCAACAAATTGTCCTTCCGTAATAGCAGACTGCGGTTCTTCAAACTCCACATACATTCCGTCTTCAAACTGATATAAAACAGCTTTTTGCAAAGGCTGACGGTAACGAATTCTCGCCATCACTTCCATTTTCTCACCAGCTTTCAGAGTCATGTCTTCTCTAATCCAGTGCACTTCAGATTCTCCAACAAAAAGCGCTTTTTTAAACAAACCTGGATGCTGACTCGACATACCTGTATAAATAGTATTGGTTTCAACATCTGTAGCAATTACAAATAAAGGATCTGTTGTACCACCAACATTTAGACCTTTTCTTTGTCCAACTGTAAAATAATGAGCACCTTGGTGTTTTCCAACCACTTTACCCATTGTTGGAAGATATTCTAATTTTTGAGACTCTAATTTTAGTCTTTCCTCCAAAGAAAGTTCAGTCGATTTCTCAACAGTATAAATCGGATCATTTTTATCAATCTGAACAATTTTACCTTCTTTTGGTTGTAGTTTTTGCTGTAAAAACTCTGGAAGACGAACTTTTCCAATAAAACATAAACCTTGAGAATCTTTCTTTTCAGCTGTAACCAATTCCATTTCGGCAGCAATTTCGCGTACTTCTGGTTTTGTTAAAGCTCCGATAGGAAACAAAGCTTTTGACAATTGCTCTTGAGACAACTGGCATAAAAAGTATGACTGATCTTTGTTCACATCATTTCCAGCAATTAATTGATAAACTGTTTTTCCGTCTACTTCAATTTCGCTTTTTTGACAATAATGTCCTGTTGCCACATAATCTGCACCAAGGCTTAAAGCGATTTTCATAAACACATCAAATTTGATTTCGCGATTACAAAGCACATCAGGATTTGGAGTTCTCCCTTTTTCATATTCGTTAAACATGTAGTCAACGATTTTTTCTTTGTACTCTTCGCTTAAATCAACAGTTTGAAACGGTATGCCCAGTTTTTCAGCAACAAGCAAAGCATCGTTACTGTCTTCCAGCCAAGGACATTCGTTAGAAATAGTAACCGAATCATCGTGCCAGTTCTTCATGAAAAGGCCAATAACTTCGTATCCCTGCTGCTGCAATAAATATGCTGCAACACTAGAATCTACTCCACCTGAAAGTCCAACAACTACTCGTTTCATTTTGAAATGTTTAATTTTTTAAGGTTGCAAAGGTACACCAAATAATAGAAAATTTCACCATGGTTTTCATTAGTTTAAGCAATCCCGCAGTAGATAAAACTTATTACTTTTTTAAGTACATTTAGTCATACATTTTTAAAACATGAAAAAATACATTTACAGCCTGTTTTTCTTTCTTGCCTTAACTTCTTTAAGTGCACAGCGATTTAGCGCGTCCCTGTCAAATTATGAAGCTTACAAGGCATTTAGAGGAAAACCTTTGTCTGATAAATTTTCAAATATTGAATCAGTAAAAGTGATTTATGATATGCGAAAACAGAAAATGTATTATTTCAACAGCAGTGTTATTCTGCTTCATTATGATTTCGTTGTCAATTATTTGGGCTATAGCCAAGATCTTGAAATATTTAATAATGAAAATTACAGCGATACAGAAAAAAACAGAGATTTTCTTCTCGGAAACTTAAACCACATTAAAGGAACGGATAAATGGATTTTTGAACTTGCTGCCTCCGATCATATGCCAGTTCCATTAATTGAACGTTTTTTTGGTATGGTTAAAAATTCAACATTTATTGGCGAAAAACTAAAATTTTATTTGAACAATCCCGATATGATGCAATGGTATCAAGAACAGAAATTCAAAATTCCTTGCGTAAAATCAGATTATATTTTTGGTGAAATCAAATATCAAGAAGTTGTTCGAGGAACTAATATTGGGATTCTAAGAAAATACAAAATCAAGGAATTGGAATCCACAAAGCCTAATTCTGACGAAATCATTATTTTGGATGGAACGCCAGATATTCTCCCAAACGTTCGAGGCATTATTGTAAATGAACTTCAAACACCTTTAAGCCATTTGGTTCTTCTAGGAAAAAACAGAAAGATTCCGATTATGGCTTATACCGATATTGAAAAAGACAACAATATCAAAAAACTGCTATCTAAAAAAGTAGAACTAAAAATCGAAGTCGATACTTTTTTCATCAAAGAAACAACCAAAAAGATTCCAGTAAAAACATCTGGAAAAAAGAAAAAGCTCATTATTGATAATAGCATTACCGAATTAGTGAACTTGGCTGAAATTCCAAAAAAGGGAGTTAATTATATTGGTTCAAAAGCACAAAACATGGCGTATTTAATAGCTATTTCAAAAGAAATTCCATTTAAAGTACCCGAAAATGCGCATGCTATTCCGTTTTACTATTATACAAAACATATTCAGAATCCTGCTATTTCTCCATTAATTGCAGAACTTTTAGCTTTTCCTCAAAAAGATTCTACAATTTGGATCAATAAACAGCTTAAGAAAATTAGAGACGCTATCAAAAAAGAACCTATTGATCCCGAATTAATTTCGAAATTAAACATCGCTTTTAAAAATGCAAAATTTAAAAACTTTAGATTCCGTTCCTCCACAAATGCAGAAGATTTAGATGATTTTAATGGCGCTGGACTATACGATTCTAAAACCGGAATTTTAGGCGATTCCATCAAAACATTTGAAAAAGCAATCAAACAAGTTTGGGCAAGTGTCTGGAACGAGGCTTCGTATAACGAAAGAGAACTTTTTGGAATTGACCAACAGAATATTGCAATGGGCGTTTTAGTGCATCGTTCATTTCCTGACGAATTAGCAAATGGTGTTATTATAACCAAAAATATATTTAGAGAGAACTTTCCAGGAATTACGGTTAATGTTCAAAAAGGAGAAAACTCTGTTGTAAAACCCGAAAAAGGAGAAATCTGCGAACAATTTGTGGCCTATCATTTTAATGACGGAAAAGACGAAACCGATTTTGATATCGATTATACTTCAAATTCAAATCTGAATAATAACGAGCCTTTATTAACCAGAAAAGAAATGAGTAACCTTTATGATGTCAGCAAGAAAATTGAGAGCAAAATGTATCGATATTGGCGCAAAAACCAATTTCATCCGGTAGATATTGAATTTAAAATTGTGGGTGAAAAAAGAGATTTATACATCAAACAAGTTCGTCCTTTCAACGATTAATAGAATACCAATAAGTCAATTTCATTGGCTGTTGTGTTTATTAATACAATTCGAAAATCAAAGTCTTCAATTTTAATTTTTTGCTGAATTGATTTTCGAATTATTTCAGTGTTCAATGAAAAATTTTCATCTAGCGGAATTTTCACATCGACTGAATTTAGATATTTTGACGCTTTCTTATTTACGATAATTGAAGCCGCTATATAAAATCCAATGATAATAATTTGAAAAAAGAGCAACAATTCAATCTTTTCAAACGGATACATAATATCTAAAATAGACAGGGTAATTGTTGCAAAAAGAAAGATGATTGCGTTTACGGTAAAGGATTGTGTTCTAAAACGGAGTATCGAAAAAATCGCAAATAATCCAAACCCGATTCCGACTCCTATTTCGATTTTAGTAAAAAGATAACAAAGAGAAAAAGTACAAAGCCCAACAATAACCATCAACGGATTTATGGTAGCATTATCTTTTCTGTTGGAAAAAAAATACAGAACTAAAATTGAGCAAAACAACAGTAAAAATCGTCCTAAAAGTTCATTTAAATCCATTGGTTAGAATAATTGGTTACTCAAATGTAAACAATTTATTCTTTACCTATTTTATTTTTTAATGAATGAATTCTGAACTTTTTAGACTGCTACTTTTTCGGCGCTGCACCTTTTTCTGCGGCTTTATTTGTGTTTTTAGGATCACTCATATTTACTTCTTTAACCAATTTCCCTTTTTGATAAAACTGCCAGATTCCTGCTTTTTTACCATTTACAAATTTACCTTTAGAAGCAATAGATTTATCTGAATCATAAAAAACAGATTCTCCGTTGTATTCGTTATTCATAAAGTTCGATTCTTCCAAAAGCGTTCCATCCTGACCTATTTTTTTATATGGTCCTTCCTTTAAACCATTTTTATACGTCATCTCTTCTGCAATTTGAGCATTTGGATAATAAATCGTTCTTAAGCCTTCTAATTTTCCATTTTTGTAGTTCTCCACAGTCATTAAAACTTTAGAAGCTTTATGATAGTATTTCCACTCTCCCTCTCTTGCTTTTCCAACTTCTTTTCCTTCGCTTACTTTATTTTTGCTCTGATCATAAAAAATTGTGTATGAACTTCCATCATTTGCGCTAAAATCTCTTGTAGCTATAATGTCTCCCTTTTTTGTATCATCAAAAAATTTAAAAACACCTGTTTCTTTTCCGTGATCAAAAGTTCCTTCGTAGCGAGGGCGTTTAGATTCCGCATAAGTACCTTTCCAAAGTCCGTCTTTTTTTCCAGATGCATCAACTTTATTTATATCGGTTTGGGCATTTGACATTAATGTTGTCAGGAATAATAATCCAAATATGATTTTTTTTGAGATCATAATAAGTTCTAATTTTTAAGCTTAACGAAAATCTTACTTATAAAGTATAATGGTATAAAAAAATCCCGATAAATCGAGATTTTTTTATTGAGAATTATTTCTTTTTATTCTGAGCTTTTGCGGCTTCCTGCTGCTCCATTACTTCTTGAAGACGTTGTTGGAACTTACTTGGCTTCTTAGGCTCTCTTTGTTTATTTTCTTGAATCTGAGCGTGAATTTTATCACTATCTACAATATAATTCTTAATTACGAACATAATTCCGATTGTAATTAAGTTCGAAATGAAGTTGTATAAAGATAATCCTGAACCGTAATTATTGAAGAAAATTAACATCATTAATGGCGAAACATAAATCATGATTTTCATCATTTTTGCCATATCTGGCATACCTTCTTGTTGAGGAGCTGCCATTTGCTGATCTCCTGAAGTCATCTTCATGTAGAAGAAAATTGCAATTGCCGCCAAGATTGGGAACAAACTGATGTGATCTCCATACATCGGAATAGTGAATGGTAATTTTACAACCGAGTCAAAAGAAGATAAATCGTCTGCCCAAAGGAAACTTTTTTGTCTTAATTCAAACGCCGCAGGGAAAAACTGGAACGATGCGTACATAAATGGCAACTGAATCAATGCCGGAATACATCCTGCCATTGGGTTTACACCTGCTTTGTTGTACAACTTCATTGTTTCCTGTTGTTTCTTCATTGGGTCTTTTTTGAATTTTTCTCCCAACTCTGCAATATCAGGTCTTAAAACTTTCATTTTAGCCTGAGACAAGAATGACTTATAGGTAATTGGCGACATGGCCAATTTGATGATAATTGTAAAAATAATGATCGCAATACCTAATGACAATCCAATTGTTGAGCTTAAGAATCCAAATAAAGGAATAAAGATCCATTTGTTGATCCATCCAAAGATTCCCCATCCTAATGGAATAATCTTTTCGAAATTTTTATCGTAAGCTTTTAATGTTTTGTAATCTGCAGGACCCATGTACAAATTCATTTTGTAATCGATCTCTCCATTTGAAAACGCTAAAGGCAAATTAGCTCTAAACTGCTTAGTGAAAACAGTATCGATTTTTTCGTCTTTAACTAAATCGTCAGATTGTAATTTTGAAGTTTCAAAAGGTTTGTCTGTAGATAAAATCGTAGTAAAGAAATGTTGTTTGAATGCAACATAACTCACTTTTGTAGGCGTCTCTTCTTTCCCTTGTCCGTGCGAACTTACGTTGTTGTATTTTGATTCTTCGTATTTAAAATCAATTTGTGCATAACGATTTTCATACGCAATACTTTTCTCATTTCTGTATGTTTTTAAATCCCATTGCAAATCAATTGGTTTTGCAGAATTTAAAACTCTATTTAATCCTTGAGAACGAATATCAAAACCAACTAAGTAATCGTTTGGTTTAAGAATGTATTTATATTCTAAAAATTCATTAGCTCCAGCTTTCAAACGCATAGACAAAACTTGGTCTGCTCCAATTTTTTCTAAAGTTGGTTCAAAATACAAATCTTTAGAGTTTAATGTTCTATTATCTGTAGTAAGAAGCTGTAAATTTAAGTTTGAGTTGTTGTTTTTGATTAACTCAACTAATTGTCCAGAACCTTTTTTTAATCTTTCGAATTCTTTTAAAGTAGCTTCAACAATATAACCACCTTTATTAGCAATCTTTAATCTTAATTTTTCGTTTTCGATTGTAGTAAAAGCTTCTTTTGCAGAAGGAAGTGTTGCAGAATAAGCAAATCCTCCTAAAGTTTTTTGCAATTGCGCCAATTGAACCGTATCACCAGGAGTTACAGCTGCAGCTGGTAATGACGCAGTTTTAGCTTTATCTGCTTTTGCTTGTGCTTCTTGTTTAGCAACTAATTCTTTCTTGGCTTTTTCAGCAGCAATTTCTTTTTCAGAAGGCTGATTTTGATACATAATCCAAATCAAAATTCCGAAGATCAATACAAAACCAATGATCGAATTAAAGTCTAATTTTTTTTCTTCCATTATTAATTTAAAAAGTTATTCGTTGAAGGTTATTAGTAATGAGTCTGACTCAAATGTTACATCTTCTCAGAATATAATTATTATTTTTTATGCGCATTTACCGCAGCAGCCACAAAGTTTACAAAGATCGGGTGCGGATTTGCAACTGTACTTTTGTATTCTGGGTGGTATTGTACACCAATGAAGAACGGGTGATTTTCAAGCTCTACGATTTCGACTAAACCTGTATCAGGGTTAACTCCTGAAGCTTTTAAACCAGCTTTCTGTAATTCATCAGCATATTTATTGTTATACTCGTAACGGTGGCGGTGACGCTCCGAAATAGTTTTTTGTCCGTAAATTTTGTATGCTAAAGTGTCTGGTTTAATATCGCATTTCCAAGCACCTAAACGCATTGTTCCTCCTTTATCGGTTACATTTTTCTGTTCTTCCATCAAACTCACAACTGGATGAGACGTTTTATCGTTCATCTCTGTAGAGTTCGCTTCTGCATAACCTAAAATATTTCTAGAATATTCGATAACAGACATTTGCATTCCTAAACAGATTCCGAAGAAAGGAATGTTGTTTTCACGTACAAAACGAACGGCTTCGATTTTTCCTTCAATACCTCTTTCACCAAAACCTGGAGCAACTAAAACTCCGTCTAGAGAACCTAATTTCTCTTCCACATTATCAGCATTGATATGTTCTGAGTGAATAGAAATTACGTTTACTTTTGTTTCGTTTGCAGCTCCTGCATGAATGAACGCCTCTAAAATAGATTTGTAACAATCCTGCATTTCTACATATTTCCCAACCAAACCAATGTTTACCGTTTGTTTTGGGCTTTTTAATCTTTTTAAGAAAGTATTCCAGTTTTTAAGATCTGGAGATGCTTTTTTAGGCAAATCTAATTTCTTTAAAGCTACCACGTCTAATCCTTCTTCAAGCATTAAGTTTGGAACTTCATATATAGTAGAAGCATCGATTGACTGAATAACCGCTTCTTTCTTCACATTACAGAATAAAGCTAATTTCTGGCGTAATTCCTGAGACAATTCGTGCTCTGTTCTACAAACCAAAATATCTGCTTTAATACCACTCTCCATTAAAGTTTTAACAGAGTGCTGAGTTGGTTTCGTTTTCAACTCTCCTGCCGCTGCCAAATATGGAACTAATGTTAAATGAATTACGATTCCGTTATTTTCACCCAACTCCCAAACCAATTGACGAACAGATTCTATATAAGGTAGAGATTCAATATCACCAACAGTACCACCAATTTCAGTAATTACAATATCATAGTCGCCAGATTTACCTAGCAATTGCATTCTGTCTTTGATTTCGTTTGTGATATGAGGAACAACTTGAACCGTTTTTCCTAAAAATTCTCCTCTTCTTTCTTTTTCAATAACCGAAAGATAAACTCTTCCTGTAGTAACATTATTAGCCTGAGAAGTAGGAACGTTTAAGAAACGCTCATAGTGCCCTAAGTCTAAGTCAGTTTCAGCTCCATCATCTGTCACGTAACATTCTCCGTGCTCATAAGGATTTAAAGTTCCTGGATCAACGTTAATGTATGGATCAAATTTCTGAATAGTTGTACGGTATCCTCTTCCTTGTAACAATTTTGCCAAAGATGCCGCGATAATCCCTTTTCCTAATGAAGAGGTCACACCTCCTGTAACAAAAATATATTTTGTTTGATTCATTCTGTTGTTGTTTGTAAGTAGTTGTGTAAAAAACTTGGCAAAAGTACAAATTTAATTAGACAATTTATCAATTCCAGAATGAGATAATTTTTAAATTTTTAGAGTTCTTTCGAATTAGATAAAGGTTTAAAGTTCTGGCTTTACAAAATGAAAGCTTTTTAGGATTTTGACTAAAAATTCGCAACTAAATATACAGAACCTTAGCAAATTAAAAATATACCAAAGACTTTCTTTTTTGTATTATTAGTTGAGATTATTGATTAAACACCTTTTATTATCAAATACAGTAAAAATTAATTGCAGATTACCATGTAACAAATTTTATCTAGAAGGAACCATAAAGAAATTAAATGTCAAGAACCATTTATCCCACAAATCAACGTTTATACCTCCATTTTTAGCCGAAACGTACACAACCAAATCATCTAAAATTGATAAAATTTCTTTTTTTATAATTTCAGCTTCTTTCTGACTTCCGCTAATTCTAAATATTTTTACATCTAGTTTATTCAATTTGTTAATCTGAAATAAAATAGAAATACTACCCTTATATTTCGACATAATTCCTGACCACTTAAATCTTGTATTTAAAAGACTAATATATTTAGGATTTAAACCGTTGCCAATTACTAATAGATATTCTTTTTTACCGTATAAAAACTTAGGCTTTTCTTCAACTTCATTTAAAGACATTATTAAGCCATTTCTAAAATTAGGACAGGTTTCTTGAATTATTTTTTGCGCTTCTATATCTCGAAGCAAATAAGCTTGATAGAAGTCCTCACAAGCATTTTCATTCTCCCCTAACTTCAATTTTGAAGCAGCGAGATTAAACCATCCATCTTTATTTGATGGGTCTTCTAGTGTAATCTTTGTGTATATTTCTTTTGCCAACAAAAAATCGCTTCCTGAATAAGCTTTTTCTCCATCAATAAATAATTGATTTATATTAACCGTTTGTGAAACACATATTTGAGCAAAACATAGGAACAAAATTTTTAACTTAAATCTCATAATCTAAACAAATAAACAGATTATAAAGAATCATTAAAAACATTACTATTTACAATATACAAAAGGGATATAGAGAAAAGTTTAGGCATAAAAAAAATATTATAATTTAAAAAACACTGACTTGTACACATTTATGAATTCAAGCTGGAATTCTGTGGTATCACTTTGTTTTTGGAAATTATAATATTTTGTATTTCAAACTTATATAAAAAAAATCAAACTACCAAAGATTTTTCTTACTATTTTACAAGATTTGGATATTGCTTCTTAATATTACGGATCAATTCTTCTAACCCATTTAATTTTAATTCATAAATAAGCTGTAATTGCTGGCCTAATTCTCCTTTTGGGAATCCTTTATTATAATACCAAACCACATAATACTCCGGCAAATCAATTAAGTATCTTCCTTCATATTTCCCGAAAGGCATTTTGGTGTGAGCTAATTTTATGAGTTGTTTTTTGTCTTGATCCATGGTTTCTAAGAAGAAAGAAGCAAGAAGAAAGACCAATGCCTTCTTCTTGCTTCAATTAGTTGCAAAGCTATTATTAATTTGCCACAGATTAAAAGGATTCTCATAGATTATTAAACCAAAAATTAAAAAACTTAGAACCTCAGAATCTTAGAACCTTTAAAAAAAAAGAAGCAAGAAAAAAGAACTTATTTTCATCCTCCCTTCCTGCTTCAAAAATATTATTTAAGTTTTATTACTAATTTCTAAAAGACTAAAAAACTTAGAATCTCAGAACCTTAGCAACTTAGCATCTTAATAGTGCCATCTCACGAAAGCTTCCATTGCAGCGTAAGTCGCCAAACCTAACTGGTGGTACAATTCTGCTGTTTCGCGGTTTCTGTCTTCTGCTCTCTGCCAGAACTCTCTTGCGTCTGTTCCTTGGAAAACAACTCCGTCTTTTTGTGACTGGTGTTTGAAGATTCCGTGACGTTTTGCCAAAACTTGGTCTGGACTCATTGGAACTGCCATTTCAACTTCGTCAATTCCCCATTCTTGCCAAGCTCCACGGTATAACCATAACCAGCAGTCGTTCATGAATTCTTTTGGCTTTAAAACTTTAACTGCCTCAAAAATAGCATCCAAACAAACTTTATGCGTTCCGTGTGGATCTGCTAAATCTCCAGCTGCATAAATTTGGTGCGGTTTAATTTTCTCAATTAAATCAACTGTCAACTGAATATCCTCTGGTCCAATTGGTTTTTTCTCGATTGTTCCTGTTTCGTAAAAAGGCAATTCCATAAAGTGAATTTGAGAATCCGGAAGACCAACAAAATGACTTGTAGCTCTCGCCTCTCCTTTTCTGATTAAACCTTTAATATAACGAACTTCTGGAATATCAATTTCGCTGTTCTTTTTGTTCTGCAAGAATGCTTCTGCTTTTTTGTAGATATTATCTGCCTCTTCGCTTTTGATTCCGAATTTCTCATTATAATCAATTACGAATCTTGCAAAACGAAGTGCTTCATCATCAGCAACTGCAATGTTTCCAGAAGTTTGGTAAGCCACGTGCACTTCATGTCCTTGCTCTTGCAAACGCATGAAAGTTCCTCCCATACTGATAATATCGTCATCAGGATGCGGACTAAAAATCAATACGCGTTTTTTAGCCGGCTCTGCTCTTTCAGGACGATTTGTATCGTCTGCATTTGGTTTTCCACCTGGCCAACCCGTGATTGTATTTTGCAATTTATTAAATATCTTAATGTTAATATCGTAAGCTGGACCTGAATCTGCCAACAAATCACTCATACCATTTTCAATATAATCAGCATCTGTAAGCATTAAAATTGGTTTTTTAAGATCTAATGCCAATCCTAAAACTGCTTTACGAGTCAATTTATCTGTCCAAACAATTTTTTCAACCAACCAAGGTTTGTTGATTCTCGTTAATTTTGAAGAAGCTTCTTTGTCTAAAATAAAAACTGCGTTGTTATGCTCTTGCAAGAATGAAGCAGGAACTCGGTTTGTAACTTCATCTTCAACAGATTTTTTTACAATGTTTGCTTTTCCTTCACCCCAAGCTAACAAAATCACTCTTTTAGCTTCCATGATTTTTTTAACTCCAAGTGTAATCGCAGTTCTTGGAGTATTGTTTAAACCAAAGAAATCTTTACTTGCAGCAACTCTTGTAATATGATCTAAAGCTACTAAACGAGTTTTAGAGTTTTGAAGCGAACCAGACTCATTAAATCCAATGTGCCCGTTTCCTCCAATTCCAAGAATCTGAAGATCGATTCCGCCCAAAGCTTCAATTTTAGCTTCATATTCATGGCAGTAATCTGCAATTTGCTCTTTTGTTAAAAGTCCGTCTGGAACGTGAGCGTTTTCAGGTAAAATATCGACATGATCAAACAAAAGTTCTTTCATGAAACGAACATAACTGTTGATTGAATTTGGTTCCATTGGATAATACTCATCCAAGTTAAAACTGATTACGTTTTTGAAACTCAAACCTTCTTCTTTATGAAGACGCACTAATTCAGCATACAAACCTTTTGGAGAAGAACCAGTAGCTAATCCTAAAATACAAGGCTTTCCTTCTTTTTGCTTTTCTTTGATTAAAGACGCAATTTCTTGCGCTACTTCTTTTGAAGCATCCGTTGAGTTTTCAAAAACAACTGTGTTAATGTTTTCGAATCGTTTTTCGAAACCTGTTGCTTTGTCGATTTTACTTTTTAACATGATATATTAATTTTTTATTTTTTGTTCAACTATTCCATTTCCTGTATTTATGCCCTTTTACAGCATAAAACAAAATCATTGCATAAGAAGGCAGCAACATTAAGTAAGCCAATTGATTTCCACTTTTTGAAACATTTTGCATATTTTTTGCAACATTTGCAGAATTGATGCTTTCTGTAATCATTCCGTAAAAAAGTGGAAAAACTGCTCCACCGATAATTCCCATAATCAAAATAGCACTTCCAATCTTTGTATAACCTCCTAAATCCTGCAGAGCCATTGGCCATATTGCTGGCCAGCATAATGCATTTGCGAGTCCCAAAAGCGCCACTAAAAGTATCACCAATGGTATATTTGGAGTTCCAGGCAATGCAATCATTATCTTTGGAGAAATCAAAACAATTGCTGTAACTAGCACTAAACCAAGCAACCCAGACACTTTTAAAGCAGTAACTTGCGAAACATATTTAGGAATCAAAACTATACCAAGAATATAGCCGATCACCATTGCTGACATCGTAAATGAGGTTAATTTGAGATAAAAATTCCCTTCTTCGCCATAAACACCTAATTGTTTTCCGAAAGCTCCAATCGAATCTCCCGCCAAAACTTCGGCAGATAAATACAACATTAGAGTTATTACTCCTAAAACTAACTGCGGGTGCTGAAAAGCATTTTTAATCTGTTTAAAAACACTCAATTCTGACACATTTCCATCTTCGCCCAAATCAATTTCTGGAAGAGGAGAAAATTTCACCATTAAAGCTAAAACAGTAATAATCAACCCCATATAAAGATACGGTGTTTGTAATTGTAAAGCAAGAGAATTTAATGCGCTAGTTTTTGCAGCTTCATCCATCAAGGCAATTTTGTCTGCGGTAAAGTCCTGCATATTTGACAAAACCAAAATAGTAAGCACAATTGGCGCAACAAAGCCTGCCAATTTATTTGCAATTCCTAAAACGCTGATTCTTGCAGCAGCACTTTCTCTTGGACCAATTACAACAACATATGGATTTGAAGCTGTCTGCAAAACTGCCAAACCGGTCCCCATGATAAACAAGGCTATTAAAAACAAGAGAAATGTACGACTTGAAGCCGCTGGATAAAACATAAATGCTCCCGCGGCAATAATCAATAATCCTAAAGAAATTCCGTTTTTATACCCCACTTTTTCAATAATATAAGAAGAAGGAACTGCCATTACGAAGTAGGCAATATAAAATGCGAAAGTCACAAAATAGGCTTGCGAAGAAGTTAATTCGCAAGCTAATTCAAAAAACGGAATTAGCGGTCCGTTAAGCCAGGTTACAAATCCTAGAATAAAAAACAATAAGGTTAAAATTACCATAGGAACAATGGTACTTTTTTTCTCCAGCTGTAATGTACTTTGAATGTTTGTCATAATTTTTGGTTGATTTAGTTATAGATTTATTTAATTCAAAATCTAAATTAGAATCAACTCTCACATTATTGATTGCGTAATTTATGCAAATATCTGCATTTTTTTTGCAAAACAAAAGTACTACATTAAATTTCCTTATTCTCTAATTTAGATATGAAAGTTTTGTTAATTTTTATTATTCCAATTTAAATCAGGATAATATTTTGCCAAATATGTTTTTACATCGGCAATATCTTCTTTAGCAGTCAGGTCAGGAACGTGCTCAGAAAACGGAATTCCGATCGTTGTATTCGGATTTTCCTTAACGGAGTTCAAAAGAACCGTCGGAAGCTCCTTTTCATCACGCTCCGGATGAACAGGACAATTTTTAAGATGTATATATAAGGTCTTGCCGTTAAACTTAAAGGCATTCATACTAACACGTATTTTTCCTTCTGCATCTTTATATTGCTCCAAGTCTTCTTCTGTAGGTTTTTCTAAAATATCCAACAACTGATTATTCTGGTCTAATTTTGCAATTGCAAAACGAGAAATACGCTCCAGCGGAAAATCCATTGCATCACGATCATAACTAATAAAAGCATTCGGACTTTCAGTTTCTCTCAAAGCACGCAATGCTTCAGCAGAATACAAATTATCGCTGTTGCAAACCGAATAAAACTGCGAATTTAGCTCTGGATATTGCTCTACAGCTTGAAACAGAGCATCTGCAGTCCCAAAAGGCTTTACTCTTCCTTCAGGAATATACTGAACAGCAAATGAAATATTGAGTCCGTGAAAATCGTTATCCTTCATTTTACTTCCATAAAACTCTTTAAATAATTCTCCTTGTTCTCCTATTATAATATAAATATTTTTATAGCCTGCTTTTTTTGCATTCCATAAAAGATAATCCAAAAGAGGTCTTCCGCTTGCGCCAACACCTATTAAGCCTTTACTCCTTTCATTAGCCTGAGCAATTTCTTCTGGAGAAAGATTATTGGCAACCGCTTCTTTTTTCATTCGAGAAGAAGCTCCGCCTGCTAAAATCACTAAATTGTCGTGCATTTTATTTAATTTTCAATATTATCAATAATTCGTACTCCGGGGTCAACATTTACTGCGTAAGCTTCTTGTGCTCCAGCATGTAAAATTGCTTTTATAACCACATCTTCATACTTAGGATCAGCAATTACAACAATACTTCCACCACCGCCAGAGCCGACAATTTTTGCTCCGTACGCTCCTGCTTTTAATGCTGCATTAACCATTGCATCAATTCTTGGAACAGTAATTTTCAGTAAATCACGCAAAACCTCATGATGTCCATTCATTAACGCACCAATTTTTTTCAGATCTAAAACCGGTTTTTTAAATTCTTTTAAAGCTTCTTTAGTAAAGTAATAATTCTTTACAGCCGCCTCAAAAAACGGAATCAGACGATCTGGTAGACAATTTCTGTATTTATCCAAATCCTCAATTTCGGAAGCATTTAAATCAAACTGCGGATAATTCTTCTTTACAATATCAATTGCCATTAAAGCATTTCCTTTCAGCTCGCCAAGAAGCCCAATGGTTTCCTTTGGAACACCTGAAACTCCTGTAATCAAACCTTTCAGTCCTGTGCCTATTACATCAAAAGAAAATGGTTTTTTAGTATTTATATAGACAATATTTCCAACGCCAATGCTAAAATGATCCATCATTCCGCCAGGTTCTCCGTGCTCTAACACTTCAGATTCATAACCTAATTTAGAAAGAAATTCAGGCGTAACTTCATGATCTATTCCGAAAGCTTCTATCAGAAAACGAATCCAAGCCATTAACAAGGCTGACGAACTCGAAGTTCCTGAGTTAATCGGAATATCTCCAGTAATTGTAATTGTATAACCAGATATTGGTTTACAGCCATATCTGCGCAAGACACGCAACGAGGATGCAAAATAATCTCTTGGTTCTAATTTTTCGAAAGCCTCGTGTATATTAATAACTCGAATTTCATTAATGTCAATCATATTCAGAACAAATGTGTCGGTCTGATTTTCTTTTGCTATTAATTTAATACTTCTATCTATCGCACAGGCTATAACAGGCAATCCTAAATAATCTTGATGATCTCCAAAAAGACAGGTTCGGCCGGGAGCTAATGAGGTAATTTTTTTCACGTAAACACATTGTGTTAAAATATTGCAATTCAATAAATTACAACATTATTAGGTTATCTTTTTATTTTAGTTTTTCGGTTTTGATGTTACGAAACTATAGATTATATTTTTATAAAACAAGAAAAAATACAAAAATGTGCTCGAACACACTTTTTTAATGTTCTCGAGCACATTTTATAATTCTTACAGAAAATTTACATTTATTAACTCAAAGTTTTTATATTTGCTTATATGGATAAAAAGTACACAATTAAGGATATAGCACAAATGGCTGGAGTTTCTAAAGGAACTGTGGATCGCGTGCTGCATAATAGAGGAAAAGTCTCTCCTGCTGCACTAGAAAAAATCAATGAAGTTTTGAATGTAATTGACTACGAACCCAACTTAATTGCTAGAAATTTAAAAAGCACAAAAGTGTACCGCATTTGCGTTTTGCTTCCAGATCCTGTATTTGACCCATACTGGCTTCCGTGTGTTAACGGAATCCAAGACGCTATAACAGAATTTAAAGCCTATAATGTGGTTATTGAAACACAGTATTTTAATCCTGAAAGCACAAAATCTTTTTTAAAGACTCATGAAGCTATTGTAGCCAAATCTCCAGATGCTGTTTTATTAGCACCGCTTTTCCATAAAGAAACCATAGAAATCATAAAACAATATGAGGAACTGGGAATTATGGTAAACACTTTCAACAACCAAGTTGAATCTTCGTCAATAAAAAGCTTTGTCGGGCAAGATCTATATAAAAGTGGCCGCGTTGCCGCGAGTTTAATGAATTTAATTCTGTCGAAAGGCCAAATCGTAATTATCCATATTGACGAAAGCCTTAAAAATGCCGTTCACATGCAGGAAAAAGAACGAGGTTTTAGAAGTTATTTTGAAGAGAAAGACCTTTCTGATTTCTCTGTAACCACTTTAAAACTGAAATATTCTAATATCGATACTAAGCTTCCAGCATTCATAAATGAAAATCCAGATTTAAGCGGTATTTTCATTACAACTTCAAAAGCTTACCAAATCGCTTCTACGCTTTCAAATATAACAGATGAAAAAATTGCTTTGATCGGTTACGACTTAGTTGATAAAAACGTCAGCTTTCTTAATCAGGGATTGATTCATTTTTTAATTCATCAGAATCAGAAGAGACAAGCTTATTTGGGAGTCAGCACTTTAGTTGAGCATTTTTTATTCCGAAAAGATATTCCGGAAACTATTTTGCTCCCTATTGATATTATCAATGTAGAAAATGCCTCATTTTACGTTAGCTAAGTTTTTTTTAACTTTCAAATTATAACTTTAATTGCCTCCAGCTTTAGCTGGAGGTTGTAGAACATCAGCCAAAAGGGCTTTAGCCAAACTTGCGAAGTTCAGCTAAAGCCCTTTACTATCTTACTTTAACAACTCCAGCTAAAGCTGAAGGCAATTCAAATTAGATTTTCCCTTTAAAAAACCTTTGCGCCTTCGCGCCTTTGTGGCAGGCAAAACTATTCCATCAAAACAAATTTCCCGAAAGAAGAAGCTATATGAAAATTCGGTTCTGCAGTATTAGGATCTACCCACGTTATCCAGGTTGGTTCGTAATTTCCGCCTTTATGCTTGACAAATTTAGCTCTGTAAACCCCAGTTTCAATAATATTATCATGAATTAAATCTAATTCTTTTAAAGATGCAATACTAATTGATCCTGCAACCGTGAAAGAAACTTCGTCTTTTGAAGATGCTAGCTTTATATGGTTTTCAGCCCATTTCCAGTCATAGTCAAAAATTTTGTCTGGACGCGCTTCGAAATCCAACAATCTAGTTGAAGGATCTATTTCTAAACAATAATACGGATTAAGCTTATCATTACTCCTAAAAAACAGCTCTACTCTATCTGAATTACAAATACTATCTACACTATTATCTTTCTGATCCATATAAAGATCCGTGTCAAAAACCCTAAAATTAAAATAGAAATTATCCTTATCCCAGAGTGCACGAAATTCAATTCTCAAAACTGGATCATTATTCCACGGAGAAGTAAAATCGGTTAAACAGTTTGCTTTTTTCCAAAAAAACGAATCTAAAAAACGGGTTGCATTTTCTTGACCTCTATCTATTATTTGTACGTGGTATTCTTTCAAAATTCTTCTTCTTAAAATCTGTTAATTTTTAATTTTCAAAAAATGTCAAAATGACCATTAATTCATTTCGCGTTTTTGTCCTTTTTTTTCGTGACCAATATAGTTCAAAAATCGAATTAAAAAACAAACCGAATTCATAATTAAAACTAAAAAAAACCTTCTTTTCAGCATAAGAAAAGACTGCTTAATTTTTACGTTTTTCGTTTAGCGATTGCGAAATTCATAAGTTTTTAATAAATCCTTATTTATAATTCAAAAAACCACCAATATCACACACACTGTTTTTTCTAAATTATTTTAAAAATATCACAGCAATTTAAGTCAAAAAAAATGATTCACACAATTTTATGTGCTCGAGAACATAAATTTTGTGTGTTCGAGCACATTTTTTGAGTTTTTTCTTGTTTTATAAAAATATAATCTCTAGTTTCGTCAGAGATTAATCTTAAAACTAAGTTAATTATGAAAAATATTCGGTGATTTTCACGCTTCAGGAAAGTAAAAAATTGAGCTAAACAAGCAGTATTTAAACAAAAAAACAAAAGCTCTGATTGATCTAAAAAACAACTCAATCACAACACAATTAAAAAGGCAAAATGAATTTCCAGATCAAAAAAGAAATCTAAAACCTACAAACAAAGAAAAAACAATTAAACATTAACCAAAACCAATTCAAAGTATGAAATTATTAACCCAAAAAAAGCCAAGAGATTTTCGGCTTAACAATTTATCCCGCAAAGAAATCGGAATAACAGTTCTCTCGTTATTAGTTTTTACATTTCAAGCCTCTGCAGCTTCTTCTATAAATATTTCTGATAAAAACAATACGGCATTATTTTTTGAAAAAACTGTAAAAGGTACTGTAACAGATCAAAACGGCATGCCTCTTCCTGGCGCCAATGTTGTAGTCAAAGGAACTACAAAAGGTGTTCAGACAGATGTTGACGGAACTTTTGCCATTACAGTTCCAGATAATGCTACAAAACTTGTGATTACTTTCATTGGTATGGAAGATCAAGAAGTAAGCATTGGAAGCGCTCCTTTAAAAATTGTCATGAAAGAAGCTGGACAAAAACTAGAAGAAGTTGTTATTGGATACGGAAAATCTAAGAAAAAAGACCTTACTGGTTCTGTGAGTTCACTTAGCAAAGACAATTTAAACTTAGGCGGAACGGTTGCAAATGTTGGACAAGCTCTTCAAGGACGTGCTTCGGGAGTACAGGTTCAGCAAAATAGTTATGCACCGGGAACAAATCCGCAGGTTGTAATTAGAGGTGGAAACTCAATCAATACTTCTAATGCTCCGTTATATGTTGTTGATGGATTCATTACTAGTACTGGAGCTTCAATTAGTCCAAACGACATTGAAAATATTCAGATTCTAAAAGATGCCGCTTCTACTGCAATTTACGGTGCTCGTGGAGGAAATGGAGTAATTTTGATCACAACTAAAAAAGGAAAAGCTGGAAAAATGAATGTGGAAGCTGAGATTTCTGATGGTTTTCAAAATATCATAAAAGAGCCATCTTTAATGACTGGACAGCAATATGCAGATTATCAAAATGCTCTTAATGCTGAAAACGGAAGACCTCCACTTTTCCCTTCAAGCTTTCCTGTTGCCAACACAAACTGGTTTGACGCTGCAACTCGTCCTGGAGAAGTGCTTAACAGAACGCTTACTTTTAGCGGAAGCGACCAAAATTCAAAATTCTTTCTTTCAGGAAACTATTTAAAACAAACTGGAGCTATAGTAAATACTGATTTTGAAAGATATACTGTGAGAATGGGTGCAGAAAAGAAATTCAACGATAAGCTGACGATGGGTATGAATGCTTATGGCGCTGTTGCCGAAGGAAATAATAGCGATTTTGGCGATAATATTTTGTCTCCAATGTTCTCTATCCAAACTGCTCCGCCAGCTATTCCAATTTACAATGCAGATGGTTCTTATTATAAATTTCAAGGAAAAGACAATGCATTAGCGCTTTTACTTGAACCGACAGATCATACAATCAACAGATTGGTAAATGGAAACATGTTTTTAGATTATCAAATTATTAAAGGTTTAACATATCACTTTGGTGCAGGTGCAGAATGGCAGGAAAATATTCAAGGAAAATATACTCCAAGTACTTTAGTAGCTGGAGCTGCATTAAAAGGTTCTGGTTCTGAAGAAAATAAAACGTATTTCAGATGGAGTACAGAGCAATACTTAACGTATAAATTTGATATCAAAGAAGTACATGCAATTACTGCAATGATTGGTACTTCTAACCAAAAAGATACGTACGAAAGAATGAGAGCTGCAGGTACAGGTTTTTCTAGTGACTTATTGACTTATTACAATTTACAAGGTGCATCAGTATATTTAAAACCTGAAACAGAAAAAACAGAAACGAAATTGACATCTTATTTTGGAAGGTTAAATTATGCTTTCAATGATAAATACCTAGCAACCTTTACTATTAGAAAAGACGGTTCTTCTCGTTTTGGTCCAAATAACAAATTTGGTATTTTCCCTTCTGGAGCCGTTGCCTGGAAAATATCTAATGAGTCTTTTATGCAAAATGTAAAAGCAGTTTCTGAACTTAAATTAAGAGCAAGTTATGGTATCACAGGTAGTGACGGTATTGGGGATTATGCTTATATGAGTCGATTGTCTTCTTGGGGTGTAACTATTTCTCCAGATCAATTCGTATCAGGAACTGAGCCAGCCAACTTAGCAAATCCAAATCTAAAATGGGAACAAACTGCTCAAACTGATATTGGTTTAGATTTAGGTTTATTTAATGACAAACTTTCTATTACATTCGATTATTACAAAAAAAGAACTAGTGATGCCCTTTTAAATGTTCCTGTTGGAGGATGGTGGGGATTTGATACTCAAAGAATTAATTCTGGAGTAATTGATAACCACGGTGTTGAATTAGGAATAAGCACTACAAACTTTAGAAATGATAAATTTACTTGGACAACTTCTCTAAATCTGGCTTACAATAAACAAGAAATAGTATCTCTAGCAGATAATGTAAAAATCATCAGTACAAATACTTCAAATCCAAGCGGAACGGTTTCTGGTCAAGAATTTACAAGATTGGAACCAGGAAAAGAAATGGGAGTTTTGTTTGGTTACAAATACGCCGGAGTTATCAAAACTGGAGAAACTTATGCTCCTCAACCATTATCTGTTGCTGGAGATCCTAAGTACGTAGACGTTGATGGCGATGGTAAGATTACAGCAAAAGACAGAACTTATCTAGGAAATTCTATCCCGCATTATGTGGCTGGTTTTAATAACGATTTCAGATATAGAAATTTTGATATGAATATCTTTTTCCAAGGCGCTTTTGATTATTCAGTTTACAATATGACTAAAATGGTTGGTGAGTCTTCTACAAGCACTGATGCTCTAAACCGTTGGGTTGCTGGAAAAAACGAAAATACAGATATTCCAAGAGATGGTTATTACAAAAGCACTTACGGAAGTTATGTGAACTCTAAATTTGTTGAAGAAGCGTCTTATTTACGTCTGAAAAATGTTTCTATCGGATATACAATTCCTGAAAGTGCATTAAAAACAGTAAAATTTATTGATAGCATTAGATTGTATGCGATTGGACAAAATCTATTGACAATTACAAACTATTCTGGAAATGACCCTGAGGTTAATGGACATTTTACTCCCGACAATGCAACAAAACAAAATTTAGGTGGAGGAATCGACTTTAACTCATTCCCAGCTTCAAGAACTTTTATACTTGGAATTAAAGTAGCAATTCACTAGTCTAAAATGCTTTATAGTAACATTAAATTGATTCAAATGAAAAAATATACAATCTTATTACTTTTACTTACCGCCGGGACACAATTTTCGTGTAACCAAGATCTTGACCCCACGGTATATAGCAGCTTGACTAATACCAATGGGTATCAGACAAAATCGGATGCTATTGCGGCTATCAATTCCATTTATGGAAGATTAAAAGGACCTTCTGTAGGCGATAACTTTTCTTATTGGGCTACAAGACACTTTGCCCTTACTGATATCGCAACAGATTTAGGACATTGCCAATTTGGAGGAGATCCAGGACAATTATCATTAGGAACTTGGAACTCAGCAAACGGTCTTCTAAAAGAAGATTGGAACGCGATGTATAAATTGATTGCCAATGCTAATAATGCGATTTTTAACATTACACCAATGGGTGGCATTACAGCTGCAGAAAAAGCACAATTTATTGCAGAAGCTAAATTCTTAAGATGTTCTGCTTACATGGATTTGACAGATTCTTGGGGACCAGTAATTTTAATTACAGAAGCCAATCTAGGAAATCCAGGTTATTTAGATCAAACTCCACCATCATCTGTAGAAGAAATCGATGCTTTTATGATTAAAGAATTAACCGAAGCTGCTGATGTGCTTCCAGTTAATTATAAAAACAATGATATTTATGGTACAAACGATGTGGGACGCGCTACAAAAGGTGCTGCTCTTACATTATTGGCAAAATTATACTTGAGAAGCCATGATTGGCAAAAAGTGGTTACCTATACACAAAAAGTAATGGATTTAAACGAATACCATTTATATCCTTCTTACTTAGGTTTGTTTAAAGAAAGTAACAAATGGTGCAGCGAAAACATCTTCTCTTCTTTAAGCGACGCCAACACAAACGGAACTGAATTACTAAATCACTTTGGTCCTGTTGATCACCCTGTTGTTCAAAACAGATGGCAGTATTATACTGTAAACTGGGATTTCTACAACACTTTTGGTGACGAAGATGAAAGAAAACAATGTTTCTTCCCAGAATTTATGGGAACAGACGGTCTTCTTCACAAACAAGCACCTTCATTGGGAGCGCAACCGCCAGCTGGAGAATTCTACATGCAAGACGTTTCTACAAAAAAATACGCAGACGACGAAACGACTACTTATTATGATGGTCATAGTGTAAACATCCTTCGTTATGCTGATGTTTTATTGAGCAGAGCTGAAGCTTTAAATGAAATTAGCGGGCCAACTCAAGAAGCGATTGACCTTATCAATCAAGTAAAAGGAAGATCACATGCAAAACTTTTAGTTTTATCAGATCATACGCAAACTAGTTTAAGAGATGCTATTCTGCAAGAAAGAGGCTGGGAACTTTTCTACGAAGGAAAACGTCGTTCAGATTTAATCAGAATGAACAAATATGATGTTTTAGTAAATGCATATCACCTTAGAGTTGGAGAAGCAGCTTTAATCAAAATGCCACAAAACAAATATTATACTTATCCACAAAGTCAGGTTGACCTTAATCCAAATTTAAGCAACGCAGACAGACAATAAAAAATACCTAATCAAGAATAGACAGTTAAATGTCTGTCTATTCTTGATTTTTTATAACAATAAAAGTACTTTTCTGTTTCACAAAAGAAGCTTTTCAAATGATCAAAAAATTAATATTAAAAGGAAGTTTTATTTTAGTCTTGCAGGCATTAACTAGCTGTTCTAAAAGCCAAATTATCTCCAATATCAATATTGGCACTCATGGCAACAACGAACTGAAAATTCAGATCGATGTTGCGACGAATGACCAAACTCAGGTATATGCAGAATATTGGTCGGACAAAGAAGGAAATCAAAATAAAATGACCTCTCCTATTTCAGATTCTGGTTTAAAACATTCATTAGTACTTTGTAATATAACTCCAGAAACCAATTATAGTTTTCAATTAATAACGGTTGAAGGAGGCAATAAACAAACCAGCAAAGTTTATACTTTCAAATCGAGAAAACTTCCAGAATGGCTACAGAAACAATTCAAAGCCAATTGTCCGAAACCAGAATTGCTTCCTGAAAATTTCAAAAAAGGATTTTTACTTTTAGCGAAAAGAGAAACTCCGGGAACTGCTTATATTGTTGATTACAAGGGAAATCTAAGATGGTACCATACGCTCGAAGGAACTGGATTTAAAGTAACTCATTTTACAAAAGACCAAACGATTCTTTCTATTTTGGGTACAAATGATGAACCAACAAGTTATGGAAGTGAGATTTTAGAAATTAACCTTCAAGGCGATACATTAACTCATATCAAAAAAGGACAAGGCGATTTGAAGCAGGTTCTTCATCATGAAATCATAAAAAAATCGGCTGACGAAATTGTCGCTTTAACTGTTGAGCAAAAAATAATCGATTTGACTTCTATTGGAGGAAAAAAACAAGATACAATTAACGGAGACGGAATTATAATTTTAAATAAAAAAGGAAAACAGCTTTGGAAATGGAGTGTTTTTGATGATTTAGATCCGTTTAAAGATAAGGATTTACTAAAAACCAAAAAGGATTGGACGCATGCCAACAGTTTGAGTTACGATAAAGATGGAAACTTTTTAATTTCTTTCTACAACAACGGCCAAATTTGGAAAATAGATTCTAAAACAGGAAAAGTAATCTGGAAATTAGGGAAAGGTGGCACAATGAAAATGGCTTCAGATACCAATTTCTCTCAAGCGCATGCCGCACATATTGATCAAGAAGGAAGTTTATTGTTTTTTGATAATGGAGTCGACATCAAACAATCTTCTGTTTTTGCACTAAAAGTGGATGAAAAAAATAATGATGTAAAACTTGATTTTCATATCAAATTACCAAAAGATATATACAACGACAGAATGGGAAGTGCTTATATGATCAATAAAGACCTCTTTTTGGTTTGTTGTTCAAAAAGACATATTACCGTTTTAACCAATAAAAAAGGAGTTTTGTTATGGGCTTTAGAATCTGAAATTCCGCCATACAGAACCATCTTTATTCCTGAAGAAAAACTGAAACCTTTTCTTCTAAATTAAAAAATAGTACCCATGAAAAAAACAATTCTTATCGGACTTTTTTCAGCATTATCAATGGCTGTTTTCAATTCCTGCACCAAAACCAATTCTCAAACTTTGGCTTCAAAAACAACCGAAGAAGGAGAAGAAGATGAAGGTTACATCACAATTGATACTTCTCAAATTCCTGATGATCAATTTGGAGAATCGGTTCGTTACGGAAGAGAATTAATGATGAAAACCGCCTATTACATTGGTCCGAATGGAAAAAACGGACAATATTTAGGTAATAAAATGAACTGCACTAACTGTCACCAAGACGCCGGTACAAAACCACATGCATTCAATTTAATGTCTTCACATGACAATTATCCACAATATCGCGGACGCGAAAACAAAGTCCTTACTTTAGCAGAAAGAGTTAATAACTGCATTATGCGTCCGCATTCTGGAAAACCGCTTCCGTTGGACAGCAAAGAAATGGTGGCGTTTTTATCTTACTTTAAATGGATCAGTAAATTTGTTCCAAAAGACGGTAAGTTTAAAGGAGCTAAAAATTTAGAAATCGAATTTCCAGATGTTGCCGCAAGCCCAGAAAGAGGAAAAGTTTTATTTGCTGAAAACTGCGCGAGATGCCACGGAAATAATGGTGAGGGAGTTTACAATGTCGACAAATCGGGCTACACCTACCCTCCACTTTGGGGACAATACGGTTATCAGCCAGGTTCAAGTATGCACCGTGTAATCAAACAGGCGCAATGGTTAAAAAGCAATATGCCTTATGATAAAGTTCAACTAGGAAAACCGTATCTTACAGACAAAGAAGCACTTGATATTGCGGCTTATGTAAATGACGATTCTCAACATTCAAGACCAAACCCAAAAACATTGGATTATCCTGATAAAATGGGCAAACCAATCGATTATGCACACAGTCCGTTTAATGACAATTTCTCTGAAGAACAGCATAAATACGGCCCTTATAAACCTATTATAGCTTATTGGAAAAAACAAGGATGGAAAGCCGTTTACTAAACTCAAATATACTATTTAACCTGATTATACAATACAATGAAACTAAACCTAAACAACACAACGCTTTTAAGCAGAATATTGATAATGTGCTTTATCACGATCAGTATTCCTCTAACTGCACAAATTAAATATTCAGACGGAAATGACAGCTGGAATCCAAATCAATTAGGAAATCACCGCGCTGTAGTTGCTTTTTCTGGTTCCGGAAATGTTGCTAAAACAACCATCGAATGGAGAAGAAGAGACACAAATCCAGAGCTTAAAAAGATTATCGTTCAGGATGCATCTGGGAAAGAAACTCAGAACATAAAAACCGAAAACATCAATAGAGAAAACGGTACTATTTACTTCGAACCTATTTCTGGAAAAGGAACATATTATGTGTATTACATGCCTTATGTAGACGAAGGAACTGCAAACTACCCAAAAGGAATTTATCAGAAACCTGAAAACAAAGCCGATGCAAAATGGCTTTCTAATGTAAAAGCAAACTTAAAAGACAATGCAGCTGTAACAGAAATTCAGAGCGTGAATGCTTTCAATAGTTTTTACCCAATGGAAGTAATTGCGACAGCTGCTGAAACTTCAGCTCTTGTGGCAAAAAACAGCGGAAATTCATTTTTAGTTTTCCCCGAAGACAGAGAACATTCTATCAAATTAAAATCGGATTTGCCACAAAGATGGATTCAGAAAGGCGTTCAAAACAGCTTTTCTGATACGGCAATGAAAGGTGAATATTTAGCTTTTCAATTGGGAGTTTATGCTCTTGAAGATTTAAAAAACATAAAAGTAACTTTTACCAATTTAGTGAGTACAACTGGCGCAACTATAGAAGCTAAAGACATTAGCTGTATCAACACTGACGGAACGAAATATGACGGTAATCCTTTCACCAATACTGTTTCTATTTCAAAAGGAAAAATTCAGGCAATGTGGTGCGGTATCGATGTTCCGCAAACTGCTGCTGCTGGAACTTACAACGGAAAAGCAACTGTAACTGCTGACGGAAAATCAAAAGAAATCAATCTTCAAATTACGGTTTCTAACCAAGTAACGAAAAACGGAGGCATCGACAGTCCTGAAAAAATGACTCGTCTAAAATGGTTAAACTCAACTTTAGCACAAGAAAATACGGTTATTGCTCCTTATACTCCATTAACAGTAAAGAATTCTGAAATTTCTTTATTAGGAAGAAAACTGACTTTAGCTCCAAACGGATTCCCAGCGCAGATTCAGACTTTCTTTACTCCAGAAATGACTTCTGTAACAGCAAAAGCAAATGATGTTTTAAGCTCACCAATCGATTTTCATTTTGTTGATGCGTCAGGAAAAGAAGTGCAATGGAAAAACAGCGGTGTAAAATTCACTAAAAAAGAAGCTGGAACAGTTTCTTGGGAAAGCACTTCCACTTCAAAATCGGTTCAAATGGATGTAAACGCTTCTGTTGAATTTGATGGTTTCGTACATTATATCGTGAAAGTTACAGCTCTTGAAGATGTTGCCTTTAATGACATTAATTTCCAAATGCCAATGCAACCAACATCTGCAAAATACATTATGGGATTAGGTCAAAAAGGAGGCGATCGTCCTGCAACTTTTGACTGGAAATGGGATGTAGCGCATAAAAATCAAGACGGCGCTTGGATTGGTGCTGTAAATTCTGGATTGCAGTTTTCTTTAAGAGACGAAAAATATAGCCGCCCTTTAAATACTAATTTCTATTTACAAAAACCTTTATTACTGCCTACTTCATGGGGTAACGAAAATAAGGGCGGTATTACCATTACGCCAAACCAAAAATCGGTTCTAGTAAATGCGTACAGCGGTGCTAGAACAATGAAAAAAGGCGATGTTTTATACTATAATTTCAATTTATTGATTACACCTTTCCATACAATCAATACCGATTTTCAATGGGATACAAAGTTTTACCACAAATACAGTCCAATCGATTCAATCGCTAAAACTGGCGCAACGGTAATTAATATTCACCACGCAAACGCAATCAATCCGTATATCAATTATCCTTTTATCGAATTTAAAAAAATGAAAACGTATATCGATGAAGCGCATGAAAAAGGATTAAAAGTAAAAATCTACAACACAGTTAGAGAGGTTTCTAACAAGGCTTATGAGACTTTCGCTTTAAGAAGTTTAGGTCACGAAATCTATTCTCCAGGAAAAGGTGGTGGATTCTCTTGGTTGCAAGAGCATGTTGGAGACGATTATATCGCTGCCTGGTTTGTTCCTGAAATTAAAGATGCTGCGATTGTAAACAGCGGTATGAACCGTTGGCATAATTATTATGTTGAAGGAATGAATTGGCTGACTCAAAATGTTGGTATTGATGGAATTTATCTAGATGACGTTGCTTTTGACAGAATCACGATGAAACGTATCAAAAGAGTTTTAACAAAAGATGGTCATCCTGGAATTATCGATTTGCATAGTGCAAACCAATACAACAAAAGTGACGGATTTAATAACAGTGCCAACTTATACATGGAACACTTTCCATACATCAATAAATTATGGTTTGGAGAATATTTTGATTACGAAAAAAATCAGCCTGACTTTTTCTTAACTGAAGTAAGCGGAATTCCGTTTGGATTAATGGGAGAAATGCTCCAAGATGGTGGAAATCCGTGGAGAGGAATGGTTTACGGAATGACAAACAGATTGCCTTGGAGCGATGGTGCTGACCCAAGAAACATCTGGAAAGTTTGGGATTCTTTCGGAATTAAAGGTTCTGAAATGATTGGATATTGGAGCGAAAACTGTCCAGTGAAAACAAACAATGATAAAGTTTTAGCAACAGTTTATAAAAAGAATGGAACGGCTTTAATTTCAATCGCAAGCTGGGCAGATGCTGATGTAAATGTGAAACTAAATATTGATTGGAAAAAGCTAGGAATCGATCCTGCAAAAGCAACGATTACCGCTCCAGAGGTTACCAAATTCCAGCCAGGAAAAACGTTCACAACAAAAGACGAAATAACTGTTCCTAAAGGAAAAGGATGGTTGTTGATTGTTAAGTAATTAAACGCAACATCAATTACCTCGTCTTGCTTGTCATTTCGACGAAGGAGACCCGAGCGATAGCGAATAGGCGAAGCAAATCTCCACAAGAAACTCTACAAAGATTGGTTTTTCGTTGCGGAGCTACTTACGAAGATTTCTCCTTCGTCGAAATGACAAAAATGCCGAAAACTATGTAACTAAAAATTTAATGCCACAGATTAACACAGATTAATTTTTAAACAGATTAAAAAAAATCTTTTAAATCTGTGAATCCCGATAGCTATCGGGAGTGGCAAAAAAAACAACCACAAAAAACCAAGCTCTCCATCATGAAATTTAGACCATTACTATCCTTTTTACTCCTTGGAAGCCTTTTTGTCTCAGCACAAAACAAACCCACTATAAAAGAATACAAAAAAGTATTTACCACATATCCGTTTTCAGATCCTGATCCGATTCCGAAACCTGATACTAAGTTTTATCCGTATTTCCGTTTTGATGGTTTTACCGATAAACCGATTCAGAAAGAATGGAAAGTAATCGAAATTGAAAACGATTATATTAAATTGATGATTCTGCCAGAAATTGGCGGAAAAGTCTGGTCGGCTATAGAAAAATCTACAGGAAAAGACATAGTTTACAACAATCATGTTGTAAAATTTAGAGACATTGCCATGCGCGGCCCTTGGACAAGTGGCGGTGTTGAAGGCAATTACGGAATTATCGGCCACACACCAAACTGCGCTACTCCTGTCGATTATAAAATCCTAAACCGAGAAGACGGAAGCATTAGCTGCGTTATCGGGGTTTTAGATTTATTGACTAGAACTTCTTGGAAATTAGATATCAATCTGCCAAAAGATAAAGCCTATTTTACCACAAATTCGTTTTGGTCAAATACAACCGAATTCGAACAGCCATATTACACTTGGATGAATACTGGTATTAAAGCAACCGAAAATCTGCAGTTTATTTATCCAGGACAAACTTATATTGGTCATAACGGAGATTACCATCCATGGCCAATTGACAAAGAAAACGGCAAAGACTTATCATTCTACAAAAACAACAATTTTGGTGGTTACAAATCGTATCACGTATTCGGGAAATACGATGATTTCTTCGGAGGATATTATCATGACGAAGATTTCGGAATGGGAAGATATGGCAATCACGACGATAAACCGGGCAAAAAAATCTGGATTTGGGGATTATCTCAGCAAGGAATGATTTGGGAAAAATTATTAACCGATACTGATGGACAATATGTAGAAGTGCAAAGCGGTAGATTATTTAATCAGGCGAGCGAAGGCAGTAATCTTACGCCTTTCAAACAACGTTCATTTGCACCATATCAAACGGATACTTGGACCGAATATTGGTTTCCTGTAAAACAGACCAAAGGTTTTGTAAAAGCGAATAATTATGGTTCAGTCAACATTAAAAACGAAAACGGCTGGCTGAAAATCTATTTTTCTCCGCTTCAAAAACTAAATGAAAAAATTGAGGTTTTTGAAAACGACAAAAAAGTGTATTCTAAAGATATTGCTTTAAATACATTGCAAACTTTCAAAGATTCAATTCAGGTAAAAGTTGATTCTAATAAATTGAAATTTGTTTTGGGAGGCAATAAATTGGTATGGAATTCTGCTCCAGAAGACGGAAACATCAATCGTCCTGTAGAAATACCAAAAGATTTCGATCATAATTCGGTTTACGGATTGTATCAGCAAGGAAAAAATTATATCAGTTTTAAAGATTATGTTCTGGCTGAAGATAAATTGAATGCTTGTTTGAAACTAGATCCGAACTACGCTCCTGCCCTTTCTGCATTGGCTTCTTTACAAATCAGAAAATTAGATTACAAAGCTGCTGTAAATTCGGCAAGCAAAGCTTTATCGATAGACACTTATGATCCTGCGGGTAATTATTTTTATGCTTTGGCTAATTTCCATTTAGGAAATAATACCGATGCAAAAGACGGTTTTGACATTGCTGCTGCAAGTGTCGAATTCCGCAGTCCAGCTTATACCGCTTTAAGCAAAATTTATTTGGTCGAAAACGATCTTTCAAAAGCGATTGAATATGCTGAAAAAAGCTTAGTATACAATCAATACAATATAGAAGGTTTACAGGTTTTAGCAGTTTTATATCGTTTACAGAATAATACAGATAAAGCAAATTCAGTTTTAAAAACCATTACAAAATTGGATGCGTTGAATCATTTTGCTGATTTTGAAAAATACCTTTTGAACAATTCAAACGATTCAAAAAATGCTTTTGTTACTGCCATTCAAAACGAAATGCCAGAACAGACTTTTCTTGAATTAGGAATCTGGTATAATAATATTAGCCGTAAAGAAGAAGCTTTAAAAGTATTTTCTATTGCAGAACCAAGTGCTGAAATTATCTATTGGAAAGCCTTTTTAGAAAACAAACCTGTTGATGTAAGCAAAATCAAACCTGGAACCAGTTTTCCTTTTAGAAATGAAACCGCAGAAATTTTAAAATCATTAATTAAAACAAATGATCAATACCAATTAAAATATCATTTAGGTTTAATTGAATGGAATCGTAACAGCATTTCAGAAGCTAAAAGATTGTTTTCAGAATGCGGTGCAAAACCAATCGATCCTGCTTTTTATGGCGCAAAAGCTTCTTTATTCAAAGACGATGCTTCAATAGTATTGGCAAGTCTTCAGCAGGCAATAAAATTGGATCCGCAAGGCTGGAGATACCATAAAATGCTGGCAGAACATTACATCGCTCAAAAACAATTTGATAAAGCGCTTACAACGGCTGAATCTTTCTATAAAAAACATCAAGACAATTATTTGATTGGAATGCTTTACGCTAAAACTTTATTGCTAAATAAAAAATACCGTGAAGCCGATTCGTTCTTGACCAAATTGCAAATCCTTCCGTTTGAAGGTGCAACAGCAGGAAGACAATTGTATCACGAAGCTAAATTGATGCAGGCTTTAGCAGAAATCAAAAACAAGCAGTACAAAAAAGCATTGCAATTTATTGCCGATGCCAAACTATTTCCAGAGAATTTAGGCGTAGGAAAACCGTATGACGAAAATATCGATGAAAGACTAGAAAATTGGCTGGATTATCAATGTTATACCAATTTAGGAAACAAAGAAATGGCTTCTAAATCTTTAGATAAAATCGTCGCTTTCCGTCCTGTAGTAGATAATACAGTTATGAACTTCCTTCCGGCAAACAATCTTGTTTCGGCTTGGGCGATAGAAAAAACGTCTTCTTCACAAGAGGCTGAAAAATGGATTAAAACTCAGGCAGATTTATATCCCACAAATAAAATAGTGCAGTGGACTTTATTGTCTTACACCAAAAAACCTTCGAATATTTTGAGTGAAGATGAAAAAGACGGTGAAGTTAGAATTATCGAAAAATTGTAAAGAACTTTCAAAAACAATAAAAATGAAAAACCATTTTTTAAAATATACTTTTTTGGGTCTTGTCGTTTTGATGAGTCCAAAAATTGAGGCACAAAACAAAGCAGAAAAGGTTGATGAATTATCTATTTACCGCGCTACTCCTTTAAAAACACACGATTTAATTCATACCAAATTGGAAGTTTCATTCGATTACGGAAAACGTTATTTGTACGGAAAAGAATGGATTACTTTAAAACCTCATTTTTACGAAACCGATTCGCTTAAGCTGGATGCAAAAGGAATGGATTTTAAAGAAATTGCTATTATTGACGGTAAAAAAAGTATTCCGTTGCAATACAAATACGATAATGAAGAGCTTTCAATCGCTTTAAATAGAAAATACAAAAGCACAGAAAAGTATACTATTTTTATTAATTACACCGCAAAACCTGCAGAACTGAAAAGCAAAGCGGGCGAATCGATTACCAACTCAAACGGATTGTATTTTATTAATCCTGACGGAAAAGGTGACAAACCAACACAAATTTGGACGCAAGGCGAAACGGAAGCTTCTTCTTGCTGGTTCCCAACAATCGATAAACCAAATCAGAAAACAACTTCTGAAATTGCAATGACTGTTGAGGCAAAATATACGACTCTTTCAAACGGTAAATTAGCCTCGCAAAAAGTAAATAAAGACGGAACAAGAACGGATATCTGGAAAATGGAACAGCCAAATGCGCCTTATTTGTTTATGATGGCCGTTGGTGATTTTAAAATCTATAAAGATTCGTATAATGGCAAAGAAGTCAGCTATTATTTAGAGCCAAAATACGCGCCTTATGCCAAACAGATTTTTTATAAAACGCCAGATATGATGAATTTTTACAGCAAAATGCTTGGTGTAGAATATCCTTGGGCAAAATATGCACAAATTGTGGTGAAAGATTATTTTGGAGGCGCCATGGAAAATACTTCTGCGACAGTTCATGGCGAATATGTTCAAAAAACAGAACGAGAATTATTAGATGATAATCAGGAAAGTACCATTGCTCACGAGCTTTTTCATCAATGGTTTGGAGATTATGTAACCGCTGAGTCTTGGTCGAACTTAACAATGAATGAATCGTTTGCTACTTTTGGTGAAGTACTTTGGCATGGGCACGATGCTGGACAAGATGGTGAAGACAGATCTCGTTATGAAAAATTGCAGAATTATTTACGCTCTCAAAAAAATGGTGACAGCCCTATTTTAGCACGTTTTCATTACAGAAACGCAGACGATATGTTTGACAATATCAGCTATTCTAAAGGTTCGATTATTTTATATGCCATGAAAAACCAAATGGGTGACGAAGCTTTTTTTAAAGGATTAAATCATTATTTAACTACAAATGCTTATAAATCTGGCGAACCGCATCAGTTGCGTTTATCGATGGAAGAAGTGACTGGAAAAGACTGGCTGCCATATTTCGATCAATGGTATTATAATGCTGGAAGTCCGATTCTAGATGTGAGCTACAAATATGCTAATGGGAAAATCATCATTACTATAAATCAATCTCAAGATAGTTCGGTGCAAACCTTTACACTGCCTTTAAAAGTTGATTTTTATGCAAACGGAACTAAAATCAGAAAAGATATTTTAATTGATAAAAGACAACAAAGTTTCAGTTTTGATCTTCCTTCAAAACCTGAATTTATTGATCTAGATCCAGATAAAATCTTAGTTGGAGAAGTGAATGTCGATAAAAAAACGGCTGCTGACTATCTTTATCAATATAAAAATGCGCCATCATATTACAACCGAATCGAAGCTATAAAATTTGCTTCAAAAGACAGAAGTCAGGAGTCACAGCTTATTTTACTAGAAGGTCTAAAAGATCCTCAAGAAGATTTAAGAGTATTGAGTATCAAAGCAATTGATTTAAATGAAAAACAAACCAAAGATCAGGTTTTAAAAACGCTTCTTGATATTGCTAAAAATGACAAAAAAACTATTGCAAGAGCAAATGCTATTGTAAAATTAGCTTCTACAGGAGATGCTTCTTATAAAGCATTGATGGACGAAAGCATTAAAGAACAATCATACAACGTAATTGCTGCAGGATTAACAGGATTAACAAAATATGCACCAGCCGAAGCAGATAAAGCATTGGCTTCATTAGATGACGATACCAAAAAACATGTAACGCCGTTAATGAAAAGATTTAGTAGTCAAAAATAATTATAGGAATTCTTAGAATCTGTTTTGTTTTTGAAAACCTCTCTAATTTGGTTCATTAGAGAGGTTGTTTTTAACTCATAGGAAAATACAAACGAAGTTTAATTTAAACACATAGAAACATAGTTTTTTCTTGCTTCTTTTTAAGACTACAGAAAAAGCTAGCTTTAACACATAGTTCTATGTGCATTAAAATTAGTGAAACGCCTTTTTTAAGTTTACAATGACTATGTTTCTATGTGTTTATAATTACATCGAACTAATTAAAAAAAATGCCCTAAAAGCATTGAACACCAAATTACTCATTTATGAAAACTACTTTTTTTAAATCTACTATAGTTCTAGTTCTTTTGTTCGGATGGACAATTGCATCGGCACAAATGATTAAGACTAAAACCCCAGCACGTGCCAAAGGACAGCAAGATGTATTGCGAATGGCTGCAGATCCAATTCCAACCGTTCGCGTTGCTTTCATCGGACTTGGAATGCGTGGGCCTGGCGCGGTAGAACGTATGACACATATTCCGGGTGTAGAAATTGTAGCGTTGTGCGACATGACTCAAGAAAATACTGCAAAATCAAATGAGATTTTAACGAAAGCTGGTTTTCCAAAAGCACAAGAATTCTATGGTGACGAAAATGCTTGGAGAAAAGTAACAGCCTTGCCAAACGTAGATTTAGTATATGTTGCCACAGACTGGAAACATCATGCTATAATTGGAGTTCAGGCTATGAAAGATGGAAAACATGTTGCAATTGAAGTTCCAGGAGCTTTAACTATGAAAGAAATCTGGGAACTGATCGACACTTCTGAGAAAACAAGAAAACATTGTATGCAATTGGAAAACTGCGTTTATGATTTCTTTGAATTAACAACATTAAACATGGCACAACAAGGTGTTTTTGGAGAAATTCTTCATGCTGAAGGTTCTTACATTCATGGTTTACAGCCTTTCTGGGGAGAATACTGGAACAACTGGAGAATGGATTACAATATCAAACACCGCGGCGATGTTTATGCGACACACGGTATGGGGCCTGCGTGTCAGGCACTAAACATTCATCGCGGTGACAAAATGAATTTCTTGGTTTCTATGGATACAAAAGCCGTGGGAAATCCTGCTTATATCAAAGAAAAATCAGGACAGGAAATTAAAGATTTTAGAAATGGTGATCACACGATGACAATGATTCGTACTGAAAACGGAAAAACAATCCAAATTCAGCACGATGTGACTTCTCCTCGCCCCTACAGCAGAATGTATCAGTTGAGTGGAACAAAAGGTTTTGCCAATAAATATCCATTGGAAGGTTATGCTTTAGATGGAAAAGAATTAAGTGATGATGTAAAACCAAATCACGAAAAACTGAGCGCACATTCTTTTGTTCCAGAAGAAGTGAAAAAAGCATTGATGGAAAAATACAAACACCCAATTGCCAAAGGAATTGAAGAACAAGCCAAAAAAGTAGGCGGTCACGGCGGAATGGATTTTATTATGGATTATCGTTTAATTCACTGCCTTCAAAAAGGGCTTCCGCTTGATATGGACGTTTACGATTTAGCAGAATGGTCCTGCCTTGGCCCATTAACAGAAATTTCATTAGACCATAATTCAGCTCCTGTTGAAATTCCAGATTTTACGCGTGGAGGCTGGAATAAACTTAAAAAATTAGAGTTTTCAGAATAAATATTATTGGTTAGTTAAAGTGGGGTCAAGAGAGCAAAGTAGATGTTGTTCTCTTGTCTGTTTTAGACCGTTCATGAAATTTAGATTGTAAAAAATATGTCGCTCCTCTGGAGCTTTATATTGTAAGCTTCTATTCTATGCTATAAATATTTCGCTTCTCCGAAGCTTGCAAAAAAAAAGAGCTGTCTCTTGAGACAGCTCCTTTATTAAATATTTAAACAAAAAATTAATTCCAGTTGAACGTAATTTTCTTTTCGATTTCACTACTTAAACTTAGAAAAACCGGACAAGTCATTGCAGCACGTTCTAAAATAGTTTTGCTTTTTTCGTCAGCGTTGCTTTTCATTTGAAATACAATTTCGATTGCTCCAATTCTTCTAGGTTCAGCATTCATAATTTTAGTTACTTCTGCTGTAGAACCAACAAAATCAACTTCTAAATCACGAGCTTTGATTCCCATAATTGTCATCATGCAACTTGCTAATGCGTTTGCTACAGTATCTGTGGGAGAAAATGCTTCTCCTTTTCCGTTGTTATCTACTGGTGCGTCAGAAATGATTTCGCTTCCTGATTGCACGTGAATTGAACTTGTTCTTAAATCTCCTAAATAGGTTACTTTTGATGTCATTAATTTGCTACTTTTAAAGTTAAGTCACTATCATAATATAAGATGTAAACGCCTTTATTAGCGTGTCCGCCATCTTCTTTTCTATAATATTGAAATTTATTATCTACTTGCTGAGTCGTCATCAAGTCAGCTGTTTCCTGAAATGTTTTTCCCTGCATCAAACGCATCATCGTGTCAAATGTCACATCGAAACCTCTAGTCGCATAAGTCGTTGGATTAGCTTTGTTTTTCAGACGATACTGTTTTTCATAAATTAAAACTGGCTGTTCGTCGCTCTCACGGGTAACAGATGGATACATCAATTTCAGTTTCACCAAATTATCAAAACTAATTTCATCTGTATCTAATGTGCTGTTTGGTTCCAAAATTACCAATTGTACCTGACATGTTTTCTGAGAATCAAGCAGAGCTTTTATTGTTGCTTTAACCATTGCGGTATTACCTGTTTCCATTACAACATAATTCATTCGATTTGGCAGCAACAAACTTTTTAGATTAGCAACATCTAATCCGCCAGTCTCAGTCAAAGAAGCAAATGCCACCCCTTTTTGATTTTGTTTGATATAATTGATAACCGATTCTTTTTTCTTATCTACTACCGCAACAATATTACCGTTTTTAGAACGCATATAATCAAAAACCGAATTTTTAATTACGTCATTTGAAGGTATAGTTTGGTATAAATTCTCAATCGGATTGGCACTATCTTTTGATAATGGCGAAATTACAGGAACATTATACGAGCGTAACATGTTTGCTGTCGTTTCTGCGTTACTTTGGTAAAATGGCCCAATTACAGCATCTGCATCTTGAAGTTTCGGAGTTAAGCCAACAACATTAGAAGTTGTTTTGGTTTCTTGAGAATCGTAAATAGCAACATCAATTGGCAGTTTTAATGTCTTTGCAGAATCAATCGCCATCAAAGCTCCAGAATAAAAATCTAGAGTCATATTTAAGAACTTATCGTTTTTAATTCTATTAGCCGTTCCAGAAGTATCGCTTTGTACTTTTGCCATATTAAAAGGAAGCAATAAAACTACTTTTTTACGCTCGTTAATCCCTCTTTTTTTGGTCAATTCTACAATTTCTGCATTTTCGTTTTCAGTAGATTTTACTTTATCGACAATCTTAATTCCGCCTCCAGTAGTTTCCATTGGTTTGCTTAATGAAGAATCAGCTGGTTTTTCAGTAGGCACCTGAGCTGCAATAATTGGAGCCGGCGCAATATATCCAGCAGGAACTTTCAAAACCATTCCTTCTTTCACCCCTTCTGAAAGTGGCGGATTTAATGCTACTAATTCATCTTGTGTTAAATGAAAAACCCTTCCTAAACTATAAAAAGTTTCTTTTGGCTTTACCTGATAATCCATGTAAGTAACCGCTTTTTTAGAAGCCTCAGCAGTTTTTTTACTTTCAGCAGGTTTTATTGTTTCTGCTGGAACGCTATCCGTTTTTGGTGCTGTTCCTTTTATAGTTAATCTGTAACCAACTGGCAGGCTTGAAACAATATCCGGATTGCGTTTTTCCAATTCGTCAACAGTCATGTTGTACTGTTTTGCAATTCCAAATTTTGTTTCTTTTGGCTGTACGTCATGGTAAACATATTTTTCAGCACCTTTTTCTTTAGTAGGTTTGGCAGCTGTTTTTGGAGTTGTTCCTTTTGCAGGAATAACCAGTTTCTGTCCAATCTGAACTCCAGTTTTTTCTAAAAACGGATTTGCCGCTTTTAAAGCTTCATCTGAAATTCCGTACTTGTGCTCAATGCTGTAAAATGTTTCTTTAGGCTGCACTTCGTGAATTATTTCTTTTCCTGAAGCTACAGATTTAGTTTCAACAACCTCTTTTTTTGCTTCCCCTGTTTTTGTTGGAATTAAAAGCACAGAGTTTGGCACCAATCCTGTTCTAGCATCTGGATTGAGTTGATAAATATCAAAAGGTGTTACTTTAAATTTCTGTGCAATCTGATTAATCGTCTCACCGCTTGATACTTTATACTTCACCACTTTTTCCTGCGAAAAAGCACTTGAACTAATAAAAAATACAAAGGATAATAATGTTAAATAATATTTCATAATAAGGCTTAAAACAATTTAATTTTTAATTCTAAAATAAGTTTCAATTCTGCTAAAAGCAAAATTCGCGCCGTTTGTTTATTGCAATAAAATTACCTCAAGTCGATTTCTACTTTGGCAATTATGATTTCTTTATATAACTCATCTTCTTCTTTTTTCTTGCATTTATAAAGCACTTCTTCCATGTTTTCATACTTATCGGTATAAACATAGTACGAAAGACTGTTAATATTGAAAAAGAAACTAGCGTTAAAAGCACCAGAATCAATGAGTTTCATAATAAACTTATCGCGGTCAACTGCGTCTGTAAATATACCTAAAACTAAGTAATACCCGTTTGAAACTTCTCTAAGATTATCATAAACTTCTACTTTTACTGTTTTGTCAGTTCTTAAAGGATTGTCTTTCAATTCCTGTTTCATTTCTTCTAATGAAATTATTTTTGAATTTTCAGCGGTATTATTTTTCTTCTGTTTTTTAACCGCTTCGTCTTGATATTTTTTTAATTTCACCAAAGCCAATTTATCATCAAATTTTCTAGCTTCCATGCTATAATAAGTAGCTTTGCTGATGTGTCTTTTTACTTCAATTTTTTTCTGAGTATCCAAAGAATCAATTTTAGCAATCAAAAGCTGATTTTTTTCATCTCCTTTTTGCTGCTCTTCTTTATAGCGTTTAATTTCTTCTAAAGATAAACGCTGTTGCAAAGGCTCTGTATTGGCCTTTTTTTCACTTTCGCGGATTTTCTTCTTATATTCCTGATTTTCCTCAACAGCAATTTTCTCTACTTTGTTCATCAATCCGGCATAAACTTTTCTGTTTTCCGCCAATTCTTTTTTCAGCTGAGAAGATAATTCATTGGTTTTATTGATGCCTTCAGAAGACTGTTTCTCTAATCTTTTCGATTCTTCAACATTCAAAATATCCATTCGCTTCAATTCCTTCAGATCGTCGTTCATTGAACTGACAAGCGAATCTAATTTTGCCATTAAAACATCTTGAACATTTTTATTGGCTTCTAAAACCAGACGCAGTTTTTCAACTGAGTTTTCTTTAGAGCCATTCATATCATTCAGATTCACTTTCAAATCATTAATCTTTATAATTTTCTGATTCATTTCTTTCTGAACAACCAAACGGTCTTTCAAATCTTCAATTTCAACTGTTTTCGCTTTTGTTTTTTCAACCACAACCTGTTTTTCAGCTAAAGCCAACATTAATTCTTCGCTCTCATTTGCTGGTTTTATTGCTTTGGTATTAATAGCCAATTTGTTCCCGACAATTAATCCGTTTACGATTTCGGGATTTTGAGACTCTAATTGATCGATTGAAATGCGGTATTTCTTTGCAATCGAAAACTTGGTTTCTTTTGGTTCAACAACATGAAAAACCGTTTCCTGATTAATAACACGAACCCTTCCGTCTAATGTTTTTCTTTTGTTTGGAATTGAAATCGTCTGTCCAATTTGCAATCCGTTAATTAAAATATCTTTATTTAGGTTTTCTAAATCTTCAACCGAAACATTGTATTGTCTTGCAATACTAAAAAGCGATTCTTTCGCCAAAACCTGATGAGAAGTTTTAGATGAAATAACATTTTCTTGTTTTGAAGAATACTCTAAATTTTGAGGAATAATTAATTCTTGACCAATTTGAAGTCCGCTGGCCAAAATTTCCTGATTGGCATTTTGGATGGCTTCTACCGAAACATGATATTGTTTTGACAAACCAAACAATGTTTCTTTTGGTGCAACAATATGGGTTTGCTGCTTTGAAGTTGTGTTTTCTGAGTGGTGAACTGGAATCTTTAAAACCTGATTGTCTTTGATTCCGTTTTGCGATTCAGGGTTGAGTTTGTAAATCTCGTCTACAGAAACCTTGTATTTTTGGGCAATGAAAAAAGCGGTTTCTCCTTTTTGAATTCTGTGTTCAATTATTGCATCTTGTGCAGTTATTTTGTTAAAAGACAAAACAAACACAAGAGAAATCGTTAAAAGTTCTCTCATAAATAGTAGGTTATAAAAAATTAAGGCCTTACAAATGTAAGACCTTAATTTTAAATTATACTACTATTCCCACTCAATTGTTGCAGGTGGTTTTGAACTAATATCGTAAACTACACGATTCACGCCTTTTACTTTATTGATGATATCATTTGACACTTTCATCAAGAAATCGTAAGGTAAATGAACCCAGTCAGCTGTCATACCGTCAGTTGATTCTACAGCTCTAAGCGCTACTACTTTTTCGTAAGTACGCTCATCACCCATAACACCAACACTGTTTACAGGAAGCAAAATTGCTCCAGCCTGCCAAACTTTATCGTATAATCCCCAAGATTTTAATCCTTCGATAAATACAGAATCTACATCTTGTAAAATTCTAACTTTCTCTGGAGTAATATCTCCTAAAATTCTAATTGATAATCCTGGTCCAGGGAAAGGGTGCCTTCCTAACAATTCAGGATCTATTCCTAATGTAGCTCCAACTCTACGAACTTCGTCTTTAAACAACATTCTAAGTGGTTCTACAATTTTTAATTTCATATAATCTGGCAATCCACCAACATTATGGTGCGATTTAATTGTCGCAGATGGTCCTTTTACCGAAACAGACTCGATAACGTCTGGGTAAATAGTTCCTTGCGCTAACCATTTTACGTCTTCTAATAAGTGTGATTCATCATCAAAAACTTCGATAAAAACACGACCGATTGTTTTACGTTTCGTTTCTGGATCACTAATTCCAGCTAATTCGCCAAGGAAACGATCTCCAGCATCTACACCTTTTACATTCAATCCCATTCCTTTGTATTGATCTAATACATTTTGGAATTCATTTTTACGAAGTAAACCGTTATTTACGAAGATGCAATATAAATTTTGTCCGATTGCTTTGTTTAATAAAACTGCTGCTACAGTAGAATCTACTCCTCCAGATAAACCAAGAACTACTTTATCGTTTCCTAATTTCTCTTTTAATTCTGCTACCATTTCATCAACGAAAGCATTTGGAGTAAAGTTTTGAGGAACTTCAGCAATTTTAACTAAGAAGTTTTCCAGCATTTTCTTTCCATCTGTTGAATGGTAAACCTCTGGATGGTATTGAATTGCATAAGTAGTTTCGCCTTCAATTTTGTAAGCTGCATATTCTACATCATGTGTGCTTGCAAGCTTTACAGCATTTGTTGGAAGCGCTTTGATACTATCGCTATGGCTCATCCAAACTTGGCTATTTTCTGAAACTCCTTCAAAAAAAGTTTCGCCTTCTTTAATGTAAGACAAGTTTGCTCTTCCATATTCTCTTGTGTTTGAAGCAGCAACTTCTCCACCACTAAAGTGTGCTAAATATTGTGCTCCGTAACAAACAGCAAGTAAAGGCATTTTACCTCTAATTTGCGATAAATCAGGATGTGGCGCATCTTCTCCTCTAACAGAGAAAGGGCTTCCTCCTAAAATTACGGCTTTATAACTTGATAAATCACTTGGAATGTGATTGTAAGGAAAAATTTCGCAGAATATATTTAATTCGCGAACTCTACGCGCAATAAGCTGAGTATATTGCGACCCGAAATCTAAAATAAGTACGTTGTGTTGCATGCGCAAAAGTACTTTTTATATTCGAAATTCAAAAATCGGAACGTTGAAAAAATAAATATTTTTTTTCAATGTTCCGATTTTTAGACTGAAAGGTTCTGAGTAGCAAAGGTTCAAAGTTTTTTTTCTTTGCTCCCTTTAAACCTTTGTAACTTTGAACCTCAAAAAAAATCCAAACAATCCAAAAATTCGTATCTAACGAAAAACCGATATTAAATTTAACTATGAAATCAAAAATTATTGCCTTGACAGCTTTCTTGTCCATCTTTTTTAGTTCGTGCGACACTGTTGATGATTTGCTAACTTTTACTATTTCAAACAATGCTTCGATTAAAATTCAAAGCACTTCACCAATTAACTTGCCATCGGAGATTATTACGCCCGAGGTTACAACCAATTCATCTGCGGAATTTGAAAACAACAAAACAAAAGCAAATCTAGTAAAAGATGTAAAGCTAAGATCGCTGAAACTTTCGATTACAGATCCTTCCGATAAAACTTTCACATTTCTAAAATCGGTTCATTTGTATATCTCAACAGCAAATTCAGAAGAAATTGAATTAGCGTATGCAGACAATATTAATGTATCGAGCAATTCAGTTGATTTAATTTGTACAGACAAAAGATTAGATGAATACATTAAAGCAGATAGTTACAAAATAAGAACACAGGTAACTTTAAAAGAAACTTTAACTAAAGATGTTACAGTAAAAGCAGAAATGAAATTTAAGGTGACTGCCGATCCTTTCTAGTCTAAGATGCTAAGACACTAAGGTTCTAAGATTCTGAGATTTTAATCAGATTGTATAAAAAAAGGAGATTCTAAAAATAGAATCTCCTTTTTGTTTGCATTAAAGTTTCTGAAAAAAAACTTAGTATCTTAGAACCTTACTATCTTAGCATCTTAAAAAAATCACTCTTTCGTCACAATAATAGATGCCTTAAATCCTGCAGCTAGATTATCCCAATAATCATTTGTTACCAGATTACCTTTATCATCAAAGACTTGAATTTCGGCTGTATTTCCTCCTAATGTTCCTATATTTAGGGCTTCAAAATCTAATTTATTAAAGCCTGGTGTAAGATTAATTTTTACTTGCTGAAAATTAGAATCCAGTAAAATTCTATCGCGAATTACGTTGTCATTTGAAGAAACTTTTACTAAATCACCGTCAATTGCTCCGAAATCTCGGAACTTAACAATAAAGAATTCCGATTTGGTTCTAAAATCTCCTAAAGAAATATTTTTCTTTACCAATACTCCACGACCTTCTCTTAGTCCGGCATCTTTTAAAGATTTATCTAAATCTTTCTCCATTTTTGCCACATATCGATCGCCTGGATTAGCAAAATCGGTTTCTGTAGACATTGTAAACTTGCTTTTCTCTTCTCCAATCTGAAATTTTGATTTTGGAGTTATACTCGTATTTTCAAAAACATTTGGAGTTTTAATTGCTGGCATATCATTAAAATCTGCCTGCGGATCTTTGACTTGAGGAATCGGAGTCTTTTTAGGCTTGGCAGTAAATTTCCCTCCAGGAATAGTTTTGAATTTAGTACTAGACTCTATTTGGGCTGATACAGACAGTGCAGTAAAAAATAATATGAAAAATAAAATGTGCTTCATTGAAAAAAGTATTATCGAATCGCCTTTTATAATTAATATAAATCAAAAGTCCAGCTTCACAAAAATAGTATAATTTACTAACTTGCTACAACTTTAGGAGTTTTATAACATTAAATTAAGCTAATTTTTGGAATCAAAAAACCTGCCAAAATTTTTTATTTCAAAAAAAAATAAATTTCAAATTTCAAATCTTATAAATTCCAAAAATTCACTTTATAAAAACATTCAGCATTTTGATTATTAACAACTTATTCTTAACTTGAAGACTTTATTTACCATTTATAAATCTCAGAAAAATGGATTATATCGATTATTACAAAGTATTAGATGTTACAAAATCGGCTACTGAAGCAGACATCAAAAAAGCATATCGAAAACTGGCAAGAAAATACCATCCTGATTTGAATCCGAATGATAAAGAAGCCGAGAAGAAATTCAAAGAAATAAACGAAGCCAACGAAGTTTTAAGCAATCCTGAAAATCGAAAAAAATACGATAAATACGGAAAAGACTGGAAACATGCTGACGAATTTGAAAAAGCAGGTTACGATCCTAATCAGCAGCAAAGCAGACAGCAAGGTGGTTATCAATATTCTGAAGGTGATTTCTCTGGTTTTGGAGGTGGAGACTTTTCTGGAAGCGACTTTTCAGATTTTTTCAATTCGATGTATGGAGGCGGAAAATCGAGATCGCAGGCTAAATATAGAGGACAGGATTTTAATGCCGAATTGGAACTGGATCTTAAAGCCGCTTATACCACGCATAAACAAAACTTAACTGTAAACGGAAAAAATATTCGAATTACAATTCCTGCTGGTGTAGAAAATGGACAGATTATTAAAATTCCGAATCATGGCGGTCCAGGTGTTAATGGCGGACCAAATGGCGATTTATACATCACTTTTATAATTTCTAACAATTCAGATTTTAAACGAGAAGGCAACAATCTTTATGCCGAGGCTCCAATTGATTTATACACGGCAATTTTAGGCGGAGAAACTTACATCAATACTTTTGACGGAAAGGTAAAAATTAAAGTGCCACCAGAAACACAGCCTGGAACCAAAGTGAAGTTAAAAGGAAAAGGCTTCCCTGTTTATAAAAAAGAAAATCAGTTTGGTGATTTATACATAACATACACTATAAAACTCCCAACAAAACTGTCGAATAAAGAAAAAGAATTATTTGAAGAATTAGCAAAACTCAGAAGTCATGAAAAATAAAAATTTGATCCAGATAAAACAGTTTTGTATTTACCACGAAATTGAAAATACTTTTATAACCGAACTTAACAACTACGGACTCATTCATATTATTACACAAGAAAATGACGAATTTCTGGAACCAGAACAGCTTCCAACGGTCGAAAAAATGATTCGAATGCATTACGATCTTAAAATAAATCTGGAAGGAATTGATGCAATTGCACATTTATTAAATAAGATTGAAGCCTTACAGCAAAATTTAAATACGGTACAAAACAAGCTTCGACTTTACGAAGAAAAAGAAACCGAATAACGATTAATATCACAAAAAAGCTTGATTTCTGAATTGATTTCAAGCTTTTTTTAATCGCTGTCAAAACCATAATTCTTAAATTGCAGCATCTTTAATCAACCTGAATTTGCTTTTAAAACCATACAGACAAATTCGCAAAAATTATAAAAAATGAAAAGAGAAAACATCTTAACTGGATCTCCGTGGGAAGACAAAATGGGATATTGCCGTGCCGTAAGAATTGGCAATATTGTGGAAGTTTCTGGAACTGTAGCCATTGTTGACGGCGATAAAGTAAAAGCTGATGACGCTTATGCTCAAACGTATAATATTTTGGAACGAGTAGAAAAAGTTTTAGAAGATTTAAATGTAAGCATGAAAGACGTTATTAGAACAAGAATTTTCACAACAGACGTTTCTACTTTCGAAGAAGTAGCTAGAGCACACTCTGCTTTCTTTAAAGATGTAAAACCAACTACAGGATTCTACGGAATCAGTAAATTGGTCGCTCCAGAATATTTGGTGGAAATCGAATTTACAGCTGTAGTATAATATTTTTTTTTGCCACGAATTTCGCTAATTCCACTAATTATTTTTCTTATGCCACAGATTAACTGGATTAAAATGATTGTTTTTTTCCTTTTAATTCGTGAAAATTGGCGAAATTCGTGGCAAACTTTTTAGAATTCATTAATGACTTCATTAAATCCTAAACAATTCCTGCTCTCTCTTCCAAAATGGATTCTTATCTGTGCATTAATAGGTATACTTTCCGGATCGGCTTCAGCATTTTTCTTGGTTTCTTTAGAATGGGTGACACAATTTAGAATTCAGCACGACTGGATTATTTGGCTTTTGCCTTTCGGCGGATTTTTGGTTGGATTGAGTTATTATTATTGGGGAGAATCAGTTGCAAAAGGAAATAATCTTTTACTGGAAGAATATGAAAATCCTAAAAAAGTCATCCCTTTTAAGATGGCTCCATTAGTTCTTTTAGGAACGCTTTTGACTCATTTATTTGGAGGATCTGCAGGACGCGAAGGAACAGCCGTTCAAATGGGAGGCGCAATTGCCGATCAATTCACAAAGTTTTTCAATCTAAATAATTCAGAACGCCGAATTTTAATCATTCTCGGTATCAGTGCCGGATTTGCTTCAGTATTTGGAACACCTCTTGCGGGAGCTATTTTTGCTTTGGAAGTTTTATATTTCAGTAAAATTAATTTTAAAAGCATTCTCCTTTCATTTTTAGTGGCTTATGCAGCTTATTTTACTGTAGAATTCTGGGAAATTAAACATACACATTACAGTATTCCAATTGTTCCAGAACTTAGTTTAAACAACATTTTATACACTATTATTGTTGGAATTTTATCTGGATTTGCTGCTCTATTATTTTCTAGAAGCACACATTTCTGGGGTTCTCTTTTTTCAAAAAATATTAAGTATCCTCCACTTCGTCCTGTAATTGGCGGTGTAGTTTTGGCTATTGCCATTGCTGGTTTCGGATTTACAAAATTCTCTGGTTTGGGAGTTCCCGTTATTGTCGATTCTTTTTCCAACACAAACCAATGGTACGATTTTCTGCTTAAAATTTTATTCACCGGATTCACGTTAGGAGCTGGCTTTAAAGGTGGCGAAGTAACTCCGTTATTTTTTGTCGGAGCTACTTTAGGAAGTGCCTTATCCACTGTAATTCCGATGCCAATTGCGCTTTTAGCAGGAATCGGATTTGTTGCGGTTTTCTCAGGCGCAACCCACACTCCTATTGCCTGTACCGTTATGGGAATGGAATTGTTCGGAATTGCTCCCGGAATCTTCATCGCAATTGCCTGTACAATTGCTTATTTTTCTTCTGGTTCTGTCGGAATTTACAAATCTCAAATTGTAAAAGGTGCGAAATATAAATTGTATCAGAGGTTTCTTTAAACGGAGTTTTCAGTGGCAGTCGCAGTTTACACTCTCAGTTTCAAAATAAAAAAATCCGTCCAAATCCGCGTTTTCACGATAGCGAATCAGTTTCATCCACGCACATTTTTTTTACCCCTAAAATATCTGAAAACTGAAACTGAAAACTGCGACTAAATATTTTCAGCATTACATTAAAAAAATGTAAATTCGCAAACTATGAAAATACAAGATATTCAAGCAATTCAATTATTGCTTGCTACGCCAAAGAAAATTGCAATTATTCCGCACAGAGGACCAGATGGTGACGCCATGGGTTCGACTCTAGCTTTATACCATTTTTTACTCAAAAATAATCATCAGCCAACAGTTATTTCTCCAAATGATTTTCCTGATTTTTTAGCTTGGCTTCCAGGTTCAGAAACAGTTAAAGTTTATGAAAAAGACACTCAAAACTGCATTAAAATATTAGAAGAAGCTGAACTTATTTTTACGCTAGATTTTAATGCTTTTCATCGCACTGGCGAAATGGAGCATACTCTGGCAAAACTTACAGCACCATTTATCATGATCGATCATCATGAAAAACCTCATGATTATGCTGCTTATACGTACTCAGACACTTCTTTCGGATCTACTTGCGAAATGGTTTATAATTTTATTGCCTTTTTAAATAAAAAAGAAGATATAGATAAAACCATAGCAACTTGTATCTATACTGGAATTTTGACTGATTCTGGTTCATTCCGTTTTCCTGGAACTACAGGAAACACGCATAGAATTATTGCCGAATTAATTGATTTAGGAGTTGAGAACACTCAAATTCCGGTTTTACTATACGATAATAGTTCTTTTAGCCGTTTGCAGTTATTAGGCCGTGCACTTCAAAATATGAAAATTTTTGAAGAACATAAAACGTCTTACATGACTCTTACACAAGAAGAACTGGATTCGTTTAACTATGTAAAAGGCGATACTGAAGGAATTGTAAACTACGGATTAAGCATTCGCGGAATTGTTTTTACAGCCATATTTATTGAAAACAAAGAAGAAAAAATAATTAAAATTTCTTTCCGTTCTCAAGGAGGATTTGATGTAAATCAATTTGCAAGAGATCACTTTAACGGAGGCGGACATGTTAATGCAGCTGGAGGAAGATCTGAAGATTCTATGGAAAACACCATTAATAAATTTGAAGATTTAGTAAAAAAACTAAAATTATAGTCCAAATCATGAATTACCTAAAACTTAGCATTTACACTTTGCTTTTTGCTGTTTTAATAAGCAGCTGTAAGCATCATGAAGAAGCCAGAAGACCAATTTCTAGAGCTTCGGGAACATTCATGAAAAAATCGGCAGACCGAAATAAAAAATTAGTGGCCAACGAAGAGGAAGTCATAAAAAAAATAATCAAAAGCAATCCGAAAGTAAAGTATTTTGCCACTCCAAAAGGATATTGGTTTTGCTACGAAGAAAAGAATGCTACAGAAACTCTAGCTCCTAGAAAAGGCGATATTGCCTATTTTAACATGGAAATAAAAGACATAAAAGGCAACGTCATTTATTCAGAATCTGATCTTGGACCTCAAACTTATTATGTAGACAAACAAGACATTATGATGGGGCTGCGCGATGGAATCAAAAGAATGCATAAAAATGAAACTGTTACGTTTTTATTTCCATCACATATGGCTTATGGATATCATGGAGACAATAAAAAAATTGGCACGAACGAATCTTTAATTGTTACCGTTACGCTTAGAAATTTTGTTCCAGATCCAACTGCACAAACAGCAAAACCTGCTGCACAGCCTACTCAAACCGTAACACCAAAACCTGCAGTTGCAAAGCCTGCAGCGCCAGCTAAAAAAGACACATTAACTCAATAAACAATATCTTAAAATGAAAAAGAGTATTTTATTATTACTAATAGCCGTAAGCTCATTTTATTCTTGTAAAGACGATCATAGCAATCTGCCAGATGGTTTATATGCTGACATCGAGACAAACAAAGGTCACATTATTGTAGAACTTGATTACAAAAAAGCCCCAATAACAGTCGCTAACTTCGTGACTTTAGCTGAAGGTAAAAACGAGTTTGTAACACATGAAAACCTTAAAAACAAGCCTTTCTTTGATGGTCTGAAATTCCATAGAGTTATTGAAAGCTTCATGATTCAGAGTGGTGATCCATTAGGAACTGGTTCTGGAGATACTGGTTATAAATTTAAAGATGAATTTTCAGATTTAAAATTTGACAAAGCAGGTGTTTTGGCAATGGCTAATAATGGTCCAGGCACAAACAGCAGCCAATTTTTTATCACACATGTTGAAACTCCTTGGTTAGACGGAAAACATACCATTTTTGGTCATGTTGTAGATGCAAAAGATCAGGAAGTAGTAAACAAAGTGGTACAAGGCGACAATATCGTTTCTATAACTATTATCAGAAATGGTGAAGCCGCTAAGAAATTTGATGCTGTAAAAGTATTCCATGATTATTTTGCTGACATTGCAAAAGAACAAAGCAAATACGCTGGCGTTCAAAAAGCAAAAGTAGATTATTATGCTGCTTTAAAAGCAAAAGCAACTAAAACTACTAGTGGTTTAGAATATGTAATTACAGAAAAAGGAAGCGGTAAAAAACCTGTTGCAGGAAGTCCAATTTACATTCATTACGCTGGTTTCCTTGAAGACGGAACTTTATTTGACGCTAGTATCGAAGAAGTGGCAAAACAATTCGGAAAATACGATCCTGCGAGAGCAGCACAAGGCGGCTACCAACCAATTCAATTTCAAGCTGGCAAAAAAGACGGTTTAATTCCTGGTTTTATTGAAGGAGTTGAGCAATTATCTTACGGAGATAAAGCAGTTCTTTTCATTCCATCTCACTTAGCTTATGGAGCAACTGGTGCTGGAGGTGTGATTCCGCCAAATGCTAATATCATCTTCGAAATCCAGATTTCAGACAAACAGTAATTGAATTAAAGACTTAAAATTTTAAAAGCAATGAAATATAAATTTCTATTTTTATTTTGCTTAGCAATAGTAAATATTCAAGCCCAAACTAAAAAACCTGCAACAAAACCCGCAGCAAAACCTACAAGCAAAGCAGTTGTAGCCACAAATCCTGGTGATGGAATTTTTGCTACAATCTCTACAACAAAAGGAGATATTGTCCTTTCTTTAGAATATGTAAAAGCTCCTGTTACAGTAGCAAACTTTATTACTTTGGTAGAAGGTACAAATCCTAACGTTAAAGCTTCACTTAAAGGAAAACCATTTTATAATGGATTAAAATTTCACCGAGTTATTAATGATTTCATGATTCAAGGTGGTGATCCTGACGGAAATGGTTCTGGAGGCCCAGGATTTTCGTTTAAAGATGAATTTGTAGACGATTTAAAATTCGAAAAAGGTGGAGTTCTAGCAATGGCAAATTCTGGTCCAGCAACAAACGGAAGCCAATTTTTCATTACACATAAAGATACACCTTGGTTAAACGGAAAACACACTATTTTTGGTCATGTTGTTTCTGGGATGGATAATGTAAATAAAATTGTTCAGGATGATTTAATGACAAAAATTGTTATTACACGTAAAGGTGCAGCAGCAAAGAAATTTGATGCATTAAAAGTCTTAAGTGATGATGTAAAAAAAGAAGCAGCGAAAAAAGAAGAAGCAAAAAAAGTAATAACTGCTAAAGCGGCCTATTTTAAAGACTTAAAAGCAAAAGCAACCACTACAACCTCTGGTTTAAAATACGTAGTAACTCAAAAAGGTACTGGCGTTAAAGGTGCTGAAGGTTCTACAATCTATTTTCACTATGCAGGATATTTTGAAGATGGCACTTTATTTGACAGCAGTATGGCTCAAGTAGCAAAAGCATACGGAAAATATGATGCAAATAGAGATGCACAAGGCGGTTACAAAGCTTTTCCTTTTACAGTTGGTAAAAAAGATGGAATGATCCCTGGTTTTATTGAAGCCCTTGATATGATGACAGACGGAGAAAAAGCAACTTTCTTCCTGCCTTCAAATTTAGCTTATGGCGAAAAAGGCGCTGGCGGAGTTATTCCACCAAATGCAACTTTGATTTTTGAAATCGAAACCTATCAAAACCAACCTAAGTAATTAGGAAACAAAGAAGATTAACTCTTTATACATATAAAAAGCCATCAGAATTATTTTTGATGGCTTTTCTATTTTCCGGCATCTCGTTTTTTAAAGAATTCCTAATTTAAGCCTTTAAAAATCAATTCCATTGCAATTAAATCACTATTTTCAACATAGTACAAGAGAATCCTAAACAAAATAACTTACCTTTGCCGGCTTAATTTTTTAAAAAGAGATAATTTATGACGTCGCAAAATAATGTATTAAAAGGTGTTTTTCTTGTTGCTTTGGGAGCAACTACTTACGGGATGCTAGCTACTTTTGTAAAAATAGCTTATTCTGAAGGCTACACAACTGCAGAAGTAACGACCTCACAATTTATTTATGGAATTCTTGGAATTCTTCTAATCAATCTTTTTCAGCGTGTTAAAAATAAAAACAAACCTGCTATAAAAGCATCTCGTAAAAACATTTTAAGTTTAATGCTTGCAGGGACTTCATTAGGAATGACGAGCTTATTTTATTATTTGGCTGTAAAATACATTCCTGTTTCTATCGGAATCGTTTTATTGATGCAAACCGTTTGGATGGGTGTTTTGCTTGAAATGATTTTAGAAAAAAAACTGCCTTCAAAACAAAAAGTCATTGCGGTCTTTATTGTTCTTTTCGGGACTGTTTTAGCCACAAATATTATCAATAGTGATATCCAATTAGACTGGAGAGGTTTAGTTTGGGGAATGCTGGCTGCTGCTTCTTTTACTACAACTATGTTTACTGCTAATAGTGTTGCAACCGAAATTTCGTCTGCGCAAAGAAGCCTTTATATGCTTTTAGGTGGAGCTATAATTGTATTTTCGTTTGCTTTTGCAACGCAGGTTACAGCCTTCAATATGGAAATCTTCTTAAAATGGGGAATTGTATTGGCACTATTCGGAACTATCATTCCACCCCTATTAATGACAGCTGGATTTCCGTTAACTGGAATCGGACTGGGAAGCATTGTGTCTGCTCTTGAACTGCCTGTTTCTGTAATGATGGCTTATGTTTTATTAAACGAGAAAGTAATCTTTTCTCAATGGCTTGGCATCGCATTAATTATTCTGGCCATAATTATTATGAATGTAAATTTCAAGTCAAAAAAATAACTCAAAATACATACTTTCAAAAAAAGAAGTACTGTAATGCAATAATTGTTAATTTTTTTATAAATTCGTGATAAACAATTAGATATCATGATTCTACCTTGGCATTTGTATTTAATGGCTTTCCTTTATATTCTTGCTGGGCTAAATCATTTTAGAAATCCTGGAATGTATATAAAAATCATTCCGCCCGCATTTAAAAACCCCAAATTAATAAATATTTTAAGTGGTGCCGCCGAGATTATTCTGGGCATCTTTTTAGTCCTGCCTTTTTCATCAAATTTTGCCGTGTGGGGAATTATAGTGCTGTTAATTGCTGTTTTCCCTGCCAATTTGTACATGTTTCAAAATAAAAAAGCAGGTTTTGGTTTACCAAGATGGATTTTATTTGTACGTTTGCTCTTACAATTTGTTTTAATTTATTGGGCTTACCAATATACATTCTAAACATTAACCATTAAATTATTTTATTATGAAAAAATTATTTGCAGAGTTTTTTGGAACTTATTGGCTTGTTTTTGGAGGGTGCGGAAGCGCTATTTTTGCTGCCGGAATTCCTGACTTAGGAATTGGATTTGCTGGTGTTGCGCTAGCATTTGGTTTAACTGTGCTTACCATGGCTTATGCTGTTGGCCATATTTCTGGTGGTCACTTTAATCCCGCTGTTTCTTTTGGTTTATGGGCTGGCGGAAGATTTTCTGCCAAAGATCTTATTCCGTATATTATTGCACAATGTATTGGAGCCGCAGCTGCTGCAGGAACTTTATTCACAATAGCTTCTGGAAAAGCTGGTTTTGCAATAGACAATACAAAAGCTGGCGCCTTTGCATCTAATGGTTTTGGAGCTTTCTCTCCTAATGGTTATTCGTTACAGTCTGCTTTTATTGCAGAATTTGTGCTTACATTATTCTTTTTATTGGTGATTCTAGGAGCAACTGATAAATTTGCAAATGGCAGATTTGCTGGAATCGCAATTGGTTTGGCGCTGACTTTAATACACTTAATCAGTATTCCAATTACGAACACTTCTGTAAATCCAGCGAGATCTTTATCTCAGGCAATTTTTGTTGGAGGAGAGCCATTATCTCAGGTTTGGCTGTTTTGGGTCGCCCCTATTCTTGGTGCATTAGCTGCAGGTTTTCTATATAAAACACTGCTTCAAAATCACGCAGAAGCATAGTAGCTGAAAGAAGAAATCGACACATCATAAAAAAATAAAAATATGGAATTTTTATATTTCTTGCTTATAGGTGCCATTTCTGGATGGCTGGCTGGTCAAATCTGGAAAGGTGCCGGCTTTGGTTTAATTGGCAATATCATCGTCGGAATCATAGGCGGATTTATCGGAGGATGGATCGCTGGAAAACTTGGAATTGGAGGCGGTGGTCTTCTATGGCAGATTCTGATTGCTGTAGGAGGTGCATGGGTTTTATTATTTATAATTAGCCTCATCAAAAAATAATACGCAATTATTAGTACATAATTAAATTCGAAAGAGAAAATCTGATATATTTATATTTGATTTTCTCTTTTTGTTTGGATAAAATCGGCAAGAAAATTTTATTTCAACTCAAATATTTATGTATTATGAACGAAATCATTTCTTACTTCAGCACTATTCCATCTTCCCACAGAAGCCTTATTTTGGTTGGAGGCATTACTATTTTCTGGCTTATTGAAAACAGTTTCCCCTTATTTAAAATGCACTATAAAAAATGGCCTCACGCTGGAATAAATTTCTTTTTTACCTTCACCACCATTGTCGTCAACTTTATTCTGGCATTTATTTTAATAAGAACTGCTGCATGGACAATCGAACATAATTTTGGAATTCTGCAATGGCTTCCAAAAGTGTCAATCTGGCTATATACAATAATTGGTTTATTACTTTTGGATTTAATTGGAGCTTATTTAGCTCATCTAGTAGAACACAAAGTAAAAATTCTCTGGCAGTTTCATTTGGTGCATCATACAGACACTTGGATTGATACTACAACAGCCAATAGACATCATCCTGGAGAAAGCGTAGTACGTTTTGTTTTTACCACTTTAGGAGTTTTAATTATTGGAACACCAATGTGGATGGTTTTTCTTTATCAATCATTATCAGTTATCGCATCGCAATTTAATCATGCCAATATTTCGCTTCCTGAAAAGCTGGATATATTCTTAAGCTATTTCATTGTTTCTCCGAATATGCATAAAATACATCACCATTATGTGCTGCCTTACACAGATAGTAATTATGGAAATATTTTTTCTGTGTGGGACAGACTTTTTGGAACATTCTCTTACTTACCCAAAGAGCAGCTGGTATACGGTGTAGACACTCATATGCTTCCAGAAGAAAACAATGAATTGAAGAATCTGCTAAAAATTCCATTTCAAAAATCAAGATCCTTTAAAAACAGCTAAATTCTCTAAAAAAATTGCACTTTACTGAAACAACTTATTATTTTTTTTTTTAATATTGATACAAGAATTGAAAATCAATCTATTAATAATTAACACCCTATTTTGAATTAATTTTCACGAGATGAAAAAGAGTAGCCGCAAAGAATTAACTCCGGAACAAATTGAAAAACTTGTTTCGTTAGCTTTAGAAGAAAGAAATCCATTTGAAATTATAAAGAAAGAATTTGGATTGGCAGAAAAAGAAGTCCTAGACATCATGAAAAAGAAAATGCCTCTTGAAAAATTTGAGATGTGGAAAAAGAAGGCAATTGCAAATAAACCAAAACCAAAACCAGTTAAAATAGATGATTTTGATGAAGATTTGGACGGAAAATATTATATCAAGAATAAATTAGACTAACATAAAACTCCTGTTTTTTCAGGAGTTTTTTTTATCTTTAAATTTAATGTGATTTTTTAGTAACTTTTTAATGCTTTTTGTGACAAATACTTTTAACTAAACATATAGAAATGAAAAAAATACTTTACACCTTAGCTCTAGCGGTCACTTTTTGGAGCTGTAAAACAGGGAGCACTGGAGCCGCAAAAAGCAATATCGTTGAAGTGAATATCAATTTAACCGATGTTAAAGATGATAAAGTTTTGGTAACCGTTACACCGCCCGCCTTTAAAACAGATGAAGTTGTTTACAGTATCCCAAAAACTGTTCCTGGTACTTATTCAACAGATAATTACGGAAAATATTCGGAAGATTTCAAGGCATTTGATGCTAAAGGAAATCCGCTTACAGTAAAAAGATTAGACGATAATTCTTGGTCTATTTCAAATGCAAAAACGTTGAAGAAAATCACTTATTTAGTAAACGATTCTTTCGATACTGAAAAAGGGACTGGATTTGGAAATGATGATGTTTTCTCTCCAGCAGGGACAAACATTGATGCAGGAAAAAATTTCATGGTTAACACGCATGGTTTTGTCGGATATTTTAAAGACAAATTAGACGTTCCGTACAAAGTTACTATCACGCATCCTGAAACACTTTGGGGAGCAACTTCTATGACAGATCAAGATGCAAGCAATACTTCTGATGTGTTTACCACTTCTCGTTATGCTATTTTGGTAGAAAACCCAATTATGTATTCTAAACCTGACTACACTACTTTTAATGTAAACGGAATGGACATCTTAATTGCTGTGTACTCTCCTACTGGAAAATATACTGCTGAAAGCATCACTCCAGAGATGAAAACAATGATGACAGCACAGAAAAACTTTTTAGGAAAAGTAAATTCTACTAAAAAATATACTGTGTTATTATACTTGTCAAGCATGGCAAAAGACGATGCACATGGTTTTGGAGCTTTAGAGCATCCAACTGCTACAACTGTCGTTTTACCAGAATCAATGCCAAAAGAAAAATTAGTAGAATCTATGAAAGATGTAGTTTCTCACGAATTCTTCCACATTGTTACTCCATTAACTATTCACTCAAAAGAAATTCAGTATTTTGATTATAATGCGCCAAAAATGTCTGAGCATTTATGGATGTATGAAGGGGTTACAGAATATTTTGCAAATCTTTTCCAAATCAACCAAGGTTTGATCGACGAAGCTGAATTCTACTCTCGTATTGCCGATAAAATTGAGCAAGCTAAGGGCTTAAATGATACAATGTCATTTACTGTAATGAGTAAAAATGTATTAGAACAGCCTTACAAAGACCAATACTTAAACGTATATCAAAAAGGAGCTTTAATTGGTATGTGCATTGATATTATCATTAGAGAAAAAAGTAATGGAGAAAGAGGAATTCTTGACTTAATGCATAAATTATCTGACGAATATGGTGTTGAAAAACCATTTAATGATGATGAATTATTCGCTAAAATCACTTCTTTAACTTATCCTGAAGTTGGAGAATTTTTAAACAAATATGTTGCTGGAACAACTCCAATTCCTTACGATTTCTATTTAGCTAAAATTGGTGTTACAAAAGCAATAGAGAAAAAAACAGGAAATCCGTTTATAAAAGGACAAACTCCAAATATTACTATTGACAAAGCAACAAAAGAAATTGCTGTTCGTCCTGAATCAGAATCAATTGAATTCTTCAAAAACCTAAATTTAAAAGGTGGAGATAAAATCTTAGCTGTAAACAATAAATCATACAATTTGGATAACATTTATGATTTGATTACTGAAAGTGAAAATTGGAAAGATAATGACCCTATCACTTTGAAAGTAAAACGTGGCGGAAAAGAAGAAACCATTAAAGGAACCGTAAAGTTACCATTTGAAGAATCTGAAACTTTTAAAGCAACTGATGCTTCAAAAGAGAAACTTAAAAATGCATGGTTGAAAGGTTAATCTTTTAGTTATAATCATAAAAAAAAACCGACAAGTGATTGTCGGTTTTTTTATTGTCTTTAAAGAACTTTGTCAAAGTTTAAAACTTGACAAAGTTTTTGATATGTTATTTCTTTACAGGAAATTTCCAGTCAAATTCGTCTTTGCTATTGATAATTGCACCAATTTCAAACTTCACCACCTCATCAAATTCTGTTTGAAGGATAAACCAGTTGTCTTCGTTGAAGTAGTTTTCGAAAGTATCAAAAGTTTCCTGATTGTATTTATTAATTCCTTTTGCTGCAAAATCTTTTTTTACATCAGCAATTTTTCTTCCAATTAATTTGAATCCAAAAACTTCTAGGTCATTACTTGAAGCTACTAAATAACCTAATTTCAAATCTTCTTCCTGATAAAATGTCAATCTGATTTTGTGTGCATTATAAACAAAAATTACGTTGTCGTCTTCGTCTTTATAGTTTTTGTCAGGCTTTCCTAAAGCTGCTGTTACATCATTCTGCTTCATTCCGAAAAGCAACTTATCAATTCCTGATTTTAGATTAATTTTCATATTTCCTTGTCTTTATTTGAAATGCAAATTTCGTGAAGTTTTTTGTTGTTTTGCCACGAATTACACAAATTTTCACGAATTAATTATTCTAAGAGAGCCTAACAGGTTTATATATAGATTTAGATCCTAAAGATCAAAAAACTTAGCGCCTTAAAATCTTAGCTCCTATCTCTTAATAATTCATCTTATTTGGTTTATTGCTCATATAAAACGTAATCTTCCCTCCATTTATAACATCTGAATGCTTTAAAAATGGTTTATCCAATTGTTTTCCGTTCAACAGAACTTTGCTCACAAATACATTTTTATCGGATTGGTTTACGGTTTCAACCTCAAAAGTTTTTCCGTCTTCTAAATTCAAAACAGCATTTTTCAGCAACGGACTTCCCAATGCATATACATCAGAACCTGGAGCAACTGGATAAAATCCTAAACTGCTAAAAATATACCAAGCGCTCATTTGTCCGAAATCGTCATTTCCTCCTAGACCATCAGCACCATTTTTGTACATTTTTTTCAAAATCATTCTTATTTTATCTTGAGCCTTCCACGGAGAATCTGTCCAATTGTATAAGTAGACAACATGGTGTGAAGGCTCGTTTCCGTGAACATAATTTCCAATGATTCCATCTCTTGTTATATCTTCAGTATTTTCAAAATATTTATCTGGAAGATGCATATTGAATAACGAATCTAAACGAACTTTAAACTTCTCATTTCCTCCCATCAATTGAATCATATGAGCTGGATCTTGCGGAACGTACAAGCTATAATTCCAAGAATTCCCTTCAATAAAACCTTGTCCGTGCGTATCTAATGGATCAAATTCTTTCTTGAAAGTCCCATCGTTTAATTTCGGACGCATAAAACCTGTTTTCTCGTCGTAAACATTTTTATAATTTTTCGATCTATTGATAAATTCATTATAAATTTCCGTTTTACCCAATTTCTTTGCAGCTTGCGCGATTGCCCAGTCATCATAAGCATATTCTAAGGTTTTAGAAACCGAAGCACCGCTTTTGTCTTCTGGAACATATCCTTTATTCATATAAAACTCCAATCCATCATAATACGGAACTTTTGCAGTATTTACACAAGCCTGAAGTGCTTTTTCAGCATCAAAACTAATATTGCCTTTTACAATCGCATCTGCTACAACTGAAACAGAATGATATCCAATCATGCACCAATTTTCATTGGCATAATGTGACCAGATTGGAAGCATTTTATGAACACTTTGTTCTGAATGCGCCAGCATGGAACTCACCATATCGGCATTTCTTTTGGGCTGTACAATATTAAATAATGGATGCAATGCTCGGTACGTATCCCAAAGCGAATAACTGGTATAGTTCGTAAAGTTTTCTGCTTTATGAACATTCATATCCAATCCTTTATAACTTCCGTCTAAATCCATGTATTCAGTTGGTCCCAAAAAGGCATGATACATTGCGGTATAAAAATTAACTAGATCTTCTTTTTGAATGGTTTCTATCTGAATTTTATTCAACTCCTTATTCCAGATTTCCTGACTTTGTTTTTTTACTTTTTCAAAATCCCAATCTGGCGTTTCTTTTTTCATGTTTTCAAGTGCTCCAGCAGAACTGACTGGTGACAATGCCATCTTTATTTTGATTTTCTCTCCTTCATTCGTATCAAAATCAAAAAATAATTTTAGGTTTTGTCCTGCCATTTCTGGAAAGTTTTTAGTCTGATCAAATCTTCCCCAAAAACCTCTGTACACACTTTTTTCCTGAGCAGCTTGTCCGTAACTTTTAATTGGTTTACTGAAAGACATTGCAAAATAAACTGTTCTAGTTCTAGCCCAACCATTTGTTTGACGATATCCTGTTATCAAAGTATCGTTTTCTACACGAACAAATGTCCAGACATTCTTTTTGTCATAATTGTAAATTCCTGAAGTCAAATCGAGAATAATATGGGCTTCATTAGATTTTGGAAAAGTGTATTGATGCATTCCAACGCGAGTCGTTGCGGTCAATTCTGCTTTAATTTTATGATCTTCTAGAAAAACGCTGTAATATGCAGGTTCTGCTTTTTCTGTTGCATGCGAAAATGCCGATCTATAACCAGATAATGGTTTAGACGCCACCCCCGGATTTAATTGCAGTTTTCCAGTTGTTGGCATAATCAAGAAATCGCCTAAATCTGAATGTCCAGTTCCGCTAAAATGCGTGTGACTGAAACCTACAATCGTTTTATCTTCATATTGATATCCTGCACAATATTTATAAACTTCACCATTATACTTTCCGTTTAAACTGTAAGCAATTGTATCTGTTTCTGGACTTAATTGCACACTTCCAAAAGGAACTGTCGCTCCTGGATAGGTATGTCCCATTTTTGCCGTTCCAATCATTGGATCTACATACTGGATAAGGTTTTTACTTTGAATTACTTTTTTTTGCGCCATTACATTAACAGCTGAAAGCAATATTAATACAAGAAGAAAATTACCGCGTTTTATTTTGATCATTTTTATAGTTTTTCTTTGAAATCTTTGTTGTCATTTGAATGCAGAAAAGTACAACAAAATCTATTTTTAAAAAACATAAATTTAGCCGAACTCAAAAGGTTTAAATATCTTTGGCATACTAAAAGCCAAGCCAAAACATGAAAAAATATATTTTAATTTTACTTTCTTTCTCTTCATCGTTTATTTTTTCTCAAAAAATTGAAAGCCACAGATTAACGAAAAAGGAAATTTCAGAAAGGGAACTTGAAAACGTAACTGATTTTCCTATTTACAGAGCTTTTGAATTTCAGGATAAAGGTGGTGTTTACGAATTGGTTTTGGGCGAAAATCAAAAAACAACTTCTAAAAAAGATACTTTAAATACCAAAATACAAGCAGTTTGTGTAATTAATGATCACGGCGGATTTTTAGAAAAATGGAGAATTAACGATTTACTCGAAGATAATGCCCCTAAAGAAACTAATATCTGGTTCTGGACAAAATATTGTAGTACAAAAGATATTGATGAAGACGGCTATATTGATCCTATTATTGTCTATGGAACACGAACTGAAGACGGCTATATAAGAAGAGTAAAAGTAATTACCATTTATAAAAACAAAAAATACGTTATTCGCGCAGTTGAATGTGATTTAGACGATTGCAGAAGTTTCAAAAAAGATCAAAATTGGAATATGCTTCCACAGAAAATAAAAACTTATATTGATCAATTGCTGGCAAAAATGAGAAAAGAACAGAGTGTGCTTTTGAAAAACGGATAAGATTTAATTGATAATTGTCAATTATTAATTATCAATTGCTACTCGTTCATTTCATCATAACGTTCTGGAACTTGCGGATCATAAAGCGGACATTTGAATTCTTCCATAATATCAACTAATTTGTTCATGGTTTTTCCTTCAGTTCCGTAGCAGTCAATTTTTATGCTTTGTGGAGTAGTGATTACTTGAAATGCGCCTTTCCCTTTTGAGTTTTTCCAGCTGTTTTCATCTACTCTTTCCCAATCTGAAAAGACTGAATTGATTCTATTTACGATTACTTCAACTTGAAGCTCTGCTAAACCTTCAACTTCTTGTTTTTCAACAAGCGCTTCGTAAACTTCCTGATTGTTCAGGTAAATTTCGTCTAGATATTTCCAGAAAAGTAATTCGTACATAGTTAAATATTTTTAAACCATATAAGTGATATAAGAAAATATAAATTCTTTCCGAGTGAAATAGAAAGCTGTCAAATCAAAATAGGACTTCGACTTCGCTCAGCCTGACAATCTAACTTAAAATGAACTTATATCACTTATATGGTTATTTTTTTAATAGTTGAATGTTCCGTATTCGCTAGTAATTGTAAGCTTTTTAGAATCCGAAGCCTCTACTCTACCTACAATCTGCGCATCAACATTGAATGATTTCGAAATTTCGATAATATCTTGCGCAATACTTTCTGGAACGTAAAGTTCCATTCTGTGACCGCAATTGAAAACCTGATACATTTCTTTCCAGTCTGTTTTTGATTGTTCTTGAATTAATTTGAACAATGGCGGAACCGGAAATAAATTGTCTTTTATAACATGTAAATCTTTTACGAAATGTAAAATTTTAGTTTGTGCTCCTCCACTGCAATGCACCATTCCGTGAATCTCTTTTGGAGTATATTTATCTAAAATTTTCTTGATAATTGGAGCGTAAGTTCTAGTTGGAGAAAGCACTAATTGACCAGCGTTTATTGGGCTGTTTTCAACCTCATCGGTTAAATTTACTTGTCCTGAATAAATTAATTCTTCTGGAACGGCTGCATCGTAACTTTCTGGATATTTTTTAGCCAAATATTTCCCGAAAACATCGTGACGCGCAGAAGTTAATCCGTTGCTTCCCATTCCGCCGTTATAGCTTTTTTCGTAAGTTGCCTGACCAAAAGAAGCTAAACCAACAATTACGTCTCCTGCTTTGATGTTTGCATTATCTACAACATCAGAGCGTTTCATTCTTGCTGTTACAGTAGAATCTACAATAATAGTACGAACTACATCTCCAACATCGGCAGTTTCTCCTCCTGTTGAATGAATCGTAACTCCGAATGATTTTAACTCGTTGATTAATTCTTCTGTTCCATTAATGATTGCAGAAATAACTTCGGCAGGAATTAGATTTTTATTCCTTCCAATTGTAGAAGAAAGCAAAATATTATCTGTTGCACCAACACATAATAAATCGTCAATATTCATGATTAAGGCATCTTGAGCAATTCCTTTCCATACAGAAAGATCTCCAGTTTCTTTCCAGTACATATAAGCCAAAGACGATTTTGTTCCAGCTCCATCGGCGTGCATGATAAGACAGTGTTCTGAATCTTGTGTTAAATAATCTGGAACAATTTTGCAGAATGCCTGCGGAAATAAACCTTTGTCAATATTTTTAATAGCGTTATGTACGTCTTCTTTTGATGCCGAAACACCTCTTTGTGCATATCTTTTGCTAGAATCTGAACTCATGAAAATTAGTTTGTGTTGATGTGCTGCAAAGATAATCCCTTTTTTTAATTCTTTGACTTATTCGATTGTTTGATTCTAAAAAAAATCGGCAGAAGATTATTTCCTGCCGATTTCCCGAAATAAAATTGGTTATGAAGCTCTTGGCTATTTATTTTTATTCCCAATCGGGCATTGATGCTCCTGTAAATAATGTAGTTCTCGAATTTGCAACTCCGATACCGCATTTCACTATATTTTTAACAGAAATACCATCATTTGAAGTATTTAGAAAAATTAACTCTGCTTCATTAGGAGAATATCTAACATCTAAATCGTTTGTTCCTGCTGTTTTTTCTGTTGACAATTGGTAAGAATTTCCAAGAAGAAAACTATATTCAAAAATTTTAGAATCTAGTTGGCGATAATCTTGACTCTCAAATCCAGAAACATCTTTTGTATAAACCAATTTTAAACCAGAAACAGAGAAATTCAAACCACTAACGGCACCAGGTTCTCCCGCTAGTATAGATGTAACAATTACTCCTGAAAGGTTAATAACATAAATCTCTACATTATATCCATTTATATCATTTACTTTTAAGGCTATTTTACTGCCATCTGCACTCCAATCGCATTCTGAAATAAATTTGCCATTTGGAGTCTGAAAAATTTTTGTCAATCCGCTGCCGTCACTTTTGATCCGATATAGCTTATCAAAATTTGGATAAATAAATTCACTCCCCGACGCATTCCATGAATACCCTAAATAATCAGCTTTAAATCCTGCAATAGAGACAGAGTTTGTTACTTTTTTAATATTAGTCCCATCAAAATCCATGGTGTAAATATCATTTTGTGAACCACTTGTCCCGATAAAAGCAATTTTCTGAGCTTGGTTGTTTCGTCTAGGGCGCCAGCTATTTTTATCTGAACTTGTCAATTGATATTGTTTGCCTGCGTCATCTGCAGCGAAAATCACATTGTTACCGCTAATAGTTTTAACAAATAAATTTCTTGTTGCTGGAAAAGCTATTGTAGAGAAAGCGCTTATCGTACTTAAAAGAGGGGTATTCACCCCATCAGTTACGGTAACTTGCCAGTAATATTTGGCTCCATAGATTAAATTTGTTAGCGCTAGTTTTTTCTCTTTTAGATCTGAAAAAACTACAACTTCACTATTTTTATCGTTTCTTAAACTAACGGTATAAGTCATTGCATCATTATCAGGATCTGTAACTGTCCAACTTAGCTCTAAATTTACAGGCTGATTTGTACTATTATCTTCTGGAGCTACTAAAACAGGAACTGTCGGAGGCTTGTTGTTCACGATCGATTTACTTAATTCAAAAACAACTTCCGATGTATTATTTGCGGTAACGCTAACAGCTTCAAATTTTGCTACGAAACCTTCTTTTTGAGCTTGAAACGAATATTCTCCAACTTTTACATTCGTTACAGTAAACTTTCCCTCAGCATCTGTAAATACTGTACTAGTTGTTGGACTTGATAATATTTTTACATTTTCCATCGGCTCAAAAGTCTCGCTGTTAACGACTTTTCCTGTTACGGTTCCAAATTCAGATTCTCCAATTTTTTCTTCACTGCAGGAAACCAAAACCACTAAAAAAATTGCACTTACTATTTTGTATAAATTCTTCATGATTAGCTTGCTTTAAAATTTAAACGTGTGTCTTCTATTTTCGAAATTTCTAACTTGTTACTTTTTCTTTTTACCAAAGTAAAACGTTAGTCCTAACCCGAATTTATAATAGTAATCATCACGAGTTCCTGCTACGATATAATCAAGATTGTCACTGAAATTAATGTTCTGTTCAGCAAACAATTTTATTCCGATTTGGTCTGATGCCATATATTCTAAGCCCGCACCATATTGAATTTTTCCATACGTATTTTCAAATTTCCGATTCATACCATACCCTCCTCCAATATATAAATATGGAGTAAGACGGTCTTTTGGAAGAATGATCCATTCCATATTCAGGTCGTAGGTGATATATCCGACATCTAGTAAATTTTTATTGGCAAGATTTACAACATTGGTGGAAGCACTGACGGTAAAGCTTGGAGTAAGCATCCATTTTAAAGCTCCACGCCCAAAAGGTCTTAATAGCGGATCTTGATAATCTCCATCCATTAAAGTAGTACCCCCTGAAAGTTCAATGCCAAATTTACTTCTTCTATTTTCAAGCACTCGATCATATAAACCAGTTACATCAGCAGTTTTTGTTTCTTCAGCATAAGCTTTCAATAAATTATCGACTTCCCACTTTGGTGCATCAGCTTGCCAAATATTATCTTTTATCCCTTCTAACACCAAAGATTCAACGGCTTTTTCTATAGCTTCTGTAACTGCCATGTGTACCGGTTCGTTAGTGGTGTAACCTGTTTCCACCTCTAAAAGTCTTTTAAAATTGACATATCTGAAAAGGCTCTCATCGATTGCCTGAGACAAGATTGTTTTTGAAATATAAACTGATTTTAAAATTTTTCCGTTTGATGTAGAAATCATTCTCAGATAAATCGTTACACGATCCTGGCGATATTTTACAGATGCTCCAGCGCCAAAATATCTTGCTCCAAATCCACCCGTAATAATATTAGAATCATAAGAAACAATCCCTCCTTCTAACAAAACTCCTGCATATAATAGAGGCGTTATCTGAGGTTCATTAGGATTTGCATTTTTTACATACTCCTGACGGGTTGCCCGAATCAGATTTCGTTCCTGAAGTAAATTTCCAATATTTTCGCGCTCAATAGGCACAAACCATTTAGAATCTTCTAATGCCTTTATCAAAATAGAAGTCGCTCCCTGGGTCACAGCTGTACTAAAACTGCTTCCGTTTTCCTGAGGTTTATACTGTCCCGTCTGGTCTCTAAATTTATAGACCCCAACCACAACTTGCTCCTTAGGTTTTGGCAGATCTTTTAATAATGATGTCGCGGGCGTTCCTTCTCCCAAAACAGCTTTTTGAACTCCAGTGGGTTGATTGTAATAAGCACCGCAGCCAGTAAAAAGAAATCCAAATAAAATAAATAGGTAGAAATGTAATCGCATGTTATTGATTTGGGATGATTACTTGTGTTTGCTCTCCTGTATTAGTATCTAAAATATTAAGCGTGAATCCTTCTGAAGATGGATAAACATCGATTGAATAGCTCCCAAAAGTATAAGAACCTTCCTTGATACCATCTGTACCAAATTGTTGTTTGTAGAGAGAACTTGAGATCTGACTTAACAATTGCGAATTTAAATTGGCTTTAAAACGCTCCAAATCAGTTTGAGGTTTTACTTCGGCTGTTTTGTCTTTTTGTTTATTTTGTGCTTCGGCACTGCTCAAAAGCCATTGATAATTAAAAGTATCGCCTCCAAAAGCCGGGTTAACCGGTTTATAGACTAAGGCCTGAGCATTTATAAACGGAGAAATAAGCAGGAATACTGCGAGGGTAATTATAAATTTCATGACGTTAATAATAAAATTAATACTGAGTGAAATACTTGCGCTCTTTTTCTTTTTCTTTTAAATAAATGAAGGTTGCATTTACAGATTCCTCTGCAACGGCATCTAAAAACTCATCGTCTGGTCTGGCCAGAAACTCGTAAATAACTTCGTTGTCGATACTTACGGTTATGGATGTATTTCTTGCAAAACTATATTCTTCACCTATTGTCACTATTTTGTCAGCGTTGATTCCAATATCATTGTACTTGTAATAATATCTATCGTAAAAATCTTTTCCCATTTTGGTTTTGGTATCATCTGTAATGATTCCTCTTAACACAAATCCGTCAGCAGGCAATACAATTACATCTTTTTTTTTTCTTCACCTAAAACCACACGATCTTTCGCTATTATTTGTTTATCTTCATCATAAAACAATAATAAAACGACTACCTCATCATCTTCTGATAAATTAATTTGAGAAGTAGATAATTTTTGTTTTTCGTTTGGTTGTAAGGTAAAAACACCAACCTGGTCATTATTAGACTTATTATTACTTTTATTATTATTTTTTATAACAGACATCCTGTAGGCAGCACTCCTGATAACATCCGTAAGATTTTCAGCAGTACCTGTGATTTTTACATTGCCTTCTACTTTTTCGATTTCTAATTTAGCTTTTATTTTATCTTGGGGAACCTGACCATAGAGTATGGTGCTAAAAAAGACAAAAACGAAAATAATATGTCCGTATAAAAAACGCATCTTTTTAATTTATTTATTGATAAGAATTATTGAAGCTCCATTGCCTGTCTGGGTAATTCTCATGTTTTTTGACAGCGAATTGGTTCCAATACTTTGAATATTTTGATTATCTCCTTTTTGAATCATTTCCATATTTACATCATAGTTTGTTTTTAATGTAAAATCAGATATTCTGTTATTACTTCCTTCCTGTACGATATTTTGGGTAATTGTTTTAGCACTTTTATCCAAAAGCAATGTATTGTGCTCTCCATTTTGGTCAACAGCAACTTTTGTTTCATTTGATTTTAAAGCTGCATTCACTACGTTGTACGCTCCTATTTGCTGTATTTGAACACCCAATGGTATATTTTTGTTTAATTCATTTTTGTTTTTTTTGTCCATCGTAGAAACTATGCTAAAAGCTTTTTCTTTTGAATTAAAAACAGATGAACTATAGTTCTTAAAATCAGAATCATCTTCTTTTTCCTGAGCATAAAATGCAGTTGAAAAGAGCAAAAAAAGCACGCTATTTAAAAATAAAGTTTTCATCTTTTCTTTATTAATTAAACAAATGAGATAGTCACGGTTTAAAACTATCTCATTTGTTTTTATTTTTAACTATTAGTTAGTTTGTGTAACATTAGCAATTTGCGAATTTCCTTTTTGGAAAATCACACTTTTTTGTGCTGCTCCTGTTTGCAATAAGTTTGCGTAGTTGTTATTTCCACTTTGTAAAGTGTTATCAATATGTTTAGAACCATCTTGAACGGTATAGGATTTGTTATCATTTCCATATTGATAATGGTTTGATTTGTTTTCGTCAGCTCCTACTGCATTTGAAGCGCTAGTCTGAGTTTGCTCAGAAATATTGTTTTTACCTCCTTGAGAAGCATAAGCAGTATTGTAATTACCAGATTGAGTTTGTTTTGCACTATTACTTGCATGAGGAGAGTATGGTACATTTACTCCTGACAAACCTAAAGTTATTTGAGCGGTTGAAAAACCTGTTCCTAAAGCCGGACTCGCAGTACCTGTTGGAAACTCATTACCGGTAGTTCCCTGATCAATAGTAGCGGTATTATTATTACCTGTTTGTGTTTGCCATGCTTTATCATTTCCTCCAAGTGCACTAGGATTAACTAAAGCCTCAACAATTTGATCTTGCCAAATGGTAGCATTATTTGTTTTACCATCTTGAGTTTGATAAGCCTGATTGTCATGATTACTTTGAGAAATTTTTGCAATGTTATCAGTATTGGTTTGAGAAACCACTGCAAGGTTGTTTGTCGCATTTACTGGAGATGGTTCAATACCTTGATGCACAATAGATTTATTGTTATTTCCTACTTGCCCAACTGTAGATTTATTTAAATCCCCATTTTGACCAACTTCTGCATTATTCCCTGGTCCAGCAGAATTAAAAGCGCCTGTACTTTGAGTCACAAGACTCGCGTTATTCTGCGCTACGGCAGCAAACCCTACAAACAGCATCGCTGAGATGCTTAAAATTACTTTTTTCATAATAAATATATTTAATTGGTTATTAATACAAATTATTATGTAGGTACTTGCAGGTTTGTAATTTGGGGGAAACGGAAGGGGGCTTCAGAACATCATTTGAAATAGTTTTTTAATCCTATTTTCTCAACTTCATGACCAAAATTAGAAAACTTTCTGCAAAAGAGGTTCACGTATAAATACCTATTTTACAACATATTAACCTCTTTTCGATGAACTGTAAAACTATCTCGATGAACTGCCAAAATGCTTTAAAATTTTTATAGGAAAAAAGATACTTAATACAATTTCTTTACATTTCAAGGGGTATAACTAGCAAAAAAGTCCTTCTTAAACCATTTTTTTAGTATAATCTCAAAAAAAAGCCTGTCTTATTGAGACAGGCTTTAACAAATTGTTACGTTAGCATTATTTCGTAAACAATAATTCTCTGTATTTGGTCAATGTCCAACTTTCATCATCTACCAATAGTTCTAATTTATCGCAATGATTACGGATATCTTCAAAATAAGGTTTTACATTATTGCAATATGCTTCAGCCATTTTTTGAGCATCTGTCAATTGATTGGCTTTCTTTCTTTCATTGGTCATTGCCAATACTTTAGAATTGATTCCTTCAATATGACCTGAGATTTCTCTAATCAAAACAATCTGCTCTTTAGCCAATGCTTCAAAATCTTTTCCGAAAATTTCTTTTAATCCTTTTACATTGTCAATTAATGTATTCTGATAGCGAATTGCAGTTGGAATTACATGGTTTCTAGCAATATCTCCTAAAACACGACCTTCAATTTGGATTTTTTTAGTGTATTCTTCCAATTCAATTTCGTAACGAGCTTCGGCTTCTACATGATTAAAGATTCCTAATTGTTCAAATAATTCTAAAGCTTGTTTAGAAACCTTAGCTTTAATAGCTTCTGGAGTAGTTTTAAAGTTGCTCAATCCTCTTTTAGCCGCTTCTTTTTCCCAAGCTTCACTATAACCGTCTCCTTCAAAAAGAATCTTTTTAGATTGTTTGATGTACTCTCTTAAGACATTAAAGATCGCATCGTCTTTTTTCATGTCTTTATTTTCAATCAAGTTCTCTACTTCATTTTTAAAGTCAATTAACTGTTTTGCTACAATTGCATTCAAAGTTGTCATTGCATTTGAACAGTTTGAATTTGAACCTACAGCTCTAAACTCAAATTTGTTTCCTGTAAAAGCAAAAGGCGAAGTTCTATTTCTGTCAGTATTATCTAATAATACGTCTGGAATTTTACCCACCACGTTCAATTTCAAATCTGTTTTTTCTTCTGGCGAAAGTTTTCCTGTTGTTACGCTTTCTAATTCAGATAAAACCTTTGTCAATTGCGCTCCAATAAATACAGACATAATTGCTGGTGGTGCTTCGTTTGCCCCTAACCTATGATCGTTACTTGCTGTTGCGATAGAAGCTCTTAATAAAGTCTCGTTATCATTAACCGCTTTGATTGTATTAATAAAGAAAGTCAAAAACTGTAAATTGCTCATTGGCGTTTTGCTCGGACTCAATAAATTAACTCCTGTATCTGTAGCCAACGACCAGTTATTGTGTTTTCCAGAACCGTTTACTCCTTTAAAAGGCTTTTCGTGAAATAATACTTTAAAGTCATGACGCTCTGCTACTCTCTGCATTACATCCATTAATAAAGAGTTGTGATCGACCGCTAAATTAGTTTCCTCAAAAATCGGCGCTAACTCAAACTGATTTGGAGCAACCTCATTATGACGTGTTTTTACCGGAATACCCAATAACATACATTCCTGCTCTAAATCTCTCATATAAGTAAGAGCTCGAGTTGGAATAGATCCGAAATAGTGATCATCTAATTGCTGCCCTTTTGCAGAAGTATGACCTAATAAGGTTCTTCCTGTCATCATTAAGTCAGGACGAGAATTTGCCAAAGCTTTATCAATCAAGAAATATTCCTGCTCCCAGCCTAAAGTTGCTGTTACCTTTTTTACGTTTTTGTCAAAATATTTACAAACTTCTGTCGCTGCTTCATCAATTGCTGATAAAGCTCTTAATAAAGGTATTTTATTATCTAAAGCTTCACCTGTGTAAGCAATAAATACTGTTGGTATACATAAAGTTGTACCATATATAAAAGCTGGAGAAGTCGGATCCCAAGCTGTATAACCTCTTGCCTCAAAAGTATTTCTGATTCCGCCATTCGGGAAACTAGATGCATCCGGTTCTTGCTGCACTAACTGTGCTCCTCCAAATTTTTCTACAGATTCGCTTCCGTCATAAGAGGTTTCAAAAAAAGCATCGTGTTTCTCTGCAGTAGTTCCTGTAAGTGGCTGAAACCAGTGCGTATAATGTGTTACACCTTTAGAAAGAGCCCACTCTTTCATTCCCATGGCAATATAATCTGCTAATTTTCTGTCGATTTTAGTTCCGTGCTGGATGGCATCTCTTACTCCTTTAAATGCATCTGAAGTTAAATATTGCTTCATCGCCTTTTCATTAAACACATTTGCACCAAAAAGATTTGATTTTCGGCCAATTTCTTCAAAATGTACTGGCTTTCTATTAGAAGCTTGTTGTAAAGCTTGAAAACGTAATGTTGACATGGTTATGTATATTTTAAATTCGTACTAATTTTCATTAAAAAATGATCAGCAAATATAAACAATTAAAGTACCTGTTCAGAATATAAATTTTAGATTTTTAGTCAATGATTTTTCAACATAAAATGCTTTTTTCGAAGAATAATGAATTCAAATCACAGAAATATAACAAAACTATACGGTATTATTGATTAAATAAACATTTTTTCATAATTTCTTAACCCATAAATTCAAAAATGAACCGTAATTATTACGAATTTATTTTTTTAAGGTAATTAAAATTGCTTTTTTTAAAATATACCCCTAACAAAATTGCGCTTATCCAAAAAATTATACTTCACAAAACAAAATAGCCCCCTAATTTTTGGGACTAAAAAAATAAATCTATATTTGACCCAACGAAAAAAAACAAAAAAATTAATTTATATTATTATGGCTAAAATTAAGTTAGAGTACATTTGGTTAGATGGATATGAACCAACTCAAAATCTTAGAAGTAAAACTAAAGTTGAAGAACACGAAAACTTCAAAGGAACATTAGAGGAGCTTGGAAACTGGTCATTTGATGGATCATCTACAAGACAAGCCGAAGGAGGTTCTTCTGACTGTTTATTAGTTCCAGTTGCAATCTATCCAGATCCAACTCGTATCAACGGATGGTTAGTAATGTGCGAAGTTATGTATGCTGACGGAACACCACACCCTTCTAACGGTAGAGCTACAATTGATGATGATAATGATGATTTTTGGTTTGGATTCGAACAAGAGTATTTCATCATGGATACTAAAACACAACTTCCACTTGGTTTCCCAGTTGGAGGATACCCTGCTCCACAAGGGATGTACTACTGTTCTGTAGGTGGAAAAAACACTCACGGTAGAAAATTAGTTGAAGAGCACGCTGATTTATGTATCGCTGCTGGAATCAACTTTGAAGGAATCAACCAAGAGGTTGCTTGCGGACAATGGGAATTCCAATTATTCGCTAAAGGAGCTAAAAAAGCTGGAGACGAAATCTGGGTTGCTCGTTACCTATTAGACCGTTTAACTGAGAAATATGGTTACTATATTGAATATCACCCAAAACCTCTAGGAGATACTGACTGGAATGGTTCTGGTATGCACGCTAACTTCTCTAACACAGTTCTTAGAACATGTGGTTCTCAAGAAGTTTACGAGAAAATCTGCGAGGCTTTCCGTCCTGTTACTGCTGAGCACATTGCAGTTTACGGAGCTTACAACGATCAACGTTTAACTGGTAAGCACGAAACTGCTTCTATCCACGATTTCTCTTATGGAGTTTCAGACAGAGGATGTTCTATCAGAATTCCTTTAATGACTGTTCAAAAAGGTTGGAAAGGATGGTTGGAAGACAGAAGACCAGCTTCAAACGGAGACCCTTACAAAATTGCTGCTAGAATTATCAAAACTGTTAACTCAGCAATCTAATTCAAAGCTTACAATATATTCTAAAAAGTGCCATCGTAATTGTTGGCACTTTTTTTTGCATTAAACACGATAGGTTCTTAAAACCTTTCGGATTTAAATTAAAGTTATCTACCAACTTTGTCAAAGTTTAAAACTTTGACAAAGTTCTACTCTTCACTTTAAATAAGAATTTCATCTTTTCTTGCCTAAAACCACCTTTTACATTTCAAATAACCTCATAACTTTATAATACTTAACACTTTACAAATAATAAATATTACTTAATTTTAGGATTAAATTTAATTTTTAAGTTAAACATCAAAACTTATCTTTGTAAATCATTAAAAAAAATCATTATGATAGTCTGGTCACTCTTTTTACTTGCTGTAGTTTTTATTCTTGCTTTAGATTTAGGCGTCTTTAACAAAACACCCCATATTATTAGCACAAAAGAAGCCAGCAAATGGACCTTAGTTTGGGTTACTTTATCTTTCCTCTTTTCGGGAGTAATTTATTGGCTTTACACAACAGACTATATTGACAATCCAGATAATTTGAAACCAGCTGTGGCTTCAATGAAATTTATTACGGGTTATTTGATCGAGCTTTCACTGAGTGTCGATAACATTTTTGTTATCGCTATTATTTTTGCTTCATTCAAAATTCCGCAAAAATACCAGCACCGTGTTTTATTCTGGGGAATTCTTGGAGCTATTGTTTTCCGTGGATTAATGATTTTCTTCGGAGTTATGCTAATTAACAAATTCTCATGGACCACTTATGTGTTTGGAGTTTTCTTAATATTTACAGCCATAAAAATGCTTTTTTCTGGAGAAGAAGAAGATTTTCATCCAAAAGATTCTTTTATCTATAAAGCTTTAGGCAAAGTTATGCCGATTACAGCAGAGACAGATGGTGAAAAATTTTTCATTTCGACCAAAACTGCAAAAAAAGCAGCTACTCCATTATTTGTAGCTTTAATTGTTATCGAAGTGATGGACGTTTTATTTGCTGTAGATAGTGTTCCTGCAATTCTTGCTATTACCAAAGATCCGTTTTTAGTATTTAGTTCGAATATTTTTGCGATTCTTGGACTACGTTCTATGTATTTCTTCTTAGCAAATATGCTGGCAAAATTCAGTTATTTAGAATACAGCTTAGTTGCAATTCTAGCTTTCGTTGGATTAAAAATGCTTTTACACGATTTCTTCCACGTTCCAGAATGGGCTTCTTTAGGATTTATTGCTTTATCACTTTTAGTTGGCATTCTAGTTTCTCTTAAATTCGGACCAGAAAAAGTTTTAAATGATTCATCAAGCGAAGAATAATTAGTTTAAAAACATATATTCATAAAAAAAAAAGGAAATCTTACGATTTCCTTTTTTTTTATTGATTATTGAACTGAATCTAGTTTAACTTCTTAACGTTACTATCATCAATGTTATATTTCTTAATTACTTCATAATAATCAAGTTTATTTACAGATTTCCCAGTAACAATAGGATCAAAACCTGGGACAACTACAATACGAAATATCTGATTGACAACGAAATCAGACGGAATAGGATTAGCACTCAACCCATAACCTTCTGTAAATATTCTAACATTATCCTGAGTAAAATCAAACTTGTAAGTAAAGTAAAGACCTCCATCATTGTAATAATGCGAATCAGGAAGAGGAACCCATATATCACGATTAGTTTTAGGATCAGGCCCATCATATCTATATACCAAAACAACATCGCCTAAGTAAGTTTGCGATTTAAAATTAAAATAAATCTCGGAATTAGCAGTCGCACTAAAATTTACTTTTTCAATTTCAAAAACTTCAGCTGCAGCAGGGCTGCCTGGAGGTCCCGGAGGCCCTTCTGGTCCTTCACAGCTAGAAAATGCAATTAAACCGATAACTGCAAATAAGGTAAGTATCTTTTTCATAATTATTTTTTTTTAAGGATTATACTATATAAAGGTATTCCAAAAATTAAACCAAAAAAAGCAATTTGGCTTATTTTAGAACAAAATAGGCTTTATTTTTTCGCAGTCACCTGATTTTTAGCTAGTATTTTATTAAAAAATAATGCATGATACGGAAGTGAATTTTCCCAATAATCCCAAGTATGTGCTCCTGGACGTTCTGTATAATCGTGGTCCACTTTATTATAGACCAATCTTCTGTGTAATTCTCTATTTGGCTCAATCAAAAAATCGTCTACTCCGCAATCTATTATTAAAGGTAATTTGTTCGACTTGAGTTTATCCGCCATTCTTAAAACAGAATTTTGTTCGTACAATTCGGTGTTTCCGCTTTTATCACCAAAAACAGGCTGCATTAATTTTACAATTTGCGCCGAAGAATCTCTATTAAGCATCGTACTCATATCTACAGCGCCGCTCATACTTCCTGCTGCACAAAATAATTCTGGGTGTCTGGCAGACAAATACAATGCACCATGTCCGCCCATAGAAAGTCCTGTTATTACTCTTCCGTTTTTATTAGCAATAGTTCGATATGTTTTATCTATTTTCTGAATAACTTCTTGTGTAATAAAAGTTTCAAACTGACTTTCTTTATTTACAGGACTATCAATATAAAAACTAAACGTCTCTCCTTCTGGCATAACAATAATCATATTGTATTGATCCGCTAGATTGTGAACCAGTTTTTTGTTTGGCGTATTTTTAAGCCAATCACTAAAATGTCCGTATGCACCATGCAGCAGATACATTACCGGAAACGTCGATTTGCTTTTTGCATAAGAATTTGGTAAAACTACCGCTGCCTTATAGGTTTTACCCATAGCGGTACTCGCAACTTGAAGTGTGTCTACTTTTGCAGCGTATGTCATGGTGGTGAGACAAAGCAAAAATGCAGACAATAGCATTTTAAATTTCTTCATTTTGATATTTTTTTTTCTGATTAGGGTTTGTAAATATAACTTTTTTCAGAATAAAATATATGAAAAATCCGACTTGCTTTGGATGCCACGAATTACACAAATTTCCACTAATTAATTTAAATAATCTCTTGGCAAAATGTAAAATAGTACGTAAAACTGAAAAATAAAAAAACCGATCAGCTTTTGACTGATCGGTTTTTTTATTTCTTTTACAAATTATAAAATTTAATTCGTGCCAATTCGTGTAATTCGTGGCAAAAAAATCAACTAATAATAATCTTATGTTCATGACGGTATTGCGAAGCGCTTTTACCAGTATATTGTTTAAACGATTTACTAAAGTGGCTGAAATTATTGAAACCGCTTTCATAACAAACCTCATTAATACTCATAGGCTGTTCTGCCAAAAGTTTTGAAGCATGCACTAAACGATATTCATTTACAAACTCAGTAAACGTTTTGTTTGAAATCTTCTTGAAATAACGGCAGAAAGATGGCGTAGTCATACTTACCAGACTCGAAACCTCATCTATAGAAATAGATTCCTGAAAATGATCTTTTACAAAATTGAAAACCACATTCATACGATCGTTGTCTTGTGTTTGCAATTCCATCGAAAATCCGTCAGCGTTTAAGATGGTATATTCTTCAGCCGATTCCAATTCGTCTAAAACACTCAAAAGCGTCATTAATCTCTGAAATGGCGGTTCATTTTCCATCATTTCAATTTTCTTTCCGATACGCTTTTTCGTCTCGCCACCAAAAGCGATTCCGCCCTTAGCTTGTTTTAATATATTCTGAACTTTTCTCATTTCAGGAGCTACAAAAAAGTCGCTTCCTAAAAATTCAGGTTTAATATGGATAACGGTTTCCGTTGTATTTCCAGTCTGCTCATTTGTAAAACCGCAATGCGGCAAATTAGCTCCTATTAAAAGTAAACTACCATTGGTATAATAAGAAACATGGCTTCCTATTTGTCTCTTCCCTGCCCCACCGTTTATATAGACCAACTCAATTTCTGGATGATAGTGCCATAAATGAGCTTTACTATTGGTCTTTTCGGCGTGTTTAGCGTAGGTAAAAGAACTTCCGTATGAGTTAGTTATCACTTCAAGAGCTGGGGCAATTGTCTTCATGATAATTTCTTTAAAAAATAATAGCAAATTTAACAAAATCACCTAAAATAATTTAAATTTTAACCTATAACGGTTTCGTAAATGCGAATTTTACATTAAAATAACGTTCTTAACACTGAATAATTTACATCAAAATCGGCTTTTTTTTAGGGTCTTATTTTTTTTCCTGACTTTTTTTCTATTTATCCTATTTAAAACTCGATTTTATACCAATTTATTAAAAATTGTAAGAAAAATAGAAATTTTAAGAAGTATTCAGTTTTTGAAAAACTTTGAATAAAAACAATCAAATTAACAAAAACACAACATTAAAGTCAAATTTTAACATATAACGGTTTCGTAAATGAGAATATAGCATATAAATTGGAAAATATAGATGTTAAAATACCACAACTGCTGCCATAACTTTGCCTCAGAAAAATGAACGAAAAAAATTTAATACTATAGAATATGAAAAAGATTATGAAATTAAGTTTAGTATGTGCAGTACTCCTAACAGGAATGAGTACTTATGCAATTGATGGAAATGAAGCGTTAAATCTTCATGTATTAAAAGGAAATGGCAAGGTAATTGCTTTTGGAATTAATCAATTACAAAAAGCAGTTATTAGTATATCTGATACAAATGGTAATGTAATCTATACTGAGAACGCTTCTGGTAAAGACGGAATCTTAAGAACTTTCAGTTTAGAAGAATTCCCTCAAGGAAAATATATTTTAGAGGTTGCTGACAGCTTCAAAAAAGTAAAATACGATATCACTGTTAACGCTAATAGTTCTGTTTTGTCTTCAAAAGGAACGGTTTCTGTTAACTAAGAAAATATTAAGGTTAAGTGCAATTCTTCACGGCACTTAAAACTTTATACTCTAATACAGTATAAAAAGTGAGGTTAGATAGTTAGTAAGTTAAAAACTTTCAAAAGTTTTAAAAACAGCTCTTTGTGGTTACTGAGCTGTTTTTTTTTTGCTCTTTATTTTTTGTAAGTTATAACACAGAGATTCGCAGAGTTTTTTAATTAAAGATGATACATATAGATACAAAGTTCGCAAAGCTATATTAGGATAAAGCCTTACGAACTTTTTGTTTTATAAAATTTACTCAAAAAAACCTTTGTGAACTTTGCGTAAACCTCTGCTCCCTTTGCGCTACAATACACAATACAATTAAAAACTTAGAAGCTTAGTACCTCAGCACCTTAGTATCTTCAAAATTTCCTACATTTTTTAAACAAATCGTTATCTCAATGTAAATTAAAAATCATCAAAAACGTTGAAAAATAATAGCCTAATTAACGAAAAAGATAAATATAATTCAAATTTTAACCTATAACGGTTTCGTAAATGAGAATATAGCATAGAAATTGGAGAATATAGTATTGCTTTTTTACTTACAACTAAAGTAATTTAGCATCAGAGAATTAGAACTATTAATTTAAAAACTAAATACCATGAAAAAGATTGTTAGATTGAGTTTAGTAGCAGCATTGCTTTTCACAGGAATAAGCACTTATGCAATTGATGGAACAGCAGACTTTAATCTGCATGTTATTAAAGCTAATGGGAAAATGATCACGTTTGGTCTTAACCAAACACAAAAAGCCTACTTAGCTATTTATGACAAAGACGGATCTCTTATTTATTCTGAAACCGCTTCAGGTAAAGATGGAATTCTAAGAACTTTTAGTTTAGAAGAATTTCCAGAAGGAACTTACTTCTTAGAAGTAGAAAACGATGCAAAAAAAGCAAAATACGAAATCACAATAACTGACGATGCTACTATTTTATCTAAAAATGCAGTTTCTTCAGTTTACAAACCAGGTTTTGCTAAAAATACAAGCGTGGCAGCACGCTAAAAAGTTTATGCTTTCATAAAGTATAAAAGTGAGGTTAGATAGTTAGTAAGTTTAAAAACTTTCAAAAGTTTTAAAAACAGCTCTTTGTGGTTATTGAGCTGTTTTTTTTGTTTTATACTTTCTAGAGCATTACACAGAGATTCACAAAATTTTCCGCAGAGATTCGCAAAGTTTATTTTTTAAATCTTTGCGAATTTTTGTGTTTTTCTCTGTGAATCTCTGTGGAACAACTCAATTACTTTTTTGTAAAGAAATCCTTAACTCAACGTAAATTAAAAACCAAGCAAAACATTAAAAAATAATAAGTGAATTAACAAAAATGTTAAAAATAATTCATGTTTTAACCTATAACGGTTTCGTAAATGAGAATATAGCATAGAAATAGGAAAATACAGTTGCACTTTTTCATGTATTACATAAGTAATTTAGCATCAGAGAATTAGAACTATTAATTTAAAAACGAAGTACCATGAAAAAGATTGCAAAATTGAGTTTAGTAGCAGCGTTGCTTTTCACAGGAATAAGCACTTACGCAATTGATGGAAATGGAGATTTTAATCTTCATGTATTAAAAGCTAATGGAAAACTGATCACTTTCGCACTTAACAAAGTACAGAAAGCCAATTTAGCTATTTATGACACAGACGGGACTTTAATCTATTCTGAAACAGCATCTGGAAAAGATGGAATTTTAAGAACTTTTAGTCTAGAAGAATTTCCTGAAGGAACTTATTATTTAGAAGTAGAAGACAGCGTAAAAAGAGCAAAATACGAAATCACAATAGGAGATAATGCATCTTTATCTAGAAATGCAGTTTCTTTTGCTTACAAAGCAGGTTTTGCTAAAAATACAAGTGTTGCTACACGCTAAAATTTTATACTACAAAAAGGTATAAATTAAGGTTAGAAAATTTTAAAAATTACGATTATAAGAAACAGCTCTTGACGGTTACAGAGCTGTTTTTTTTTGTTTAAGAATCAAAAGAGATGATGAAACAGAAAATTTCTGAAAATTATTCTTATTAATTCAACTCTTTGATTTTTAAGTGTTAAAAAATGTTTTCTAAAAACAAATCCGAAAACCCAGTAATTACGTACATAGTTTAAACAAAATACCGAAATAATTACAATTCAGCAACTTATACATCGAAAAGTGCCAATATTTTGCTAAAAATTAAATTTGTATTTGTAGTTTTACGCGTTCCACATTTAGTAATTAACAATTTAAAAAAAACATGACAAAATTTACCAAAGCTGGTTTAGTTGCTGCCTTTTTTTTAGCGACTGTGTTTACCTATGCCATTGATGGAAAAGGTGATTATATTTTAAACATTAAAACAGGAAACGGAAAAGTAGTTAGCTTTACTTTAGACACTGTAGAAAATGCATCTTTCTCTATTTATGACGAGAATCACAATTTACTTTATGCAGGAGACGCTGCAGCAGACAAATTGGAGGTTTCAAAAACTATTAGTTTAGAAAGTTTTCCTGCAGGAACTTATGTTCTTGAATTGAAAGCAAACGACAAAGTGGCGAAACACGAAATTAAAGTCGCTGCTAAAAAAGTTAAGACTATAAAGTTAGACCAATCTGTAAACCAGAGTCCTTCTTTCCGTCGTTAATTTTTTGCCCTAAAAATTAGAAAAGCAGCTCGTACCAGGAGCTGCTTTTTTTTTGTTTTCATATTTTTTATTTACTTAAATCCGAGCCTATTTTTGCTAGCTTCCAAAAAAAATCTTTTTCAGATGAAATGATTATTTTTTGTGTTTCTTTATATACCACAGAATGCATAAAAGCATAAATGTAATCTAAGAAATCTATCAATCTGAAACTTTGCCGATATTCTGGACGCACTTCTTCGCTATTGGCAAAACATACATTTCCTGATTCTTTTTCTTCTAAGAATAACAAGCCTAAACGATTCGCAAACAATTTTACCGCTTCGTTATTTAAAAGAATCCTATCTGAATTTTTTTGCAATACATCATCAAGCATACAAAAGGATTCGGCACTTTGCTGTATTTTTTGAACGTAAAACTCAAGATCATCATTGTCAGAAAATGTAATCTTAGACCTTTCACGTTGCAAGCTTTCTATTTTATCCAGATAATCCTGTATTGTCATCGCAATATTCTTTCTGATATAAAGTTAAATTATATTCTTTTTAAAAAATGAAAAAAAACTATTTCAAGATCTTTTTTTACTTTCAAAAAATACATAAATCAAACAAAATCAATTATTTAAAAAAAACATAATATAATCGACCAAATCAAAAAAACATCGTTTAAAAACACTTTATATTACTGATTTACATATCTTTGCATAATAAAAGCATCATTAAATGCAAAATAATAAACAAAAATTGACGTTTATTGATTTATCAAGCTTTTATCGAGCTGAAAATATTTTCAAAAACAATTAAAAAAATACGATTAAATACCACAACCAAAACTAAACCTATGCAAAAACATTTAGCAATTTTAGTATTGTTAATCGTATTTTCATTTCGTGCCGCGGCGCAAAATGAAACTTATTATAGAACCGAAAAAGTCGGCGAAAAATACGCTTATGTCGACGTTATAAAGACCTACGAAAAGGTCGCTGCAAAGGGCTACAAATCTGTAGACTTGTTTCAAAAATTAGGAAATTCATCGTACTCGAATTGCGAACTGGAGAAAGCAGCCGAATGGTATAGCGAACTCTTCGCTCTAACCACAGATTTAGATCCCGTTTACTATTACCGCTACGCAGAATCTTTACGCTCTATTTCTGAAAACGAAAAAGCAGATGCCTTAATCGAAAAATTAAAGCGTAAACCAAAAACTTCGATAAAAAAGAAAGTATAATAAGAACTTAAATTGATATAAAAAAACCTCTCTGAAATGGGAGGTTTTTCTATTTAAAACAAAATCTTCATTTCGACCAAAGGTAGAAATCCAGAGCAAGGAAAATTTATTTACAATATATTTGAGATATGAATGAAAACACAAAAGATATATCAATAAGGCAAGCTGTCAATTCAGATTTACCGAAACTTGCCGAATTTCTGCAACATTTAGTGCATGCAGAAAGGCCTTTCGATGTAACATTAAAAGAAGGAGAGATTTTTTATTATAGCATAGAGGAATTTATTTCTGACCCCAAATCAGAACTTTTGGTTATAGACTTTAACAATCAAATTATTGGTTGTGGATATGCTCAAATTCGACAAGCTAAACCCTATCAAAAACATGAATTTTTCGGGTATCTTGGTTTTATGTTTGTAGATCCAGAATTTAGAGGAAAAGGTCTTAATAATCTATTAATTGACCGTCTTAAAAAATGGGTATCATCTCAAGGAATAACCGAAGTTAGATTAGAGGTATATCATGATAATAAAGCCGCTGTCAACGCTTATAAAAAGGCAGGATTTGAACCAATACTCACAACCATGCGTTGCGATATAAGCCAAATGGATGATACTATTTAAACACAATATTTGTCATTTCGACCGAAGGGAGAAATCACACACGTAATTCCGCAAAGATTGGTGATTTACTTTGTCGAGCTATTAGTGTGATTTCTCCCTTCGGTCGAAATGACAACTTTTATGAAATTTTGTTATAGAATACTTTACAAATCTTCAATTTATATCTTTACAATTTTCTTATTTATAAGAGAATTGCCGTACTTAATCTGAACATTATAAATTCCCTTAGTCAATCTTGATACATCAATTCTATTATCATGAAAAGTCGATAAATCAGTTACCAATCTTCCATTTATATCAAAAATATTAACCGTTTGGATGCTTTCACTATTAGGCAGATTAATTTGAACAAAATCAGTTGAAGGATTTGGATATAAAGTTAATGATGGTTGTTTATCTATTGATATTACATTCAGATTACTTGCATATTTGCACAATTTGTTATCTTTTGAATAATATAAATAATCATTATAACTAATCGCCTCTGAAACATTGTCTAGTGCAGTAATATTTTCAACTTTTTGCAAATTATAATTGAAAATATAACCACTTCTTTCTTGCTTTTCATTTTCAGGTGATGTGATAAAATATTCATTGTTATTAATATTATAAATTAAAGCAGCAGACTCATAAGCAAAAAAGACAAAAGGCTTTGATCTTGATGGCATTTCCTTTATTTCAGATATCTCGTTATTACTAAGCTTCATAGACAACAATGAAGTACCATTAGCGCTATTTGGTCCACAAAAAATTAAAGAATCGTTTTTATATACAAAACTAGAAGGATAAAAATATTGTGACTTTTGAGCCGAATATATCATAGAAAGATTTTTATTCGCTAGATTAAATTTCCAAATTTCTACATTAAAATAATCTGCAGAAAAAAACATAAGATATAGATTTCCATTAACTTCAATGACATCACTAAAATTTGCTATTTTAAAACTTCCATTCCATACATTTCCTCTATTTATTGTATTTTCAGGAGTTCCATCCGTCTCAAATAAATAATTTCTGCTAACAAAATACAATTTATTAGCGCTTTTATTATATTGAGTAAATGCTGCCGTACCTCCTAATCCTGATCCATTCCCATCCATTTGATCTGATATAGGATATGTCCCTTCTGAAGTTCCATCGCTTCTCCACACTCTAGAATCATTCGAATTAACTACCTGAAAAGTAAAAATAAATGTATTATTCAATTCACCTTCAAAAGTTGGTTTATTCCAAATAGGCAAATTATCTTTTATCAATACTGTTCCGTCTTTTGTACCATCCGTTTTCCAGATCTGCAATACATAATCGCTGGTTTTCATTAAAAAGAAAATTGAATTTCCTACGGTTGTAAGTTTCTCAACTCTACCTTTAAGAAAATCTGTAATTTTTACAGTTTCATTTATTCCATCTGTTCGCCAAATTTCTCCATTTGAAAGATTGTCTCTTGCAATAAAAAACAACTTACCATTTAATATAGCTGAACCTGTATTTAATATTCTTTTTGGATTAAAACCTTCACTTACATTCATAGCGTGAAGAATAGCTGTGTTCTCAGGAGTTCCATCACTTTTCCATATTTCAAAACCTGTATTTTCAGCACTAGCTTCAAAAAATAAATTGCCATTAAATTTTAAAAAACTGTTTGGATTACTAGTTAAATCATAGATTTTCTGTTGAGCACTGGTTTTGATAAAAATACAAAGTATAAAAAATAAAAGTAATTTTGTTTTCATTTAGTTTGTTTAGCAAGTTTTTTATTAAAAGTAAATATATAAGTATAAAATAGATGAACAAAAAAACCTCTCATTTCTGAGAGATTTTTCTATTAAATTATAATCTTTCAATTTCACTTAATCAGCAATTTTATAATCGGTAAACTTATAAGTATTGTCCATTTTTCCCATTAATTCAACAGATTGAAAATTAACTCCTTCTTCTGTAACCTGATAATCGTAAACATCAATTACGCCATCGTAGTTATGTAATTCATAATACTTTCCGTTTTCAACCCACCATTTGCCATTTTCAGTTGTTTGATCGACTTTACCACTTGGATAAATTACAACAAATAATAAAGTACTAGTTCCGTTTTCAAAGCGGCATGAAACCCAATATTTACTTACACCATCCTGCTGCTGTCCTGTTTCAGAGCCTTTCCAGCATCCAAAAAGTTTTGAGTCGTATGTTTTGTTTTCTGTTTTATTAGTTGCTTTTATGTCCTGCTTAACCTTGGTCTGGCAAAAACTCAAGCTTGTAATAAATAGCAATCCTAAAATAAAAATGCTTTTTTTCATTTAAAATTAATTTGTGAGGTTATATATAGTTTTTGGTTTTCAGAATTGATTTGCCTTTCCGAGAAAGCTTTTCATCTCTATTTTTCTGGTTGCTAATATATACAAACAAATTTCTTCTAAATTGAGGAAAGCCGTAAAACGATATTTTTTTGTAAAATAAAAAACCTCCCATTTCTGAGAGGTTTTCTTTTATATAAAATTTATTATTTCTGATTTAGCAATTTTTCTAAATACTCAATTTTATCTTTTTCTGCCTGAAGCAAACGTTCGTAAAGCTTTTTATTTTCTTCTACCGCTTCCATTAATTTATCTAATGGATTAAAAGTACAAGTATTATAATGATTAAAATTATTCCCGGAAACTGCATCATTAAAAGTGTTGAAATAATTTATCATACCATCTTCTGAAAAATTCTTAATTGCTTCCACCGTTACACCAAGCGCTTTTGCTATTTCAGCAAGTCTATCTTCTTCTATAGTTTCGCTGTTTTCAATAGTAGATATTGTTTGCTGACTTATTCCCAAAGCCTGCGCCAAAGCTTCCTGTTTCATATCACGAAGTTCACGAATACGGCTTATTTTTCGCCCTATATGATTTGGTTTTGTTAGTGTGCTCATAATTCAAAGATAATAATTAAGTGTGAAAACTTCCACGAGTAACAAACTTATTTAGTACAGTACGATACCCGCAGAATCAGTTTGGTAAAATACAACATATTCCTTCCTTCGCCGAATCAAACAAAAGTACAATTTTTCTTATAATTATTTTATAAAAGTCAAATTGTAAATCATTTAAAATATACGCCTTATGGAAATAAACGAAACAGAAAAGCTACAAAAACTGCAAAAATTAACCGCCCAGTATTTTACAACGCTACAACCAACCAATGAAGCCAATTCTTATACCGCACAATTTAAAGTGGTCAATTATTTAGAACTCGGTTGTCTTATTACCGATTTACTCAAATTATGCATTCTAGCGCTTGATAATGACACGCATAATTTTTCTAAAAAAGATAAAAGTGCAACTATTAATGTGAGTCTGATTTTGGAAACAATTCTGCATTTGTTTCCCATGGATGAAATGGAGTTTTTGGGGTTTGTGGAAGAGGATTTATATTTCAAACGGTGACAAGTAGTCACAGTTTTATTTGTTTTCAGTTGACTACAAAATCAAGTCAACTGAAAAACACTTTCAATCACTCGTGCGAGTGGGGAAAAGATGAAAATTCTAATACTAAAAAATCTCGCAAAGGCGCTAAGTCGCAAAGTTTTTACACAATCTTGTCATTTCGACGAAGGAGACTCGAGCGATAGCGAACAGGCGAAGCAAATCTTCGCAAGTAACTCGACAAAGATTTGTCACTTGCTTTGTCGAGCTTCGAGTGCGATTTCTCCTTATGTCGAAATGACAAACTTTATGGAATTTTGTTGTTTTATTGGCGCAAGCGTCTCACTCATGCATTACTTTGCGTTCACGAGCGAAACCCTCGCGCTATCGGGGCACTAGTGAACTACTTTTTTAATAGAATTTATTGAGAGGTTTAGATTCTTAAAAGTCTGCATAAAAAAGCCTGAAAGGCTAACAGCTCCAAAATAGGGCAACGCCCTATTAGCTAAAACTCAATGCAACTCGAAGCCCTGAAAGGGCAATAGACATTCTTGTCATCTAATTGCTTACGCCCTTTCAGGGCTTTCTTATTAAATCCTATTACAGACATTGGGCGTTTGCCCAATGCTAAAATGCTGTTAGGCCTTTGGCCTTATTGGAAAATTTCCAATAAAAAAACCTCCCAAAAATCTTGAGAGGTTTTTCCATATCATTAAAAAAAATCCTTACATATTCCTTCTATACTGCCCACCAACTTCAAACAACGCTGAAGTAATCTGACCCAAAGAACAAACCTTTGTAGCTTCCATTAAATGATCGAACAAGTTTTCGTTTTTAATAGCCGCTTGCTGTAACGTATTTAAATGCTCGTTTACTTTTGCTTCATGGAAATTATGCAAATTATCCAACATCGTAATTTGATATTGTTTTTCTTCTTCGGTTGCACGAATAACCTCAGCCGGAATTACCGTTGGCGAACCTTTTGAACTTAGGAAAGTGTTTACACCCACAATTGGGAAATCGCCATTGTGTTTTAAAGTTTCGTAATACAAACTTTCTTCCTGAATTTTAGATCTTTGGTACATCGTTTCCATTGCGCCAAGAACTCCGCCACGTTCCGTGATTCTGTCGAATTCTTGAAGAACTGCAGCTTCAACTAAATCGGTTAATTCTTCGATGATGAACGAACCTTGAATTGGGTTTTCGTTTTTCGCTAAACCTAATTCTTTATTAATAATCAGCTGAATTGCCATTGCACGACGCACAGATTCTTCTGTTGGCGTTGTAATCGCTTCGTCGTAAGCGTTGGTGTGCAATGAATTACAGTTGTCATAAATCGCGTATAAAGCCTGTAAAGTTGTTCTGATATCGTTGAAATCAATTTCCTGTGCGTGTAACGAACGTCCAGAAGTTTGAATATGATATTTCAGCATTTGTGCTCTTTCGTTGGCTCCGTATTTATTTTTCATGGCTTTTGCCCAAATTTTACGTGCCACACGACCAATTACAGAATATTCTGGATCAACTCCATTAGAGAAGAAGAACGATAGGTTTGGTCCAAAATCGTTGATGTTCATGCCGCGGCTCAAATAATATTCCACGTAAGTGAAACCATTTGAAAGTGTGAATGCCAATTGCGTAATTGGGTTTGCTCCTGCTTCAGCAATATGATATCCTGAAATAGAAACCGAATAGAAATTACGAACGTTTTTAGTAATAAAATATTCCTGAACGTCGCCCATTAAACGCAATGCAAATTCAGTTGAGAAAATACAAGTATTTTGCGCCTGATCTTCTTTTAAAATATCGGCTTGAACCGTTCCACGAACTTGTGATAATGTTTTGACTTTTATTTCATTATACACTTCTAAAGGCAAAACCTCATCTCCGGTAACACCTAAAAGCATTAATCCTAAACCGTTGTTTCCGTCTGGCAAATCGCCTTGGTATCTTGGTCTTTCGATTCCTTTTTCTTTGTATAATTTGTTGATTTTAGCTTCAACTTCTTTTTCTAAATCATTTGCCTTGATGTAAATCTCACATTGCTGATCGATTGCGGCATTCATAAAGAAACCTAACAACATTGGCGCAGGCCCGTTAATCGTCATACTTACTGAAGTCAAAGCGTGAACCAAATCAAAACCTGAATATAGTTTTTTAGCATCATCTAAACAGCAGATTGAAACTCCTGCATTCCCAATTTTTCCGTAAATATCCGGGCGTAAATCTGGGTCGTTTCCGTATAAAGTTACGCTGTCAAAAGCGGTTGAAAGACGTTTTGCAGGCATTCCTGCACTTACATAATGAAAACGCTTGTTGGTTCTTTCTGGTCCGCCCTCGCCCGCAAACATTCTTGACGGATCCTCGCCTTCACGTTTAAACGGATATAGTCCCGAAGCAAAAGGAAATTCTCCAGGAACGTTTTCTTGTAAATTCCAACGCAAAATATCGCCCCAACCTTCATATTTAGGCAAAGCAATTTTCGGAATCTGTAAATGCGATAAACTTTCAGAATGCGTTGCAATCTTGATTTCTTTATCACGAACTTTAAACGAGTAAACTGGATTTTTGTATTTTGCTACTTTTTCATCCCAATTCAGGATAATTCCCCAATTGTACGGATCTAAATTCATTTTTACTTTATCAAATTGATTCAGTAAAAGATTTAAAAAGATTCTGTTTTCATCATGTTCTGCAATTCCACTAGATAAAACAGAAGAATCATCAATTCCAGCTTTAGTAATTTGAGGAACTTTTCCAGAAACCGATTCTATAGTTTTGAAAATTCCGTATAATTTCTGTGCTACTTTTTGCTGTGCAATTGCTGTTTCATCATAACTTCTATTATTCTCTGCAATTTCAGATAAATAACGCGTTCTGTGTGGCGGAATTACGAAGATTTTCTCGCTCATTTCTTTGGTGATTGTAAAAGTCGATTTCAAATCTGAAGCCGTTTTTTCAACCACTTTGTCCATAATCGCTTTGTAAAGCGTGTTCATTCCCGGATCGTTAAACTGTGAAGCAATTGTTCCGAAAACTGGCATTTCGTCTGGGCTTTTATCCCAAAGATTATGGTTTCTCTGATATTGTTTTTTTACATCGCGTAAAGCGTCTAAAGCACCGCGTTTATCAAATTTATTTAAAGCTACTAAATCGGCAAAATCAAGCATGTCGATTTTTTCCAATTGTGTTGCCGCTCCAAACTCAGGTGTCATTACATATAAGGATACATCAGAATGATCCATAATTTCGGTATCAGACTGACCAATTCCTGAAGTTTCCAGAATAATCAAATCGTATTTTGCGGCTTTCAAAACTTGAATCGCTTCGGCTACATATTTAGATAAAGCCAAATTCGACTGACGTGTCGCCAGCGAACGCATATATACACGAGGATTATTAATCGCATTCATACGGATTCTGTCTCCTAAAAGCGCTCCTCCTGTTTTTATCTTAGAAGGATCGACAGAAATTAATCCGATTGTTTTTTCTGGAAAATCAATTAAAAATCGGCGAACTAATTCGTCAACCAAAGAAGATTTTCCGGCTCCACCCGTTCCTGTAATTCCTAAAACTGGAATTTTAGAAGTGGTATTGCTTTCATGAATTTTATCGAAAACCGGTTTTGCAATTTCTGGGAAATTCTCAGCCGCAGAAATTAAACGTGCAATTGCCGTTGGCACTTTATTTTCGATATGATCGATTTCTCCGTTTAGTTTATCTCCAATAGGAAAATCAGCACGTTGTACCAAATCGTTAATCATTCCTTGAAGTCCTAAAGAACGTCCGTCGTCTGGAGAATAAATTCTTGTAATACCATATTCATGCAATTCTGAAATTTCGCTAGGAAGAATTACACCGCCTCCACCACCGAAGATTTTAATATGTCCTGCTCCCTTTTCGCGAAGCAAATCATACATATATTTAAAGTATTCGTTGTGTCCGCCTTGGTATGATGTCATTGCAATTGCATTGGCATCTTCCTGAATAGCAGTATTTACCACTTCTTCTACACTTCGGTCATGACCAAGATGAATTACTTCAACCCCTGTTGACTGAATAATACGACGCATAATATTGATGGCAGCATCATGACCATCAAAAAGTGAAGCAGCAGTGACAATTCTTACTTTATTTTTAGGAATATATGGTATTTGTTGTTCCATTTTATGAATATGATAATTTTAAGCGACCAATGTACAAATTATTTTAATATTTGATCAGTCAAATAACATTATGTTAATAAAAAAGAAAATATTTTTTCTTCAATATAAAGGTAACAATTCTTGCTACTAATTGATATAAGTTAAAGAAAGCTTAAAGACATGGCAATTTCGCAACATTTAAATAAAATCAGGAAACATGTTTCGAGCTCTCTAATAGTAATTTAGCAGTGTAGAAAAGCCCCAAATTTTTACCTAAAACTTACGTAGAAAAGTAATAACGTAAAAATTAAAAAAAATGAAAACATTATATTCATTCACCGTCATTTTAAGTTTGAGTTTTTTTGTATTTTCTTTTAACAGTATTGAAAAAAACAATCTTACATATAAAAAAACTTCAAATCATTTAACCGTTTACCACAATCAAAATGATGTAGACGAAATCTCGAACGACTTCTTTAAAAGATATTCGGATTTGAAAAAATATAAATCAGATGTCATGTCTTTGTATAAAAACAGAACTCTTGGATCTATCTGGTTTGATGAAAACGAAATCAACGAATTTGGTTCTGTTTTGTACGAAAAAGCTAAAAAAACAAATGATTTAATTATTCCTTATCAAAAAGAAATAGACCAACTATTTGATGCTTCATCAGATAAAAGCACTCTTTCTAAAACTGATGCAGATATGCTTTTGAGTTCATTATATATAGTGTACACTAAAAAAAGTAATGCCGACAAGAAAAAATTAGCTTATGATAGCATGCTGAAAGATTTCTTAAACTACAGCACATTAGAAGAATCAGAAACAACAGCAGTTGCATCAAATGAAAAAGTAGAATTTGACCAGTATTACAAATTGCAAGATGCTCTAAAAAAATACAAAAGATTAGAAAAATCTAGCAAATACAAACCTATTGTTCCGGCAGAATCACCTTATAAAGAGTTGCGTCCAGATGCAGTTTCTAACACTATTGCGCAAGTTAGAACTCGTTTGTATTTGTTAGGCGATTTAAAAACAGATTCTAAAAGCGATATTTATGATCGTGAATTGATGGACGCCGTAATGAAATACAAAGTTCGTAACGGATTTAAACCTAATTATATTTTGGCAGAAGAACACATTAACGAAATGAATATTCCGCTTGAAGATAAAGTGGCGACTTTAAAACTTAACATGGAAAGATGCCGTGAGATTTCGGCCAAAATTGCTTCCAGCGATGAATATGTTTTGGTTAATGTTCCTTCTTATGAATTGTTTTATGTTAAGAACGGAAAAATAGTTTTGACTTCACCCGTCTTTGTTGGCGCACCTTTAACTAAAACAACCATTTTTAATGGAGAAATTGATCGAATTGTTTTTAGCCCATATTGGACAGTACCTCAAAGTATTATGCAAAATGAGTTGAAATCTAAAATGGCTGAAGATCCTAATTATCTAACAGCGAAAAACATGGAAATGGTAAACGGACAAGTAAGACAAAAACCAGGACCAGATAATTCTTTAGGATTGGTAAAATTTATGTTCCCAAATTCTGATGATATTTACATGCACGATACGCCATCTAAAACTTTATTCGATTTTGAAAAAAGAACTTTCAGTCACGGATGCATCAATGTTAAAATGGCTAAAGAACTTGCTGTTGCCATGCTGAAAGATTATCCAGAATGGAATCAGGCAAAAATTGATAAAGCAATGGCGGGTAAAACAGAAAACAGTTTTAAACTGTCTAAAAAAGTACCAATTTTTATCACTTATTTTACTTCATTGGTAAATGAAAATGGAGAAATTGGCTTCTTTCAAGATGTTTATGAAAAAGACGCCAATTTAAATCGTGAAACGCTTCCCGACACAACAACTGTAATGCAATAATTTGCACCAATAATCCATGGAGAATTTATCAAAGCTGTTTTTGATAAATTCTCTATTTTTATTTCATTACTATATTTAAAATATACCTTAAAATATCATTCTTAAATCTTTTAAAGGCAATAAAACGACTAGAATATTTATTTTTTTGCAACTATAATTCAGTCCCATTTTTGTAAAATGTAAAAAAAATAAACTATTATGAAAACAAATAATACAGAAGGTCTTACTTTGTTTGAAATAAATGTTTTGATTCAGCAAGGAGGAAAATTTATCATGTTTCCTTTTATTATTGCTGAAATGGTAAAAAAAATCAAGGAACCAAATATCTATTTTATACGCCCAAACGAAGGTACGTTGAAATATGCTTTAAGACACTTTTATCTAAATCTTTCTTTAAGCTGCCGAAATTTTCCGTATGCTCCAATTTATGTAGTAAAATCGTTCTTTTATTTAATAAAGGGTGGAAAAGATTATACTGAAACTATATTAAATGACTTAAATTCTAATAAGTCTACATACAAGCCTCAATCTAAATTACTATATAAATAAAGTCTGAAAAACTTTACCCAAAAATCATCTTATAATTCTATAAGATGATTTTTTTTCTTCCACTATAAATTACTTTAAGAATTTGAGGATCAATATCTATCAATAAAAAAAAATTACATTATAAATAAGATTTTTATGCTTATTTTAGCTTTGTCATTCATCTAAAAATTGATTTTATGGAAGATTCTAATGAGTTAGTACAAAAACAAAGCTGGCTAAACCGAAACTGGAAATGGCTTATTCCTAGTGGATGTTTAACTCTTTTACTATTAGTTGGTTTATTTATTGGCGGAATTTTCTATGAAGTTACGTCCGTCCTAAAAGATTCTGATGCTTATAAAGAATCTATGACAGCAGTACAAAACAATAAATTAGTGGTTGAAAAACTCGGGTCTCCAATCGAAACTGACGGAATTGTTTCTGGAGTTGTTACTTCGCACAACGATGTACGAGCTTGTGATGTACAGGTACCATTGAAAGGTCCAAAAGGCAAAGCAACTTTGTTTGTTGTAGGAGAAAAAAGAGGAAAATGGAAATACAGTGAAATGTCTGTTTATATTGAAAAAACAGATGAGAAAATAGATCTTCTGAAAAAGTAAATAATTCTCTTTCTTTTATTATTATAATCATAAAAAGTCCCAAATACACAAATAGTAATCTGTTGTTAATTATCAAACAAAATCTTTCTTCACCCTTAATAAAATTGTGGCGTTATTTTTGAATAAGTAGTATTTTTGAAACTTAAATAAAACCCCCAAATGAAAAAGATTTTACTATTAGCCGTTACATTTTCGCTTACTTCTTGCGCACAGGTACAACAAACTTTAAATCAATTGCCTCAAATCGCATCTCAGATTCCAAATTCGGGAACTGTTGACATTGCTTCTGGATTAAAAGAAGCTTTAAATAAAGGAATCACGCAACAAGTAAGTAAACTAACTGCTGTAGACGGATTTTACAAAAACGAAGCTGTAAAAATTTTAATGCCCGAAGAATTACAAAAAGTAGATGCAACATTGCGTAAAGTAGGTTTAAGCTCTCTTGCAGATGAAGGAATCAAAATGTTGAATCGTGCTGCAGAAGACGCAGTAAAAGAAGCAACTCCGATTTTTGTGACAGCAGTAAAAAACATGACGTTTACAGATGCTAAAAACATTCTTTTAGGAAGTGATAATGCCGCAACCAATTATTTACAAGGAAGTACGACAACTGCATTATACGCCAAATTTAATCCGGTTATCAAAAGCTCTTTCGAAAAAGTAGGTGCCGATGCTGTCTGGACAAAAATTATAAACAAATACAATACTATTCCGCTAGTGAAAAAAGTAAATCCAGATTTAACTGATTATACAACCAATCAAGCTTTGTCTGGTGTTTTTAAAATGATTGCTGTTGAAGAAAAAGTAATCAGAAACGATATTTCTGCAAGAACAACACCTTTATTACAGAAGGTTTTTGCAATGCAGGATGGAAAATAATTCTAAAGTTGCTAAGCTTCTAAGACGCTAAGTGTCTAAGCTAAAAAACTAAATGCCTTAGTGTCTTAGCATCTTTGCAACTAACCAAAAATAAACTGAAATGCAAAAAATTACGATACTCATTCACTGTAAAGATCAAAAAGGAATTATCGCCGCAGTGACTACTTTTATTGCCAAGGTAGAAGGAAACATTACCTACATCGACCAGCATGTGGATGTAGAACAGAATGTGTTTTTTATGCGTTTAGAATGTGAATTTACCAATCAAGGCAGTAACATTGAAAAGATAAAAGAAGAGTTCAGCAAAACAATTGCGACTGACTTTAATATGTCTTGGGATTTGTACAATCAGGAGCAAAAACCTAAAATGGCATTGTTTGTTTCTAAATACGATCACTGCTTATTTGACATTTTAGGACGTTACAGTGCTGATGAATTGGGTGTTGAAATTCCGATGATTATCAGTAATCATAATGATTTGCGTTCGATTGCAGAACGTTTTGATATTCCGTTTCATTATGTTCCTTTTACAAAAGATAACAAAGAAGAAGGCGAAGCAAGACAAATTGAGCTTTTGAAAAGATATCAGGTCAATTTTATCGTTTTAGCGCGTTACATGCAAATTGTAACTCCAAAATTGATTTCGTTATACGAAAATAAAATCATTAATATTCACCATTCGTTTTTACCAGCTTTTCCAGGTGCAAAACCGTATCATTCGGCTTTTAAACGCGGTGTGAAAATTATTGGTGCCACAAGCCATTACGTAACAGAAGAATTAGACGAAGGTCCAATTATTGAACAAGATATCGCAAGAGTTTCTCATATTCACTCTGTGGAAGATTTTATCATGAAAGGACGTGATTTGGAACGCATCGTTTTGGCAAGAGCCATTAAACTGCACGCTGAAAGAAAAACGATGGTTTATAGCAATAAGACGGTGGTTTTTTCTTAATTTTTAAGATGCTAAGGTTCTGAGTTTCTCAGATACTAAGTTTTTTATATAGCAAACCCGACAGATTTTAAAAATCTGTCGGGTTTCTTATTTATCGATCATAAGCTCAAAAGTTGGCAACTTAGAATCTTAGCATCTCAGAAACTTAGAACCTCACCTAGCTTTAATAGCCAATCTAGGATCATCAAAAGCATTTACTTCTGCCATTGTCATTCCAAGAGCGTTTGCTACGCCTTCTCCGTATGCTGGATCGGCTTGATAGCAGTTTCTAATATGACGTACTTGAATAAATTTCTGTGCTCCTCCTACTTGACCCGCTGTATTTTTAAACAAAAGCTGTTTCTTCTCATCGGTCAATAAACGGAACAAAAGTCCAGGTTGAGTGAAATAATCATTATCATCTTCTCTAAAATTGTGTGCGTAAGCATCACCGTAAATTGCCAAAGGCGGTTCTTTTACTTCTGGCTGTTCCTGCCATTCGCCGAAACTGTTTGGTTCGTAGTGTTTTCTTCCGCCATAATTTCCGTCGACACGCATTGCTCCGTCTCTGTGGAAACTGTTATACGGACATCTAGAAGCGTTTACTGGAATCTGGTAATTGTTTACCCCTAAACGATAACGGTGAGCATCTCCGTAAGAAAACAAACGTCCTTGAAGCATTTTATCTGGAGAGAAACCAATTCCTGGAACTACGTGAGCTGGATTAAATGCCGCCTGTTCTACTTCCGCAAAATAATTTTCTGGATTTTTATTCAATTCAAATTCTCCAACTGGAATTAGCGGAAAATCTCCTTTTAACCAAACTTTAGTTAAATCGAATGGATGAAAACGATAGGTTCTCGCCTGCTCTTCTGACATAATCTGAACAAACATTTTCCATTTCGGAAAATTGCCTTCTTCAATTGCATTAAACAAATCCCTTTGATGACTTTCTCTATCTCCTCCGACTAATTTAGCAGCTTCTTCATCAGATAAATTTTCGATTCCCTGTTGCGAAACTAAATGGAATTTCACCCAATGTCTTTCGTTTTTCGCATTAATAAAGCTAAAAGTATGGCTTCCGAAACCGTGCATTTCTCTATACGATCTCGGAATTCCTCGGTCACTCATTACAATTGTAACTTGATGAAGAGCTTCTGGCAACAAAGTCCAAAAATCCCAATTATTATCAGCACTTCTCAAATTGGTTTTTGGATCGCGTTTTACAGCGTGGTTTAAATCTGGAAATTTCATTGGATCACGGAAAAAGAAAACAGGCGTATTATTTCCAACCAAATCCCAATTTCCTTCATTTGTATAAAATTTCATCGCGAAACCGCGTATGTCTCTTTCGGCGTCAGCAGCGCCTCTTTCTCCTGCAACAGTTGAAAAACGCACAAACATTTCTGTCTTTTTTCCAATTTCAGAAAACAAGTCTGCTTTTGAATATTTGGTAATATCATGTGTAACAGTAAAAGTTCCGTAGGCCCCAGATCCTTTGGCATGCATTCTTCTTTCCGGAATCACCTCTCGGTCAAAATGTGCCATCTTTTCTAAGAACCAAAAATCTTGTAATAAAACAGGTCCACGAGGGCCAGCTGTTTGAATGTTTTGATTGTCTGGAACGGGAGTTCCGGTTGCAGTTGTTAATTTTTTGTTTGATTCCATTTTGCTGATTTTTAACGTTTTATCAAATATACGAACTTATTCTTAGCATATTCATAAGTAAAATTGATTGTTATTATATTTTAATAACTAAAGATTATTTTATGATACTGAATGCTCAAAACAGCGATTTGACAAATCTTAACGTATGGTCAACAAAGTAATAACAAAACCTTAACAGCATAAGATTGATATATATCGGACATTTGTAATGTAATAAACTGGTTATTTATTATTTTGGTTTTGGTTAGTTAAATGATGCCGACATCTTCGAGATGCCGGCATTCTTTTTTTATAAAAGTTTAGTTTCAGGTTTCAGGTTTTTCTTGGTTTCAAGTTGCTTTACTTTGAACCTAATTTTACCGCAAAGAGCGCAAAGTTTTTTCATTTATTAAGCTTTGTATAAAGCGCAAAGTCCGCAAAGCTTTGTGCAAAAAAACTTTGCGAACCTTGTGTTCCCGATAGCTATCGGGATTGCGCTCTTTGCGGTTAAAAACTACAATCTTGTGAACATTAACTTATATCCAACAAAGTAATAACAAGATCTTAACAGCAAAAGATTGATATATGTCGGATCTTTGTAGTGTAATAAACTGGTTATTTATTATTTTGGTTTTGGTTAGTTAAATGATGCCGACGTCTTCGAGATGTCGGCATTTTTTTTGGGCTAGAAGTTTTATTTGTTTCAGGTTTCAGGTTTCAAGTTGCTTTACTTTGAACATAATTTTAACGTAAAGAGCGCAAGTTTTTCATTTATTAAGCTTTGTATAAAGCGCAAAGTTCGCAAAGCTTTATCTAAAAAACTTTGCGAACTTTGCGTTCCCGATAGCGATTGGGATTCCGCTCTTTGCGGTTAAACTTGAAACTTGAAACCTGAAACTTGAAACCTGAAACTTGAAACTTGAAACTTGAAACAAAACTAATTCTTCAATCTTTCATGCAGTAATTTGAAATACGAAAACGCTTTTAGCAATCTGCTTCCGTGCCAAGAGAACATTTCGCCATCAACAAAAATGGTTTTGGCGTGATGTGTAAATCTTCCAATTTCAAAAGCATCTTCTTCTTTAAAAGGATAAGGTTCTGATGAAAGAAATACAATATCTGGATCTCCTTCTAAACGCATTTTCTTTAATTCGATTTCGGGATAACGGCCTTTGTCTTCGTAGATATTTTTAAAATGATTGAGTTTCAGCAACTCATTTATATACGTATCATTTCCTGCAACCATGTATGGATTTTTCCATATAAAATAGGCTGCTTTCTTTTCTTTTATATCTTGTACATAATTTTTGAAATCGCTTAATGCAAAAGCCAATTTATCGTTCCATTTCTGCGCTTCGGTTCTGCAATTGAATAATTGTCCGAAATCTGAAATCATCTGGAAATTATCTTCAATAGAAACAATATTTGTAACCCAAACTGGACAAATTGCACTTAACTGTTCTACAATCTCAGGCGTGTTTTCTTCTTTGTTGCAGATAATAATATCTGGCTCTAAAAGCTTTATTTTTTCGAAGTGAATTTTCTTCGTTCCACCAACAGTCTTTTTGGTAGATTTAAAATGAAACGGATGAACGCAAAACTTCGTAATTCCGATAATTTTTTCTTCTAAACCTAAATCATACAATAATTCAGTTTGTGAAGGAACAAGCGAAATAATACGTTTTGGAGCTGTTTCAAAAGAATGAATAGTACCAAGCTGATCAGTTAATTGTTTCATGTTTCTGGTTTATTGGAGTGAAATTTAACGCAAAGTGCGCTAAGTTTTTTCGCAGAGTTCGCGAAGGCTTATAATTTTTAAATAAAAGTTTTTTAAGTTCTCAAAGCTTATACAAAGTAAAGCTTACATTCTTCTTTGAGAACTTAAAAAACTTTTACAAGATTGCGAATAACTTCTTTGTGTACTATGCGAAAAAACTTAGCGCACTTTGCGTTAAAAAATTATGCTCAAAGTAAAGCAACCTGAAACTTTAAACCTGAAACTTTAAACTAATAATCTCTTCCATTTCCTGCTGTACTTTCAAAGCCTCTTCTCTAGCCTTTTCAGCGAAATCGGTTCCTTTTGACGCATAGATAATCGCTCTTGCAGAATTTACCAAAAGACCAACTTTATCATTCATTCCATATTTGCAAACTTCAGACAGACTTCCGCCTTGAGCACCAATTCCAGGCACTAATAAGAAACTGTCTGGAACAATTTTTCTAATTTCAGTAAAATATTTTGCTTTAGTTGCACCAACAACGTACATTAAGTTTTCGCTGTTTTTCCAAGTTTTAGAAGTTTCTAAAACTTGTTTGTACAATTCCTTTCCGTTTGTATTTAAAGTCTGAAAATCGAAAGCACCTTCATTTGAAGTTAAAGCTAACATAATTGTATGCTTGTTTTCGAAAGCTAAAAAAGGTTCTACAGAATCTTTTCCCATATAAGGAGCAACGGTTACACTATCAAAATTCAAGTCTTCAAAAAAAGCTTTGGCATACATGCTCGAAGTATTCCCAATATCGCCACGTTTTGCATCGGCAATCGTAAAAATATCAGGATAATTTTCGTTGATATAATTGATTGTTTTTTGCAAAGACATCCATCCTTTTATTCCGTAAGCTTCAAAAAATGCCGTATTGGGTTTGTAGCCAACAGTCAGATCGTGTGTGACATCAATAATTGCTTTATTAAATTCGAAAATTGGATCTTCTGTTTCTAATAAATGTGCTGGCATTTTAGTTAGATCTGGATCTAATCCAACGCATAAAAATGATTTTTTTTGAAGAATTTGTTCGTGTAGTTGTTGTGTTGTCATATTCTTTTTTGCTTGTGCGGCAAAATTACAAATAATAATTTTTATGAGTTAGTGGTTGATGGTTTATTGTTAATAGTTAATAGTTGATGGTTGATGGTTTGTGGTTGATGGTTTGTGGTTGCTGTTGTCAGGCTGAGCGGAGTCGACGCCCTTTGCACCTTCTTCAGAAGCCTCGGGATCGCTCAGAATGATATTAATCATACTTTATTCTAAATTATCTCATTAACATTGAATTCCTATAACATCAATCAAAAATTGTGTAAGAGAAAAATTAGAATCAAAAGTAAATTTGATATAAACCATTAAAAAGACAATTATGAGCCCAAATATCGGAATTACACCAAAAAACTTAAAAAAGAGCGCTTCTATACTGGCCACGATTTTATCAAATGAAATGACGTTGTATGTAAAAACAAGAAAATTTCACTGGAACATTTCTGGAAACAGTTTTATGGAACTGCACAAATTGTTTGAAGAGCAATACCGCATTCTTGAAGCCCAAATTGATGAAGTTGCAGAACGCATTAATCAGCTGGGAGAAAAAACAATTGGAACAATGAAGGAGTTTATTGACAACTCGACTTTAAAAGAATCTCCAAAAGAATACGCTTCACAAAAAGATATGCTATCTGAGCTTCTAGAAAATCACGAACAGCTGGTAACAGAATTTAGAGATTATATTCCGGTTTTTGAAAACGAAACCAACGATGCAGGCTCAGCCGATTTTGTGACAGGATTACTGCAAGAACATGAAAAAATGGCTTGGATATTAAGAAGATATCAGGCGTAATCTTGAGTTATGAATTGATTGTCATTCTCTATCAAAATGAAAATTATGCAACAGTCGGGAAAATAAATGTAACATAAACCTGATTTAAAATTTGCAATTTTACAATACAATAAAATACAAAAAAAGAGATATCATGAATACTACCGAAATAAAAGGAAACTGGAATGAGCTGAAAGGTAAACTGAAACAAAAGTTTGCAACACTAACAGATGATGATTTGATGTTTGCTGAAGGAAAAGAAGACGAAATGTACGGAAGACTTCAGCAAAAATTGGGAAAAACAAAAGAGGAATTTCATCAAATCCTGTCAGAATTGTAAATCCTTACAACTCAATCAGGGAAATACCGTCTAGTAAAAATATTAGACGGTATTTTTTTGAAAATTTTATTTTAAAATCGTATTTTGACATAATTCTGTGCTAATTAAAAGCAAAAACACCAAATAATTTAAGTATCTTTAACCAAATTTCTATAAAATGAAACTATTTATAAAGTTCGACATTAATACTATTTGCTCTCTTTATTTGAAACAAAATCTGGAACAAAACAATGTAAATTTTACAACTCTAGGATTTGGCGAAATTGAGATTGAAGACAATCTTGATGCCGAAGCGCTAGACAATTTAAAAACTAAATTGGCTCCGTGTGGTTTTGAAGTAGTTGAAAATCAAAAAAGTGTATTAGTCCAAAAAATCAAAGATGCAATTATCGAACTTGTTTTTATGGATGATAGCAATAATTATAAAAGTTCTGTATTTTTGGCTGAAAAGCTAAACCACAGTTACGGATATTTATCTAATGTTTTCTCTGAAGTAACTTATTCTTCTATAGAAAACTTTATTATTTTACAGAAAATCGAAAGAGCAAAACAGCTTATTATCATTAACGAAATGAGTTTGACTGAAATTGCTTTTTTACTTAATTATTCGAGTGTTGCGCATTTGAGTACACAGTTTAAAAACACAACTGGCATTACTCCATCTACTTTTCAGAGAATTATTAAGAAACGAAGAGAAAATTTAAAATAAAAACCCAAATACCACATTAAAATGCAAAAAAACGCATTACACATTTTATTGGCCGATGACGATGAAGATGACCGTCTTTTCTTTAAAGATGCTTTTGAAGAAATAAAGATACAAACGAATGTAAATTTCGTTCATGACGGGATGCAGCTTATGGATCATTTAATGGACACAAACAATAAACTTCCAGATATTTTGTTTCTAGATTTAAACATGCCTAAGAAAACAGGTAAAGAATGTTTGATTGAAATCAAAAAAACGGATCATTTAAAAGATATAATCATTGCGATCTATTCTACTTCTTCTTCAGAAGAGGATATCGAAGACACCTTTATTCAAGGCGCCAATATTTACATCAAAAAGCCAAGCGATTTCAATACGTTAAAAAAAATAATTAATGAAGTCGTGACTGTAAACTGGCATTATCATACTTCTGGTCTAAACCGTGATAATTTCTTGCTGCGACTAAAATAAAAGCATTCCAATAATGAAGTGGATACCAAATTTTAATTCTTCAAACTCTTTGAGAGTTATTTTTGTAATCGCAGTTTTCATTCTGTTATTCCTTTCTTCAATTGCTTACAAACATAACCAGGACTTGAATGAATCGAGCAAACTGGTTATGCATACTTACGAAATCAACATTCAGCTCGAACGCTTAATGTCGGCTATAAAAGATGCAGAAACGGGCCAGCGCGGGTATATTATTACGCGCAATGCCCGTTTTTTAACTCCGTATATTTATTCCCGAGACAAGGTAAATACTTCGTTTATCACTTTAAAAAAACTCACTGCCGATAATCCGAAACAGCAGGATAATCTTCAGAAACTTTTCAAACTCATTACCCAACGTTTTGTTTCTTTTGAAAACTGTCTAAAATACAGCGATCCTAAAACATACGACAAAAGAAAGCTCGACAATCATATGTTTGGCGGCCGTATTTTAATGGAAAACATCCGTTTTAAGGTGGATGAAATGAACGATATTGAGAAAGACTTTCTAAAGAAAAGGCTAAAAATTTACGATTCGGAAATTTCTTTGAGTCCGCTTTTTTCTATTTCCTTATTTCTTGTGGCTTTGAGTTTTATTTTATTGGCATATCGTCAAATTAGCCGTGATTTTGAACGCTTGAAAGTATTCAATAAAAAACTTTTAATTTCGACAGGTTTAATTTCTGAGTCTGAAAATATTGGTAAATTCAGCACTTGGCAATGGGATTTGGATTCTGATAAAATTGACTTTTCAGACAACCAATTCCGATTATTAGGTCTCGAACCGAGATCTTTTGCGCCAAACAAAGCTACACTTATAAAATACGTTCATCCAGACGATAAAGAATCTGTTGCAAAAGCAATTGACGGAATTATAGAAAAAAAACATCTTCCGTTTGTGTATTATAAAATTGTACGTCCAGATTTTGAAGTCCGTTATTTTAAAACAACAGGAAAATTGGTTACGGATCAGCAGGGAAGTAAAATCTTGCTTGGAATTAATTTTGACATTACAGACGAGCATCTTTTGAATATCGAACTTCAGGAACGAAATAAAGAACTGGAGAAAAGCAATAAAGAACTCGCTTCTTTCAACCACGTGGCAAGTCACGATTTGCAAGAACCGCTTAGAAAAATACAGACTTTTATTTCGAGAGTTTCCAGCGCCGATAAAGAAGTCATGTCTGAAAGCGGAAAAAATTACATCACCAAAATAGAAAGTTCGGCAAAAAGAATGCGTGTTTTAATAGACGACCTTCTTTTGTTTTCTAGAACCAATACTACCAAAAAGGAATTCATTAAAATGAACCTTAATGAACTTCTAGACAATGCCGAATCTGAATTGGCAGAAATTATCGAAGAAAAGAAAGCCGTTATTCAGCGAATTGGAAAACTTCCGAAACTTTCTGTGATTCCGTATCAGATCGAACAGCTGTTTATCAATTTAATTGGAAATTCATTAAAATACAGCCAGCCCGATACTGAACCTCAGATTTCTATTTCGAGCGAAAAAGTTAGTTCATCAGAATATCCAGAAATATTAGAACAGTCTATAAAGAAATTTCATAAAATCACTTTTACAGATAACGGAATGGGATTTGACCCTCAGTTTAAAGAAACCATTTTTATTCTTTTTCAGCGTCTTCATTCCAAAACAGATTATCCTGGAACCGGAATCGGATTAGCGATCTGCAAGAAGATTGTAGAGAACCACAAAGGTCATATAATTGCCGATAGCACTTTAGGAAAAGGTTCAGTATTTACGGTGTTTCTGCCCGATTAAACTTCATTTAAAAAACACATAAAAAGCGTTATATAAATCCATTATGGGAATTATATAACGTTTCTTTTTTATGCTGTAAAGTAAAATCTTTCATTCGTTAGCATCTTTGTAATGTAATACTTTAGGAAGTAATAATGAAAGCAATTCCCCCCTTAAAAGCTTCAATTTTTAGAGTTCTTTTTTCATTCCTTTTAATTCTATGCATCACCTCTTGCAGAAAAATTAATCCGATCGAAAATACTTTGAAGAACCAAGCTTTTGCAAAAAATGACAGAGAAGAAACAGAGGTTTTCTTTTTTATATCTACGGCGAATGTGAGTAAGTCTATTATTTCAAAAAGTCAAATTGCACAACAAAAAAGTTCAGATGTAATTGTTCAGGAATTAAGCAAAAGAATAGAAGTTCAAGAGAGTCAATTACTGGAAGCGATAACCAAAATGGCCACATCGAAGCTCATTGTCATTACTGAAATAAATGCCACGCACAAACGAGACCTGTACAACCTCATTGATGCCAACGGTTATGATTTTAACAGCATTTATTTAAATGGCATGACAGATGCGATCTGCAACCAAATTGAGTTACTCGAAGCAATTTCTAGAGAAACAAACGACAAAGAAATTCTCGAACTGGTTCTTCGCTTTTTGCCACAACAATACAGACTCTTGCGAGAGACTGAACGAATAAAAAGACAAAATGTATAAACGCCTATTATCTATCTATTAACTAAATTTTTTACTATGAAATTACAAGCCAATTTTTTATGCGCCTTAACACTTTTTTTATCAGCATCATTTGGAATGCTGCAAGCTCAGGACAATAATGTAAATACCGAATACGGTGTAAAAGGAGGATTCAATATGTCTAACCTTTACGGTAGCGGAGACAATGTAGATGACAACAATGTTCTGTACGGTTTCAACGCAGGGGTTTATGCTACACTTCCTATTTCAGATTTTGTAGCCATTCAGCCAGAACTTTTGTTTACCACAAAAGGGGCAAAATTAGAATACAACAACGCTTTTGCAAGTGGGGATGCAAAATTTAGACTTAATTATATCGAGCTTCCACTTTTAGTGCGAGTTAATGTTACAAAAAACTTTAACATTCACGCCGGTGGTTACGCTTCTTATCTGGTAAGTTCTAAAGTAAGCGGAAACGGTACTGTTGATTTTGACCAAGATATTGACACAGATGATCTAAACAAATTTGACGCTGGTCTTTCTGCAGGTGTTGGAGTTGATTTTAACCCAATTAGCATCGGACTGCGTTACAATTATGGTTTAACGACTGTGGGTAAAGAAAGAACGGTTGCAGGAACGACATACACATTTCCTGATGCAAAAAACAGCAACCTTACATTATACCTTTCTTATAAGTTAAACTAATCTTATAAGTTAAACTAAACGAGAATTGATTATTAACCGCTAAAATAAAAAACCATGTCAAATTTATTATATACAATCGCAGTGATTCTGGTGATACTTTGGGCCTTAGGGTTCTTTGTTTACAGTTTCGGAAGTATTATCCATATTCTGTTGGTAATTGCCATTATTGCCGTATTGCTTCGACTTATTAAAGGACGAGAAGTTTAAAAATCACAATTTATTAAATCAACAAATTATTAAATATTAATCCATTAAATTAATTATTATGAAAACTAGTAGCACAATTTTAGGAATTTTAGGAGCCGCAGCGGCGGGAGCATTCATAGGTGTTTTATTTGCACCAGACAAAGGATCAAACACAAGAAAAAAAATCAAAGATAAATCAAAAGATTATGGTGATAATCTAAAAACAAAATTTGATGGCATTGTAAACACAATTACTTCAAACGGTAAAGAAATTATCGAAGAAGGAAAATCTAAACTTAACCAAGTTAAAGAAGATTACAACACGCTAAAAGACGATGTTAAAACAGTAAAATCAAACTATTAATCGCAAGTATTAATTAGTGAAATTTTCAAACCATAAAACCTTATATCATGGAACCAAATGCAACAACAAACGAGAATTTAAATCTTTATGAGAAAGCAGAGAACTATGCTAAAACAAGTTTAGAATTACTTAAACTAAAAACAGTGTGTTCTGTTGCCGATGGTGTATCATCGTTGGCATCTAAGATAGCGATTGGTATTGTTGTTGCATTTTTTACTTTGTTCCTAAATATTGGAATTAGTTTATGGATTGGTAAAGAACTCGGAGAGTATTATTATGGCTTTTTTATCATGGCGCTATTCTATTTAATCGTCGTAATTATTGTGGTAAAATCACATCATAAACTGATAAAAACACCCATTGGAAATACGATTATCTCCAGTATTCTGAAAGAAACAAAAAACTGATTTAATTATTAATAAACATAAAAGACTATGGAAGCCATTTACAATATTGATCAGTTAAATCAAAGAATTGAGGAATTAGAAGTTCGCCAAGATAAAGAATGGTGCGACATAAAAGACGAAATCGACGAGATTAAAAACAATTTAAAACCTATTAATCTAATTAGAAATACAGTGGAGGAAATTAACGAAACTGTTGGTTTTAAAAGTCATATCGCTCAGTCGGCAATTAGTATCGGAATTGGTTATCTGGCAAAAAGATTTATTGTCGGAAAAGGCGATTCGATGTTCAAAGGAATCTTGGGTTCTGTCGTTCAGCTTATTGTAACCAATCTGGTTTCGAAACCTCATAATGAATCTTCTGAAGATGAAGAAGAATCATCACAATACGAACCGTCTAGAGAGTAATTTGTCTAACTTAATTTAATTATTATGGAAAAGTTTAGCGAAATAGTAATAAAAAATGGTGTATACGTTTACTCGAATCTATATAAATGTTTTGAATATACGAGAGTATTTTTAGGGATATAGCTTTTTTTTTTAAAGTTGCTAAGGTTCTGAGATACTAAGGTTCTAAGTTTTTTTAAGATTCTGCGAATCTTTTTACCTTGACTTGGTATTAAAGAAAAAAACAAAAAACAGCATCACTTTGTGATGCTGTTTTTTGTTATACTAAACTAAAAGACACAAAACCTTAGAACCTTAGTATCTCAGAACCTCAGAACCTTTATCTATAATCTTGATAAATCGGTATTTTGAGACCGGCATAAATATTACAGCCTTTTGTATTGTTTGAGAAGAGACTGGAGAAAAGAGTTCCTGAGCCAATAAAAATTGGGCCTGCTCTAAAACCTGCTCCGATTGTTGTTCCGCTGTATTCCATGTACGTTACAGGAACGTAGAAACTGAATTGTCTCGTTTCGTATCTAGGCGTAAAAGTAACCGAATTGGCAATTGCAGTTCCGTTTATTTTTTTGGCATCTACAAGACTGAAATCACCACTTAGATTCAAATAAAAACGCTGATCGATGTTCCAGTCAAAATTGGTGTGCAAAGCCGTTGGAAGGTTTGCTTTAACTCCTTTCTTAGATGAAATTTTAGTATAATTCGAGTCGAAAAAATCAAAGATATCATCTGCATCGTCAATATCTTGTTGCGTCACTTTTCCCGTAATATTATAAGTGTTTTCGATTATGTTTTTATAATTCACTTTTCCAATATCGGTTACAGAAGCCGCTGCTTTAAACTTATAGCGGTTTCCTTCGCACGTATGGCAGTTGGTGCGGTATTCGTATGTAAAACCTAAATCGACGCCTAGTCCAGCCGAAGCTGCATCAAACTTCGGATCATCGCCGTTTGCATAATCGTAACTTGCGGCAGTTCTAATCGTTCCTGTCGAAAGATATTCGCTCATAGCAGGATTTGCATTGTTTTTATTGAACGCTACACTCAAATCACTTCCGTTAATGTATCCGTTTACTCCCGCCATTAAGTATTTTAAAGTAATACCGCCTTTTACAAAATGATCATCTTGATCTAACAGAACTGTTGCATAACTCGCTCCTATCTCCGCCCAAGAATTGGTAACACTATTCGGATTCCCACCTGTGATTAAAAAACTATTCGAAGCATCCATATCTTTGTTCACCTCATCAATAAGCTGTCCGTTTATGCCAACGAGATTCGAAACGCTTCGCACTCGTGTAAAAAGCGCCACGCTATGTAGGGGCGTGATATTCATCATAAAAGAAGGTCCAAGAATATCGACATTAAAATTCCCTCTGTTGTTCGATTTGAAATTTTTACTTGCATCGGTTGCCAAATCATAATCGCCGTCTAATGCATCTAAAATATTAATTCCGTACAAATCATTTTGTCCCGTTCCGCTTGCCGAGAAAAGCGTCACATCGGCGCGATACTTCGATTCGACAATATTAGACGGATTAAATATAGCACTCTGAATTCCGGCATAATTATCATCTCTGAACCCGAAATACGATTGCGACCGCGCATAAAAAAAGCTTCCAAAGAAGCAGAATAAGAGTAAAGTTTTCTTCATAAATTAATGTTAGTTGGTTGTTTTTAGCACAGCAAATATGAGGGAAAAAAATTAAAAAAAATAGATTTTTTTTAAAGGTGCTAAGCTACTAAGATGCTAAGTTTCTAAGTTTTAGAATCGGTATTATTAATCTTACTTCGTACGATTATTGTTGTAGTATTGGTCTTTATTTTTTCTTAGGTGCTAAGTTGCTGAGATACTAAGGTTCTAAGCTTTTTTCCACAAAAAAAGCCGAACAAATGTTCGGCTTAATATTATTACAAAGTCCTAAAAGAAAACTTAGAACCTCAGCATCTTAGTATCTTAGCATCTCAGAAATTTAGTAAACCTCCGAAGCTTCCTTCAATTTCTCCATATTATTAACTAACTGAAGCTCAGAAACGATTTTCTGAATATCACCATTCATGATATTTCCTAAATCGTAAAGCGTTAAACCAATACGGTGATCGGTTACACGACCTTGCGCATAGTTATACGTACGGATTTTTGCCGAACGGTCTCCAGAACTTACCTGAGAACTACGTTTTTTAGCATCTTCTTCCTGCTTTTTGGCCAATTCCATTTCGTACAAACGAGAACGTAATACCATCAAAGCTTTATCTTTATTCTTATGTTGCGATTTCTCATCCTGACATTGCGCCACCAATCCTGTTGGAATGTGCGTTAAACGTACAGCCGATTTCGTTGTATTTACCGACTGACCTCCAGGTCCAGACGAACAGAAGAAATCTACACGAACGTCGTTCATATCTACCTGAACATCAAACTCCTCAGCTTCTGGTAAAACCATAACCGTTGCAGCCGATGTATGCACACGTCCTTGAGTTTCTGTCTGCGGAACACGCTGTACACGGTGAACACCCGCTTCAAACTTCAAAGTTCCGTATACATCTTCACCAGTAACCTCAAAAATAACCTCTTTGAAACCTCCAGAAGTACCCTCGTTCATATCTACAACAGATGATCTCCATCCCATAGATTCGCAATATTTTGTGTACATTCTAAACAAGTCACCTGCAAAAATACTCGCTTCGTCCCCACCCGTTCCGGCGCGGATCTCCACCATTACGTTTTTCGCGTCTTCAGGATCTTTTGGAATAAGCATAAATTTGATTTCCTCCTCCAATTCTGGCAGACGTTCTTTTGCTTCATCCAATTGCATTTTGGCCATTTCCACCATTTCAGCATCGCTACCGTCGGCAATAATTTCGTTTGCTTCGTCGATGTTTGCCAAAATTATGATGTACTCTTCTCTCTTTTCAACAAGCGCTTTAATACCTTTATATTCTTGGTTAAGCTGCTTATAACGTTTTTGATCAGAAATAACATCCGGCTGAATAATCAAATCCGAAATCTCATCGAAACGCTGCTTTACATATTGAAGTCTATCTAACATTTTCTAATTCCTTTTATTGGACGGCAAAATTACAAAATTTTTATCGAAAATTCTAGTGTTCCTTTTTTGGGGAATTTAAGTTGAATATTTAGTGGAATTATGATGGTTTTTAGGAGCTGTTTCCTGTCCCGATAGCTATCGGGATTACAATCTTTTGTGCCGAACCCCGGCACAAAAGGATTTCCACTTCTATCAGGGCTAGAGATAATCGTTTTCAAAAATATAGTTACGGATTTCCGTAAAATTATTTCAACTTGAAAAGTTATTTTAGCAAACATAATTGCACAAACCAAGATAATATTACACTAAATAGAATAGGTATTTTTACTTGGACATCTATTTAAAATTATAGCGATGTTTGTTTTTGCAATTTATAGAATAGATTAAGACAAAATATATTATCAGAAACATTACAATCATAAAGATTTAAAATATGGCAAATCCAAAAGACATTTTAGTTTTAACTACATCTTCCGCAGAAGGACTAAAAATAAAAAAATATTTAAAACCTGTTTCTGCTCATATAGTAGCGGGAACAAATTTATTTAGCGATTTTCTCGGAGGAATGACAGACGTCTTTGGTGGCCGATCGAATACATATCAAAAGCAATTATCTTCACTTTATAAGGAAGCGATTGAACGCATAAAACATAATACACATGAAATTGGAGGAAATTGTGTTATTGGATTAAATATTGATATGGACGAGATTTCTGGAAAAGGAAAATCAATGTTTATGCTAACAGCTATTGGAACAGCTATAATTATTGAAAAAGATGAGGACTTAAATTTCCTATCTCATACAAAAGAAAAGTTTGAAAATGTCGGAGTAGAAAGAATAAATAACTTACGACAAAGAAGAGAAATTATAGACAAAGCTGAAAAACGCGAACTTACTTATGATGATGAAACTTGGAGTTTCGCAACGTCGAATCAAGTTTATGAAATTTTCCCTTTCATCCTTAAGAGATATTCCAATATAATTGAAAACATTAATTCAACGGAGGATTTATATAATAAATTCAATAAAAACTTTAAAAATTATATTGATGCCTTAGAAGAAAACAAAAAAATAAGTTTGCTCTATGATACAATCGAAAATGAAAGCAACCAAAAAATAGCTTTGTATTTATCAAAAGTAATTAACGAATTAAACTTATATAATTATGAAAAAAATATAGTTTTACTTGAAAATTCAGATTTTAAAAAGCAGAAAATAGGATTAAAAATTGCCACCTATGACAAACCATTTTATGACAAAAAAGATATTGAAAATTTTGATGTAATAAAAACTTTTATAAGTTCTGCTTTTAAAGAAAGAGGAGAATTCACTACTAAAAAACAGCTTTTATCATCAAAAGAAAAAGACGTTTGGAATTGTGAATGTGGAAATAAATCAGTTGAAATTGGGGAATATTGTGGAAACTGTTTTAATGACATTTATGGCTTTGAAAGAAATGAAATGAAACCGGATGAAATTATAAAATATATTGATGAAAAAATTGAATTAATTAACGAATACTTAAAGTAATTTTTTTTTACAAAACTCTTAAATAATCAAATATTATGGGAAGAATTGGTGCAACAGAATTTCTTGTAATTGGAATTCCGTTTATAGTAATTTACTTTTTGCCTTCAATTATTGCATTAAGTCGTAAAAAAAATAATGGCGTTGCAATAATAATGCTGAATTTCTTTTTAGGATGGACGTTCATTGGTTGGATAGCTTCACTAGTTTGGGCTTGCACAACAGATCGGGAAACTCAAACAATTGTTGTAAATAATACTCCTTATCGCAAAGATGAAAATTCAACACATTTACAAAAGAGTAATTTTGATGAAAAATTAAATAGTTTAGAAAAACTAAAAATTTTATTAGACTCTGGAGTTTTATCTCAAGAAGAATTTGAACAACAAAAATCAAAATTATTAGAGTTATAACAACCTGATAACCCCCGATAGCGCGGATTTGCAATCCGTGCCCGTAACAGTAAAACACAATAAAAATCATAAAAACAAAAAGCCACAAAATCATGTGCCTTTTTCATATATTTATAAACGAACAAAGTAGTCTCTGCTGCAACTAGCAGTTAAATAATTAAAATGAACCTAAAAGACCATCCCTTCTTCAAAAAATATAAAATTATCAAAATCATATTATTAGTTCATTTAATATTTTCGCTCGTTATTTTTTTTTCAATGCTAGTGCATGGCATTAAAGACAAGGATATTTTAGGAACTTTTTCAAAAGCTTTTGAAAATCATAAAGCTTTTGAAAATCCTGAAAAATACCTCAAAAAAGAGATTTTTGTAATAGATTCCGTTTTTATTGACATAGAAACATCTTCTAGTCAAGGAAAATCTACTGCTAAAGACATCACAGTAATTAGAGGCAATCTATTACATTCTGCAAAGAAAAAAGAATTAAGATTTACAGGAATGAATCTTAACTTCTTTGATGACACCTACAATGTAAACAAAAATATAAAACCAATTAAAGTGTGGAGAAACACTATTAATGATGAAGTTTTTTTGGGAAACGAAAGAGAGTTTGAAAGGGCGAAAACGAATGCTGTTTTGCACATATACTTTTATTTTTCTATTATTCCGCTTTTTATTATTCTGCTAATTTTAAAAAAGAAAACATAAAAACAGTCACGAGCAAGACGCTTACGCTAGCTTAAAAAGAAACAAAAACTAACCCGCTCGATGAAGTCTTCAACTGAAACGCTACGCAAATGTCTCTGACTTTGCGTTTTTGCTTTTTATATCAATGCTCGCTATTGAAAGCTACACAAATCATCCAACAACTCCATTTCATCTTCTGGCAATAACTGCAAGGCAATTTCTAGCAAAGTCATTACATTGACATTATTGTCTTTTGTAAAACTCGACAAACCGTTTGCATCAGGATTAAGCAAAATAATACTTGCTTTTAGCAAATCTGAAACCATTAGATTTAATTCGTTATAAGAAGATACTTTTAGCGGTATGGTGAACGAGTTGGTTTCTTTTGGCACTGGTTTTAGTTTGGTGAAATACCTTCCTTTATTTATTAATTCTAATAATTCTTCGGCTCTTTCTCTATTTTGCGCTTCCATTTATATATAAGATTTAATTTACAAATTTAAACAAATATATAAAAAATCAGTAACATACAACCCCTTTTTTACATTCACTTAAAAACAATCGATTACTTGTAATTTCATTTCTATGAAAAGAGAAAGAAAAAGTGAAATTCCAGAAGTTGTAAAGGACCTAGGAATCAAGATTAAAGATATAATTGAAGAAAAGAAATTCAAGCGACGAGAGGTTGCTCATGATGCAGAAATGGATGTTGAAAGTCTAAGAAAATATATAAAAGGCTCACAAGAAATGAAAGTAAGCACTTTGTTTAAAATTGCTCAAGCTTTAAAAATTCATCCAAGTGAATTGATTAAGGATTTGTAGACTGCTCCAATATTACAGATTAAAACTTAATCAAATATTCTAGTAGAAAGAATACTTAACCATTAACAAAAAATGAAAAGCATCTTACAAATGATTATTGTTATCGCTGTTATTTTTAATGTAATGGCCTCTTTAATTCTAACAGCCTTAGACATTTATTCTGATAGATATTTTGCAGAATATGAAAACATAAAAAGCTTTAAGAATAAAAAATTATACATGACTGATAATTTTTTATTTATAGAAAGTGGCACTCAAGATACAGGAGCAGATAACGGAATAGGACATTTTGTTGTCGAAGGAAGATTATTGAGTAATAATTCTAAAATAAGACTAATAGCAGGCAAAGAAGAGTATCTTGATTTAAATTTAAATAAACAACCACTTTACAAAAGTAGTTTAACCAATGACTTTTTCTTGAGAGATGCTCCTGCAGAATATTATCGTGATAAATTTATTTCTTTTTATTTAGGAATTTATTTTAAAGCATCTTTTTATCTTATAATAAGTTTTATATTTTATTTCATTTTAAGATATATAAAGATACGCAGATATCGATTATTATAACCCGATGGCAAACAACTAAGCTAATAATATCCTCCGCTAACGCGAGCGTCCCGCTCGTGCATACAATCATTCTGTTTCCTTCTAGTTTTGTCATTTCGAACGAGAAATCTTCGCGAGTAGCTCCGCAATCAAAATCGCTAATCTTTGTAGAGCTACTTGCGAAGATTTCTCCTTACGTCGAAATGACAATACTGTATGGTTACTATGTGGATAAACTAACGAGAAACAAACTGCTAAAAACCAACTCGCATTAAATCAGTATTTTAGCAATAAATTTATATATTTGGTTGTACCAAAAAACAAATTTACTATCTAAAACCACTATTAATGAAAGGACTTATTAAACTCGGCCGTTTATTTTACGGTATTGGCATTTTTGCTTTGGGAGTACATCAGCTTATTATTAAAGATTTTCGATCTGAAATTTTATCACCTTTTCCCGCTTGGGCGCATCAATACCCTGCGTTTTCTATCCTTACCGGAATTGTTTTAATATTGGCAGGAATTATTATTTCGGGAATCGTTACCATTACATTTATCGACACCAGAAAAGTTTGTCTTTATTTAGGTTTTGCTTTTCTTGCCGCTTTTATTGTTTCGCATCTTCCGTTTATTTTCATTTTTAATACCGATAAAACCAACGCCACACAAATCTGGATCAATGCTATCGAAGAATTAACGTATAGCGGCGGAGCGTTTGTATTGGCTGGTTCCTATAGTGCGAACACAAGCGAAAGCAAATTCGACAAATTTCTAGAAAAACTTATTCCGGTTGGGCGAATTTTCTATTCGCTTTTAATGCTTTTGTTTGGATTAAGCCATTTTCTTTTTGCCGAGTTTGTGTCTACAATGGTTCCGAAATGGCTGCCAGGAACTATGTTTTGGACTTATTTTGTAGGCGTTGCGCTTATTTGTTCGGGCATTTCGATTATTTTTAAACTTTGTATAAAACCTATTTCGCTACTTTTGGCTTTAATGCTTTTACTTTTTGTACTTTTCTTCCACATTCAAGATGCTGTTGCAAACCCAACTGTTGGTGGCGGAAATGAAATTGTACGCGCCATTATTGCTTTACTTTTCTGCGGAATTGCATTGGTAATTGCACTAACAAACGATTCTAAAAAACAGGTTTTGGCGAGCTGAGATAATTTAAAAAAATCAGAAAAAACAAACCATGGAAAACTTCGATTGGACTTCTTTTACCAAAAAAATAGCTGTTAAAGCACAACTCAGCGAAATTTACAATGCTTGGACCATTGCAAACGAATTGGAAAAATGGTTTCTAGAAAAAGTATCTTTTTTTGATGCAAATCTCGAACCAATCAACAAAGACCAAAATGTTTTGGGAGGCAATGCTTATGAATGGCTTTGGTATTTGTATGATGATGCCATGAAAGGAAAAATCACTTCGGCCAACGGAAAAGACCAATTGCAATTTACATTTGAAGGAACGTGTCTTGTAGATATAAAATTGAGTGAAGAAAACGGTTATACAATTGTAGAACTTCGTCATCATAACATTCCGACAGATGATAATTCGAAAAAATTTATCAGATTAGGTTGTTCCAACGGTTGGCATTTTTATTTGACCAATCTAAAATCGGTTTATGAAGGCGGTCTGGATTTGCGTAATAAAGATGAGAATTTGAATCCTATGATTAATAATTAACTAGATCTCTTAAAATGGATCTTGAGCAAATAGTATTAGGGCGAATTATTCTGGAGTTTTTAGGTGCTTCAGCAAGATTTCTTGGTTACAATTTATGGACTCTTTCCAATGATAATGATTTCAGAACATTTTCAAGTTTTTGGTCACCAAGCGGAAGCAATCAGAAAAAAGATGATAATAGCAATCGCAATCATATGATTGGAGTTCTATTTTTGGGAGGTTTTACAATGCTGATGATTATTTTTAATACTTAATTCAAAAAAAACATCCCCAAAAGAAAGCTCTTTTTGAGATGTTTTTTATAAATGAAAACACAAGAAAAACCACCTTTTATTGTGGCGCAAATCGATTATGATCGTATAGTTTTTTCTCTGTTATATAATGTAAAATAAGATTCTTTGTCTGTTCTGCTGTCAAATCCTGATTGTATTTTTTTGCCACTACAACTCCCAGTCTGTTTTTTTCATCGTTTGACAGGTTTTCAAAATAAGAAAGTATGGTTTCTTTATTTTCCAATTCGTTAATATCAAAAACTGGAATTATTTCCTGCTCTTCAATTTCTTTCTTTCGGCTTGAAACGTTTATTTTCTCTATTTTTTCAGCTTTATTTTCAGACAAAGTTTTAACTGGCGCATAATTAACTGCAACTTTAGGTTCTGGCTCAGACGGTAAATCGGCAGGATTCATTTTAGAAACTTCTTTAAAAATATTTCCTAAAACTACAATCAAAACTATTTTTGGCAAAAACACAACGATATCGCTGTTTATGACTTTTACCATTTGAAGCGCCGAAACGATTGCGTACACTATAAACGAAAAACCTAAGATTTTAAAGTAATCTTTCAGAGCAATATCAATTTTTCTAAGACGGTTTCCTAAAATAATATCAAGTACAATCAATACCACACTGGATAAAAGCAAAAGAATGGCACTCGAAATAGAGCTTGTACTAAAGGAGAGCAGCGCATTAACATCGTTTGAAGAAAAATAAACTTTTAGAGACTTAAAAAAAATTACACCAACAGAATAAACTCCTATTCCTAAAAAAATGAAAGAGGCATTTATTAATGAGTTTGCTTTATTGTATTGCAATGTTTTATTCAAAAGAACTTTAAGGGCTAGCAAAAGTCCGATCCAAATTAGATTACTGAAAACAGAAAATCCGTTAGCTGTAAGACCATGAAGCCAAGTTTGGTCGACATAAATGAAATCTTTGTAAACTGAAAAAATAAGCATTAAACCAGCATATACAAATGCTACTATTGCAGCGGTATTATAAATTTTAGGCAATCTTGCCTTTGAGGTAATGTTGTTCATAGAATGGTTAGTTTGTTAATGGGTGATTGGGTGGTTATGCGGTCAAAAATATAAAAATATAAAAATATAAGTACAAAATCACTTTAACATTTCAGGAATTTGAATATGTTTGTGATAAAAAATAAAAGCTGCAAAATGATGCAGCTTTTTATATTTTCGAAGTAGAAAAACTAACTTTTACGAATCCAAATCACGCCACGATACATTCCATGTTTTTTTCTTCCATGATCTGCATATCGATTATTTTTTGAGCAACAGTTCCTCTTTCAAATAAACGAATGAATTTAAAAACAGCGCTGACAAAATATCCAGGATTTGAAACCAATCTGGCGATTTCTGTTATTCTCTGGTCTCGTAATTTCGTACAGGCTTCTCTTTCGTTTTCTGGAACTGCAACAAATTCATTGGCAAATTTCCATGCGCCATTTCTTGCGGTTTCCATGCTGAAATCGATAAAGAAATTGTCTACTTTACCCGTAAATTTTAATATCCACGTGAGTGTAGGCCAAATTTTGATTAAGCATTTTTCAACACCGCCAACCAAATTGCTCAAAATGAAGTTTATCTTATCAAAATCGGCTTTTAGATCTTCGATATCTTCGACTCTACTGACTTCTGCCGAGGCAATTCCTAAATCGAGATTGATATGAGCGTTGATTCCAAGCAGTAAATGCTGTAAAACTATTGGCCAGAACTTTTCGGCTTGTTCAAAAGCAAATGCCCAGCATTCAGACGGTTTTTCTTTGGCTTGGTATTGATAATACGCTTTCAAATACCGATTGGCAAAAATAACATCCAGCTTTTCCATTCGCTCACCATTCTGAAAAGAACCCGCCAGAATACCTTCTTTTACTCTTACCGTCACTTCGCGATACAGAATGGCAAATAAACCTAAATTGCTCTGGTCTATTTTTGACTTTTCTATTATTTGATCCAATAACAGAATTACTTCGTCTATAGTTTCAGCTTGTTTCATACTCATTCAGAATTGGTTATAACTAAATTGGGATGAACGAATTTAATTATTTTAAGCTTTCAATGAACGTCGTTTTGAGGTAATTCTCCTATTATTTCGCACTCTTATTATTTCAAAAAAAATCCCAAAAGAAAACTCCTTTGGGATTTTTACTGACTTTAAAACGAAAACGAACAATATTTTAGATTACTCTTCTACTTTCAAAATTTCTAATTTAAGATTTCCTTTTTTAGCAGGCCATTCAATAATATCGCCTTCTTTATAACCCACCATTGCAATTCCTTCATCTGAAAGAACCGAAATTTTGTTTTTACTGACTTTCGCTTTTTCTGGACCAACAAGAAGAATTGTTCTTTCTTGGTTATTAATATGGTCTTTATAAGTAATTTTTCGATCTATTGAAACCACATCTTCTGGCAAATTTTTTCGCAATACTTGTGTGGCGTGTTTTAACTGGCCTAATAAAAGTTCTTCTTCTTGAGCGGTTACTTTTTTTCTTCTTACGTGATCTTTAATTAAATCGTAGGTTCCTGTTGTTAAAATAATATGTTGCGACATGACTTTCTTGTTTGCTCCATTATTTCTAAGATATGACACAACTCTACAGTAAACAGCACGCAAAGCGACTATTCAACGATATCATATCCTGAATAAATGAGATTAAATAATAAAATTAAAATGGTAAAATATCCCCTGCCTAGAGTTGTGACAGGGCAAAAGGAATAAACTCTTTTGAGCTTTTCAAGAAAGTATCGTCATGCAAATACAGCAATGTGCACATTAAGCACATTAAACAGCTGTTTATTAAATAAAAATTTGCAGTGATCATTATGATGTTAATTGTAATCTGTTAGCAAGATAAGCTTATTTTCTGACAATAAAAAAATTATAAATTTATCAATACGGTTTTACGTAAGGATTTTGATTCTAAACCATTTATTTTTGAAAAAACTCTTAAAACTATCCGAAAAACAAAACCAATGAAACTAATACTTACGGCATTACTTTTAATTTTAAAATTAAACTTATTTGCACAGTCTAATCAGTTTGCAGGCGATTACACTCGTTCTCTTTCTACAGAAAAACATAAAATTGAATATAAACTGACTTTAAGTCAAGACGGAACATTTGAGTTTCATTCGTATTCCAATATGCAAGGCGGAAATCCAGAGGAAGGCAACTTGTATGGAAAAGGAAAATGGAGCGCAAAAGACAATCTGATTACTTTTTCGTCTGATAAAAAAACAGACTTAGACGAAAAATATACTTTAGATTTTAGCCATTCTACTGCAAGATTTGTCACTAAAAATGCAAGAGACAAAAGCGATAAAATAGTAAAAACCAAACTTCAATTTTTAGAATCGGAAATCTTCTGGATGAGAAGAATTGATATTTTAAAAGTGTAAATAGCTTAACGGTTCTGAAATTATCCAAATCTGTTTTTAAATCATCTAAAATAAATTATAGAAAAGAGAATTTAAACTCATGAAAAAATTCGTTTTTGCAGTTTTAACCTCTATTACATTAACTTCTTGTTTTGGTTTTCATGATTACGAAATTGAGACCATCGTAGACGACTACGAGGTTCTTTGGATTGACATACATCAATCAAGGTCGCTGAAAAAAGTAGAAACATTGGTTCCTGCTTTTGTTTTTGCCACAGGATACAATTCTAAATATATTTATTCGAAACAGCACCCTCTTTTAAAGAATTCCAAAGGCAAAATAAATTTAAACATAACACACTATTATATTATTGAAAGAACAAAAAGCATTTTTCAAGACAAACCCATTTTTGGCCCTTTCAATAAAATGGAGTTTGAAAAAAAATGCAAGGAACTTGCCATCAAAAAACCAGAATTTAATTTAACTTTTCCAACTGAATTTTGATTGACTCTTAAAGCTCTTTCTCGCTTTACGTGCCCTTCTCTCGAAGCCTTGGGATCGCTCAGTAGGACATAAAATGAAGGTATATCTATATCAAGTAAAACAAAAACCTTTGTCCCTTTGCTCCTTACAACCTTTGCCCCTTTCCCATAAAATCGTTACTTTCGCTCTTCAATAAGAAAAGGAAAAAATGAAGGTCTGTATTGCTGAGAAACCAAGTGTAGCACGTGAAATCGCATCTGTTTTGGGCGCTAATACCAAACATGACGGATATTATGAAGGCAATGGCTATGCCGTGACTTACACTTTTGGGCATTTATGCACCTTAAAAGAACCCAATGATTATAAACCGCATTGGAAAAGCTGGGATTTGAACAATCTGCCAATGCTTCCTGAAAAGTTTGAAACCAAAGTCGTTCAAAATTCTGGAATTCAAAAACAGTTTAAAATTATTAAAAGCCTTTTTGAGAAAGCCGAAGTGGTTATCAACTGCGGGGATGCTGGACAAGAAGGAGAATTGATTCAGCGTTGGGTAATGAACGAGGCGCATTACAAAGGCGAAATTCAGCGTTTATGGATTTCGTCACTTACAACGGAAGCCATTAAAGAAGGTTTTGAAAACTTAAAACCATCAGCCAATTATGATAATTTATACTACGCTGGGTTTTCTAGAGCTATTGGCGACTGGTTATTAGGAATGAATGCCACACGTTTGTATACCGTAAAACATGGTGGTTACAAACAGGTTTTATCTATTGGACGCGTGCAGACTCCAACGCTGGCAATGGTTGTGGATCGTTTTAGAGAAATCGAAAACTTTAAACCTCAACCTTATTGGGAATTGCAGACTTTATATAGAGAAACACTTTTTAGTTATGAAGAAGGCCGTTTTCTAAACCAAGAAGATGGACAAATTATAGTAGCAAAAGTCAAGGAAAGTGATTTCGAAATTGTTTCTGTTGAGAAAAAGAACGGAAACGAATATGCTCCAAAACTTTTCGATTTAACAGGTTTACAGGTGTATTGCAATCAAAAATTTGGCTTTTCGGCAGAAGAAACACTGAAAATTGCACAAACTTTATACGAGCAAAAAGTAATTACATATCCTAGAGTTGATACGACTTTTTTACCAGGAGACATTTATCCGAAAGTACCTGGAATTCTCCAGAAATTAACCAATTATGCTGAATTGACTCAGCCTATTTTGGAGAAAAAAATCAAAAAATCGCCAAAGGTTTTCAACGATAAAAAAGTAACCGATCACCATGCGATTATTCCAACGGGAGTTCAAAACAATCTGCCTCATAATCAACAGCAGGTTTACGATATTATTACAAGACGTTTTATTGCCGTTTTTTACGATGATTGTCTCGTTGCCAATACAACCGTAATCGGAAAAGCTGCCGATGTGACTTTTAAAGCAACTGGAAAAGAAATCTTGAAGAAAGGTTTTCGCGTTGTTTTTGAAGATCCGAATGCGAAAGAAAAAGAGCCCGACTTATTGCCGAGTTTTACTGTGGGCGAAAAAGGTCCGCATGAACCATCTTTTCTTCAAAAAGAAACCAAACCACCCAATCAGTTTACCGAAGCTACTTTACTTCGTGCCATGGAAACCGCAGGAAAACAGGTTGACGACGAAGATTTACGTGAATTGATGAAAGAAAACGGAATCGGACGTCCGTCAACTCGTGCGAATATTATTGAAACGCTTTTCAAACGTCAGTATATTGTTCGAAATAAAAAACAGGTTTTACCAACTTTAATGGGAATTCAATTGATCGATACGATTCAGAACGAATTGGTAAAATCGGCTGAACTTACTGGAACTTGGGAAAAACAACTGAAAGATATTGAAAAAGGAACTTTCACCGCTGCTGCGTTTATCAGAAACATGAAGCATATGGTGGAAGCTTTGGTTTATGAAGTTCGAAGCGAAACCAAACATGCTAATATTTCTCATGCTGCAACGATTCAGAAACCTGTTGTAAAAGCAGAAAAAGAGAAAAAGAAAGCGGCTGGAATTTCGGCAGAAACATGTCCGAAATGTCAAAAAGGAAATATACTAAAAGGAAAATCGGCTTTTGGTTGCAGCGAATACAAATCGGGCTGTGATTTTGTGTTGCCTTTTGTTTTTCACGATAAAAAAATTACGGAAAGCCAGTATTTAAGATTGGTTCAGAAAGGTTCTACAGTAAATATAAAAGGCTTTAAAACTGATTCTGGAACGGTTGAGGGTTTAATTCGTTTTGAAGAAAATTACAAACTGAAATTAGAGCCAAAGAAAATAGATAAAAAAGCCGAAACAAAAGAAAGTTCAGATGCTTTGACTTGTCCGAAATGCAAAAAAGGAACAATTCTAAAAGGTAAAACAGCTTATGGCTGTGCTGAATACAAATCGGGCTGTGATTTTAAAGTCACTTTTGATGAAGTTCGAGCGAAACTGCAAGACCAAAAACCTACTAAGGAATTAGTTTACTCTATTTTGAGTGCTAGTGTTTGATTTTTTAAGCCACAGATTAAAAGGATTCACACAGATTTTTTCTGCCGCGACTCGCCAGAAGGGACAGACGTAGTAATTACACGAATTTCCACAAAATTTTTCTCGCAGATTTAGCAGATTTGACAGATTTTTATAATGCAGAGTACAAAATTAAATCTGCTGAATCTGCTAAATCTGCGTGAGACAAAATCATTTTAATCCTTTTAATCTGTGGCCAAAAATAATTTTACTCTTCAATAATAATTCGAAAAATTCGCAGAAAACTTTCCATTCCGTTTATCAAGAAAAATTCGTGAATTCGTGGCTAAAAAAAAAATTCATACTTTAGTAGCATATTACCAAACCCAAAATCTCATAAATATGTTTCAGAAAATTACTCTTTTAGCTCTTGTATTAGCCGCAGTTTCCTGCCAGAAAAAAGAAACGGTTGAAAAAGATAAAATCAAAAAAGCCGACTGGTTAATCGGGAACTGGGAAAATAAAACTCAAGATGGAATTTTATCTGAAAATTGGCAAAAACTAAACGACAGTACTTTTAGCGCTTCTTCTTATTTTATTAAAGGAAAAGACACTTTGCATTTTGAAACTATTGTTTTGGCTCAGTTAGGCGAAACGCTAACTTACAAAGCAACTGTAAAGGGGCAAAATGATGACAAACCAGTTTTCTTCCCTTCTACTTCTGAATCAGATAAACAATTGGTTTTCGAAAATCCGAAACACGATTATCCTCAAAAAATCACTTATACAAGAAGTGCAAACAATACTTTGACAGCAGAGATTTCTGGAAATCTTAACGGAAAACCGAGTTCTGAGAAGTTTGTGATGACGAAGAAATAATAAATATTATTAATTTAAAGATGAGCTACGATTTATATTTTTTCAAAACTAAAGGAAGTCCTATAACTGATAATGAAATTGAGAATTTTTTATCCTCAGAATTAGTTCCAAAAGAAAATAATCAATGGTTTTTTCATAATTCTGATACAGAAGTATATTTTACTTTCGAAAAAACAGAAAAAGAAAATAATAACGATTCTGAAAATTTTGAAAATTTTGAAAATTTTGAAGATTTCAAGGATGTAAATATTTCCTTCAATCTAAATTTTCTTCGACCAAGTTTCTTCGGAATCGAAGCATTCGAATTTATAGATAAACTAGTAAATGATTTAGACTTATATGTTTTCAATCCGCAATCTGAAAATGACAAACCATACAAGCCGAATCAAAAAGAATTGTTCAACAATTGGAATAACACAAATTTACATGCAAGTTCAAGCCACTTTTCAGAACAAAACAGTTATTTAGACATTGAAAAATCAAATCAAATTTGGAATTATAATGCTAACCGAAATTTAATTCAACAAAAGTTAGGGAACGCTTATTTTGTTCCTAAAATGTTTTTTTTCAAAACAAAAGAAAACAATGATGTTATCACCGTTTCAAGCTGGACTGAACATATTCCAAATGTAATTCCTAATGCAGATTATTTTTTATTGACTAAAGTTCAAAAAAAATGGTTTAAAACAAAGAAAGAAAATACTTTAATTTCCAGAGAAAAATTATTATCAACTTTTGGAGAATATCTAAATGATCATGATTTTATAAATTGTAAAATCATTCACCCAGAAAATGCGCAAAAAGTTAAGATACTCTTTAATAATATATCTTCAGACTTAAATCTTGAAACTTTTGCTGAAAGAATCCAAATTGAAAGCTTGTTTAATGCAAAATAATAAATAAAACGGTTTGCTAAACTCTAGAACTTACTTAGTATTTTAAAAACTACTCATTCTCCCCGATCTTGTTCACCATAAAAATCATCAGAATACCTAGAAGTGCCATAATAAGAAACGCCCATTTCATGCTTAGATATTCAGAAATAAAACCAACCATTGGCGGAACTAATAAAAATCCGAGGTAACCAATTGTTGAGATTGAAGTTAAGGCCGAACCGCTGCTTAAGTTTGAAGATCTTCCGGCAATGCTAAATACTAACGGAACCACGCAAGAAACCCCAAATCCGATTAAAACATAACCGAAAATTGTTGGATACGCATACGGCAAGACAAAACAAAGACCAAAACCAGCCGTTATTAAGATTCCGCTATAAAGCAGGATTTTTTTAGTTCCAAATTTCATTACGCCATAATCCCCAAAAATACGCCCTAAAGTTACTGCCGAAGCAAAAAACACAAACGCAGCGCTGGTTAATTTTGGAGAAGCTTTTAAGATATTTTCGAAATAAATTCCGCTCCAGTCGTACATCGTATTTTCGCAAGCCATAGAAACGAAACAGATCAGGGAAAATTTTACCAGATTTTTTTCTGGCATTGAGAAAAACTTCTTTTTAACTGGAACAGGTTCGTTGTGAATACTCATCGGATAGAAACAAGCTGTCAGCGCCAGCATAAAAATACTCACTCCCAATAAATGATGTGATGGCGCAATTTTCTGTGTTACCATTACATAGCCTAATCCCGCTCCCGAAAAAACGGCAATACTCCAAACTGCATGAAAACGCGTAATAATCGATTTTGGATATAATTTCTGCACTTCAAGAGATTGTGCATTTATAGATAAATTGAAAATATTACGAGAGGCTCCAAAGAACAAAAGTATAATGACTAATTGCCAGACAAATGCCGCCAAACCTGGCAAAGACAAAGCCACATTGAACATTACCGCACCAAGTAGCATAATATATCGACTACTGTATTTGTTTAACAGTTTTCCCGTAAAGGGCATTGTCAACATTAAACCGATTGGAAAAGCAAATAAAACGGCTCCAAATTCGGCTTCAGATAATTTCAATTGGGCTTGTATATGTGGGATTCTCGAAACCCAAGAAGAATAGCCAAAACCAGAAAGAAAGAAAAAAACTGTATTGGCAATACGATATCCTCGAGGCGTATTTTGAATCTTTTTAAAGAATGGTAAAATCATGAAATCGTTTTTCAGACTGCAAAATTAAGCCTTTTTAAAGTTTATCCCACTACAAGTTCTAATAAGAATTTTGATTAATCTCTATAAAATCAACATTTAACAATTTCGACACTAAATGAGAAAAAAATAAAATTGTTAAAACTATTTTAATTTTTACATTTGCATTGTTTTTATTTATTCTAAATAAAATTAATAATTATAAACCAATTTAAAATAATAATGAATTACCTCCATTTGAAAACTACGCGTTTTCTATTTTCAGTCAGTTTACTATTTTCGTTTTTATCTGCCTTTGCACAAAACCACGGAAAAATAAAAGGAACAATCACAACATCTGATGGCGATGCCGCTGCCGGTGTCAATATTATTCTTAAAAATACGAAATACGGAACCGTTTCTAATGACGACGGCGGTTTTGAATTTAACAGAGTAAAACCCAGCACTTACATTATACAAGTATCTCTATCGGGCTATGAAACGCTTGAAAGAGAAATAATTGTCACTGAATATGAAACCATTACCATTAATTTACAATTAAAGGTTTCTAATAAAGAATTGAATGAAGTGGTCGTAAATGGAAAGAAAAGCAACTTGTCAAAAAAGACCGATTATGTTGCTAGAATGCCGTTAAAGAATCTCGAAAATCCTCAGGTTTACAATGTTATTCACAAAGAACTATTACAAGAGCAAATTGCGGTAGACATAAGAAGCGCAGTGCAAAATGCTACTGGTGCGATCTCAAAAATATATCCTTCTGGCGGACTTGAAATTAGTTTTAGAGGATTCAGTACAGGTGTAAATGCACGAAACGGAATGGAGACTCTTTCTGGACGAAGCTCAATCTCAATTGATAATGCCGAGCGAATTGAGGTGCTAAAAGGTCCTTCTGGAACTTTATTTGGTTCTTCTGTTTCTTCATTTGGAGGAGTTGTCAACCTGGTTACCAAAAAGCCTTTTGAAACTAGCAAAACAGAGATATCTTATACTGGAGGAAGCTTTGGACTGCAACGTGTTGCGGTAGATTTTAATATGCCTTTGACTCAGAATAAAAAAGTTTTGTTTAGAATGAACGCTTCGGCCAATACAGAAAACAGTTTCTTAAATTATGGTTTTAATAAAACGGTCTTATTTGCACCAAGCATTATTTATAAAGCAACCGATAGATTAACGTTGAGTTTGGACACAGAGATTTTCAACACCAATAACACACGCCCTACTTACGGACGTTCTTATGCGAAAGGACTTACCAACCCAACAGATCTAAAAGTAGATTACAGAACGAGTTTATTTGCAGATGATCTTGATGCTAAAACGACTTCTCCTAAAATATTTGCTCAAGCGGAATATAAAATTTCTGACAACTGGAAATCTACAACACTATTCTCATTGGTAGACGAACGCGTAGATCATAGTTACCAGTATTACACTACATGGAAATCGCCAACAGAAGTTCAAAGAATGGTATCGCGTTTTGGCCCAATTCATAATAACTTCACCAATTTTCAAGAAAATATTAATGGCGAGTTTTCTACTGGAAGCATCAAACATAAACTTTTAGCGGGCGTTAATTACAGATTTACAAAAGGCACATTTAAATATGCCACAACACAAGTTTTAGATGAAATTGACGTAACGACAGCTTTCGAACCAATTCGAAAAAGCGATGTAGATCCGAAATTGAAGGAAATGCAATTTGGTGTTCCAAATGAGCAGACTTTTAGTGTTTATGCTTCAGATGTCGTAAGTTTTACAGATCGCTTATCGGCAATGTTAAGTCTTCGTCTAGATAACTTTGTTCAGAAAAAATTGGAAGATACAGATGGATATAACCAAACTGCTTTGTCTCCAAAATTAGGTTTGGTTTATGAACTGGTTAAAGAACAGGTTTCTTTATTTGGAAATTATATGAATGGTTTTCAAAATGCTGGACCTGTAAATCAGCCAGACGGATCTATATTAATCTTAAAGCCAATTTATGCCAATCAATATGAAGGTGGTGTAAAAGTAGAAGGATTTAATAAAAAATTAAGCACAACAATTAGCTACTACAACATTACAATTGATAATGCTACAAGAACAAATCCTGATGGATATAATATTCAGGACGGAAAACAAGTAAGTAAAGGAATTGATTTTGAATTTATTGCCAATCCGATAAACGGCTTAAACTTGACAGCTGGTTATGCTTATAATGACAACCGCATCGTCAAATCGTCTGATGCCTCAATTGAAGGCAACAAGGCTAGCGGTGCACCAGAAAATGTTGTCAATTTCTGGGTTTCGTATAAATTTCAAAACACACTAAAAAATTTAGGATTTGGTTTTGGAGGAAATTATGTAGACAAACAGTATAAATTTGAAGATGAAAGTTTTTATGCTCCTTCTTATTCAATTTACAGTGCAACTGTATTTTACGACAGACCAGTATGGAGACTTGGCGTTAAATTCAACAACCTGACAAACACAAAGTATTGGGATTCTTATGGAATGGCTCAAACCCCTGCAAACTTCTTAGTAAACCTAACAGTAAGACTTTAGTTTTCCTATTCAAATATTTTCTAAAACCTCGAAATCTATACAATTTAAAATGTATTTCGAGGTTTTTTTTTATGTTTTATTTTTATTTATTCTAAATAAGACTTATGTTTGTGGAAAATATAATTCTATACTTTAAACTTGATCTTATGAAATCAAATACTTTAAAAACACTAAGCTTTTTATTTTTAATGCTTTTTGCTGCACCTCAGCTTTTTGCTCACGCCCTTTGGATAGAAACTAAGGCAACAGGAACAAAAGGAAAAGCTCAAGAAATTTCTGTTTATTTTGGCGAATTCTCTGATAACGATATTACAAAAGCAGATAAATGGTTTTCTGATTTAAAGGATTTTTCTTTAGTTGTAATTTCTCCATCCAAAAAAGAGGTTAAATTAACTTCTAAAGCTTTAGACAATAAATACCAGGCTTTCTTTACACCAGATGAAGACGGAGTTTATACAATTGTTATGCATCATACTGTAAAAGATGTTTATGGCACGATGAAACTAGATTACAATTCTAGTGCAACTGTTGTTGTTGGAAACAAAGCTACAGGAAACAATATTGCTTCTAACACAAACAAGATTGCTGTTTTCTCAGAAAATGCAGATGTCGCAAAAAAAGACAGTAAAATCACTGGAGTTGCTTCTTACGAAGGAGCTATTGCTAAACAAACAAAAATCAAAGTAATTGCTCCAAACGGATGGGAAAAAGAATTATGGACAAACGATAAAGGAGAATTCTCTTTTACACCAATCTGGTCTGGAAATTATATGGTAGAATATGCGCATACAGATAAATCGTCTGGCGAACATAATGGAAAAAAATACGATGAAATCTGGAAAATGGCAACGTATCAAATTGCTGTAAAATAATTTCAGTCAATCTCATTCTTAGATTTTAATTTCAATTTAAAATCCTTGCTCCTTAGCAAGGATTTTTTGTTACTATTTATACTAAATTAAAATAACATTAGAAAATCCTTAAGCAAATCTTAAGAAAAGAATAAGTAAGTTTTAATAAAGAAAATCGCTTCATAATTTCCTGTTAAAGACTTTGTCTATTTATATTTGCACTCGATAATTTTTATTGAATCTAAATAAACACCATGAAATATAATTTACTATTTGCATTAGGATTATTAAGTTTTGTCTCTTACGGCCAAGATTACTCAAGCAATGAGACTACTTCTTCAGTTAATGATACTGTAAAAAACAAAAAAGGAGAAATTCTTAACGAGGTTGTGGTTACCAAAACAAAAGAACCAAAACCTGTAACAGCAGTTCGTTCTGGATTAAAACCAATGGACAATCCTCAAACGATACAAGTTATCGGTTCTGAAATAATCGAACAGCAGCAAGCCATCAGATTAAGTGAAGTTCTTAAAAATGCTAACGGTGTTTATGTAGGTTCTGCTCGTGGTGGTGCTCAGGAATCATTCTTTTCTAGAGGTTACGACATGTCTGCCAATAATATGTTCAAAAATGGATTCCGTTACAATTCGGGATCAATTCCTGATGTTTCAGGTTTAGAGAAAGTAGAATTTCTAAAAGGTAGTTCTGCACTATTATTTGGAAATGTAGCTCCAGGGGGGATCTTAAACTTAGTAACCAAAACTCCTCAATTTAAAAGCGGAGGAGAAATCTCAATGCAGTTTGGAAGTTATGCGTACTACAAACCAGCATTTGATTTTTACGGAGGCTTAAATAAATCAATCGCGTTTAGAATTAATGGTTCTTACGAAAATTCAGAAAGCTTTAGAGATGTTGTAAAAAACGAGCGTATTTATGTAAATCCATCATTACTTTTTATTGTTAATCCAAAAACACAAATTACAGTACAAGGAGACTATTTAAGTGCTGATTGGACACCTGATTTTGGAACTGGAATTATCGGAAAAGAAATTTTAGATCTTCCTCGAAGCGCTTTTTATGGATCTCTTTGGTCAAATGGAACAACTAAATCTTCAAGTGCATCTGTATTATTAAATCACGATTTTAATAAAAACTGGAAACTAAACTTCAATAGTTCTTATCAAACATACAAGAGAACACAAAAATCTACAGCTCAACTATCAGGCTTAGATGACACTAAAATATATCCAATTCCAGGTTACTGGAACAGAGGATTAACTCAAGGACAAAACTTAGAGCAAATTTTAGGAGATCAATTAAGTCTTCAAGGGAACTTTAATACTGGTTCCGTAAAACATCAAATTTTTACCGGTGTAGACTGGGAAAATTCGTTTGCAACTGCTTATACTTACGCTTTTAGTGAAGAAGAAGTAAAAGTAAATGGTAAGTATGATCCTAGTCTTTATGACACTATTTATCTTTTTGATTTTGATCCGTCAACACAACGAAATGACATTCCGAACGCAAGAGCTACTCAAATTACAAAAACAGACACGAATCGTTTTGGAGTTTATTTTCAAGATTTTATTTCTATCACAGATAAATTTAAAGTTTTGGCAGGTATAAGATGGTCTTGGCAAGAAGCTGAAGTAAGTACATATAAAGAAACTACAACTGGCGCTGGAAATCCTCAAAATGCAGTTCCAACAATTACTCCAAAGCGTTTAGATAATGCATTTTCTCCTAAAGCTGGATTAGTGTATCAGCCAACAAAAGATGTTTCAGTATTTGGAAGTTATTCAACTTCTTTTACTCCAAATACAGGAACCACAGTAGACTTACAGCCTATTGAAGCTTCTATTATTGATCAATACGAACTTGGTGTAAAAACAGATTGGTTTAAAGGATTATTAAGCACAAATGTTACTGTTTATCAAATTACTAATAGCAATTTGGCACAGATGGCACCAACAAAAGCTGATGGAAGCGACAATTTTGACGCTAACATTAAAATGTTAAGTGGAGAAACGAAAAGCAAAGGTGTAGAAGTTGACGTTACGGCAAGACCTGTAGATGGTTTAAATATTATTGCTGGATACAGCTACAACGACATGCGTTACACTAAAACTTCAGGATTAAACGGAAGCTTTGTCGAAGGAGACCGTGTAGCAAGAACTCCATTAAACACAGCTAACTTAAGTTTCTTTTATACTTTACAGTCTGGATTCTTTAAAAACGTTTCTTTTGGTGCAATCGGAAACTACATCGGAAACCGTTTAGGAGGATGGAATGATGATTATCTTTGGACAGAAAATAAACCTTCAACAAATCCAAAAACGTACACAGTAACAATTAGAGATCGTGATATTCCATTAGAAGGCTATGTTACAGTTGATGCATCTGTTGGATATACTTGGCAAAAATTCTCTATTCTTTGCAAGTTATCAAACATTACAAACACATTAAATTATACTGTTCACGAGAACTATAGTGTGAACCCAATCGCTCCTCGTCAAGTTATGACAAGTCTGCGTTACAAGTTCTAAAATATTGAATTAGATGTTTTTTTTTATCCCAAGATTTTATGTTTCTCTGGAAATAGAAAAATCTTGGGATTTTTGTTTTAAGTCCAATTATAATTCAATTATAACTATTTATATGCCTGCAGTTTTCACGACCATAGCGAAAGCAAACAGGCAAACCAATTCATTAGTTTTATTCTTATAATCTACGGCCAGATCTTCGTAAATTATTGTTTTACTCCACGATTATAAAAATAAAATTCGTGAATTAGTTGGCTATAAAAAACAACAAACCCGACAGATTTTTGAAACCTGTCGGGTTTAATTTTATAAATTTAAAAAAATCTGATTCTTATTTCAAACCAGCCAAACTCTGCTCAATTGTAGCAATTTTTGCTAGAGCGTCAGCTTGTTTTTGTTTTTCTAAATTAAGGACTTTCTCTGGAGCTCCGTTTACGAATTTCTCATTTGAAAGTTTCGCTTCTACAGATTTCAAGAATCCTTTTGTATAATTTAATTCTTCTGTCAGTTTTGCAATTTCAGCTTCAATATCGATGTTTCCTGTAATCGGAATGAAATATTCATTTGATTTTACACGGAAAGACAATGCGCCGTCTACTTTTTCAGAAACATATTCGAAAGCAGAAACGTTTCCTAATTTTGTTATGATTGAATCAAAATAAGTAGAAACATTCTCGCTGTTGATTCCTTTTAATTCGATTGCGTCTTTAAACGGAATATTTTTATCTTTTCTGATTGTTCTGATTCCAGAAATTACTTCAATTGAATTTTCAAAATCAGCAATCAATTTAGCATCAAACGGTTTTACTTCTGGCCAAGTTGACACAATTAAAGCTTCCTCAGGCGTTCTTTCTGTGATTAACTGCCAAATTTCCTCTGTCAAGAAAGGCATAAATGGGTGAAGCAATTTCAAGTTGCTTTCTAACATTTCGATCGCTTTCGCGAAAGTAACGCTGTCAATTGGCTGTTGATAAGCTGGTTTGATCATTTCTAAGAACCAAGAACAGAAATCATCCCAAACCAATTTATAGATTGCCATAAGAGAATCTGAAATTCTGTATTTCTCAAAATTATCTTCAATATCAACCAAAGTCTGCTGTAATTTCGCTTCGTACCATTCGATTGCCACTTTTGATGATTCTGGCTGTGCGATCGTTTCAGAAACTTCCCAACCTTTAATCAATTTAAAGGCATTCCAGATTTTGTTTGAAAACGCTTTTCCCTGATTACATAATTCTTCGTCAAACATAATATCGTTTCCTGCAGAAGCACTTAAAAGCAATCCCACACGAACACCGTCAGCTCCAAAAGCATCGATCAAGTCTAAAGGATCAGGAGAATTTCCTAATGATTTAGACATTTTACGACGTTGTTTATCACGAACTAAACCAGTCAAATATACGTTTGTAAATGGTTTTTCACCTGCATATTCATAACCTGCAATGATCATTCTAGCAACCCAGAAAAATAAAATATCTGGACCTGTTACCAAGTCGTTTGTTGGATAATAATATTTAAAATCTGGACTTTCTGGATCCATGATTCCGCCAAAAACTGACATTGGCCATAACCAAGATGAAAACCAAGTGTCTAACGCATCAACATCTTGTTTTAAGTTGTCAGTTGTTAGTTGTTGGTTGTTGGTTTTTTCTTTTGCTAAAGCTAGCGCATCTTCGATGTTTTCAGCAACTACAAAATCTTCTTTTCCGTCTCCGTAATAATATGCCGGAATTTGTTGTCCCCACCACAATTGACGAGAAATATTCCAATCACGAATATTGTTTAACCAGTGCGCATAAGTATTTTCGAAACGTTTTGGATGTAATTTAATTTCTCCTGTTTCTAAAACCGACTTAATTGCTGGTTTTACCAATTCTTCCATTTTCAAGAACCATTGATCAGACAATCTTGGTTCGATTACCGCTTTTGTTCTTTCAGAAGTTCCAACTTTATTTAAGTGTGTTTCTGTTTTTGCTAAAGCGCCAATTTCTTCCAGTTCTTTTGCAATTTCTGTACGAACTACAAAACGGTCTTTTCCTTGATAATGTAATCCGAAACTATTTAAAGTTGCGTCTTCATTAAAAATATCAACGATTTCTAGATTGTGTTTTTCTCCTAACGTTTTATCGTTCATATCGTGAGCAGGCGTTACTTTCAAACATCCTGTACCGAATTCAACATCAACATATTCGTCTTCAATAATTGGAATTACTCTTCCGCAAATCGGAACGATCGCTTTTTTACCTTTTAAATGTGTAAAACGCTCATCATTCGGATTGATACAGATTGCAGTATCTCCAAAAATAGTTTCTGGACGTGTTGTAGCAATGGTTAAGAAATCTTCTGAACCTTCGATTTTATATTTTAAGAAAAATAGTTTTCCTTGTTGTTCTTCATAAATTACCTCTTCGTCAGAAAGCGTAGTTTTTGCTTCTGGATCCCAGTTAACCATACGGTATCCTCTGTAAATTAATCCTTTGTTGTATAAATCTACAAACGATTTAATTACAGATGCAGACATATCTGGGTCCATAGTAAATTTAGTGCGTTCCCAATCGCAAGAAGCACCTAATTTCTTAAGCTGTTCTAAGATTGTTCCACCATATTTATCTGTCCATTCCCAAGCGTGTTTCAGGAATTCTTCGCGGGTCAAATCGTTTTTATTGATTCCTTCTGCTTTTAATTTTGCTACCACTTTTGCTTCAGTAGCAATAGAAGCGTGGTCTGTTCCAGGAACCCAACAAGCGTTAAATCCTTTAAGACGCGCTCTACGAATTAAAACATCCTGAATCGTATTATTCAACATATGTCCCATGTGAAGGACTCCAGTGACGTTTGGCGGCGGAATTACAATGGTGTACGGTGTTCTATGATCTGGTTCTGAATGAAAATAGTTGTTTTTCATCCAGTAATCATACCATTTACTCTCAATCGTCTTAGCGTCAAATTGTGCTGGAATTGTCATTTACTAGGGTTGTTTAATCGTTAATTTGTTTAACCGTTTAATCGGTTTTGATCATCGAATTTCAAATTGATTTGTTTTCTTATTTTCTGTTTTAAAAAATCATTTATAAATCAATCTCAACGATTAAGCAAATAAACGATTAAACAGTTAAACAAAAAAATGGTTCAATTTTTGTATTTATAACTGACAGCAAAAGTAAATAATTAAGTAGACTATAAAAAGAGAAATAATAATTTGTGTGTTAATTAAAAGAATGTATATTTACTTACAATTAAAAAAAGATTTCATATGAAAAATGCAGCCTCTTTTATTGCAGCCTTATTGTTTAGCGCAGTAAGTTATGCACAAAACGGCCCAAAAATTGAATTTGCAGCCCCAGACAATACAATTGATTATGGAAAAATTTCTAAAGGTGACAATGGACTTCGTTCCTTTGAATTTACAAACACCGGAGATGCTCCTTTATTAATTACCGGTGCAGAATCTACAGTAAGTTCAATCGTTGTTACTAAACCTGCCGCAGCCATTTTGCCGGGCAAAAAAGGAAAAATCGATGTAAAATATAATATGGTTGCAGGGCCAATTCGTAAAACAATTACTGTTGAGACAAATGCAGTAAACTATCCTGATGGAAGAGTAGCCCTTAAAATTAAAGGTGAAGTTCAATAAGAATTAAAAAACCTAAAATAACAAAAGCCGTTTCTAAATCTAGAAACGGCTTTTTACTTTTACAGAGAAATATCTTCCTTCTAAAATCTTTTCTCTTTATCTACATAGAGAAACAACATCTTGCTTCTCAAATCTTTCTTCTTTATTACTTTGCAGCGCACTCGACAGAATCAAACTTGTATTTTACGCTTTCAAAATCAATTGGTTTATCTTTTACTAGATAAGTAACTCCCATTGTTGTCTGCATGGTTCCGTTTCCTAAAATAAGCTGATTGTTACGTTTTAAAAGAGCCATTGGGTTTTTGAATGTTTTTTCTCCATTCACATTGTCTTTAAAAGTATAATCTACAAATAAAGTATCACCATGAAACTCACCCGCAACTTCTCCTGTTCTAACAGTTGAAGGAGCAACTCTCATAATCATATCTCCAGTTAATTTTCCACTCTTTAAAGTATTCAATTTTAAATCTATTGTATCCTTTTCATAAATTGCTTTGTAGCAAGCAGTGCTAACTACTGTTTCAGCTTCTGCTTTTACAGCTTCAGCGGCTTTTTGTTTTTCTTCATTTTTACAGCTTTGCAATCCTACAAAGGATAAAAGCAAACAAGATAAGGCTAGATTTCTCATAATTTTTCTATTTTATTGATACTACTATAAAATTAAAGAAAAAAGATTTTTTTCTTACTATAATTTTATAAATTTTTGATTACAAATTCAGATCTTCTATTCAATTCGTGTTCTTCTTCTGAGCACGATTCATCTGTTTTACATTTTATAATTGGCACTGATTCACCATAACCTTTTGCAGAAACTCTTTTGGCATCTATACCAGATTGTATGATAAACTCTCTTGTTGAATTGGCTCTTTTCTGAGATAAATCGGCATTGTATTTTTCGTTTCCTCTTGAATCGGTATGCGATCCAATTTCGATTACCATTTCAGGATATTTTTTCATTAGTTCTACAACTCTGCCTAAAATCACTTTGGATTCTTTACGGATGTACCACAAATCATAATCGAAATAAATCGGATCTGTTTTAATGATTAATCGGTCTTTGTCTTTTACAACATCTTTTTCTTTTGCTAAAATGTCTTTTACTTTTTCGTTCTTTTTGATTTCAGCGGCAACAATTGCAGCTTCTTTGGCCTTTTTTTCTTTTTCTTTTAATTCAATTGCAACCAAAGCTTCTTTTTTCTTATTCTCTTCTTCAATAAAAATTTCTTGCTTTCTCTTGTTTTCAGCAATTTGTTTTTCTTCTTGTTTGATTGCTTCTAAAGATTTTAATGCCAAAGAACCATCGTTAACCTTATCTCTTGTTTTGTCTAATGTCAGTACTTTTGATGCGTTAGTATAATTTTCTTTGAAAGCACTAATTTTATACGAAGTCTCACAAGCAACAGTAAAACTAAATTTTCCGTCAGCCGAAGTTGTAATAGTATTTAAAGTTTTATTTTCTGAATCCTGCAATAGTACCGTTGCATTTTCTAAAGCCAATTTCGTATCAATATCTGTAATGGTTCCAGCAATAAACTGTTTGCAATCTTCAACAATTAAATCTTTTATTTCTTTAAATTGATAAATATCATCGCTTCCCTTTCCTCCTTCTCTATTTGATGCAAAAAATCCTTCTTTGGTATTAGAATCGATATTAAACGCAAAATCATCTAAATTAGAATTTAAAGGAAGTCCAATATTTACAGCTTTTGAATATTCGTTTCCATTTATTTCAGAAACAAAAACATCCAAAGATCCGTAGCCTAAATGTCCGTCTGAAGAAAAATATAATTTATTATCTGCCGAGGCAAAAGGAAACTGCTCTCTTTTATTGGTATTAATTTGTGGACCCAAATTCTTTGGAGTATCAAATGCACCTTTATTGATATTAACCGAATAAATATCAAAAGATCCTAAAGATCCAGGCATATCTGAAGCAAAATACAACACTTTTTCGTCTGGACTTAAGGCCGGATGCTCAACAGAATAATTCGGGCTATTGAATGGAAGCGATGTAATTTTTGTCCATTTTCCATCAACCAATTCTGCTTTAAAAATCTGAAGATTTGAAATTTTCTTATCGTCTTTTTTCTTTTTTCCGTTTTTTGAATTGTTTCGAGTAAAATACATTGTTTTGCCATCTTTTGTAAAAACAGCATTCGATTCATGCATTCCGGTTTTCAATTCTTTAGCAAAATAATGAACAATAGAATCTGCCGAATTAATGTTTTTAAGCGGAACTGAAACCAAATTCAAATAGGTTTCGTTATCCCATTTGTATTTTTTATCGAATAGACCAGGCTTCAATTTAACACCTGCAAAAACTAGATTTTCTTTGTATTTCACCGCTCCAAATTCAGAATTTGGGGTATTTATAGCAAGGTTTTTAATTTCAAAACGCTTACCGATTGCGGTAACATTTTCTAAAGTTTTAAGGTCTTTTTCAAAATTGGCAAGATCCTCAGAATTGGCAGATTTAGCATAATACTCTTTTAAATTGGCATTTGCGTCATCGTCTCTATTTGTTGCTTTTAAAGTTTGCGCGTATCTAAAATAATATTCTCGATCCAAATTATTACTATAACTTGAAACCAAAAGACGATAATATCGCTGTGCTTTTATCAAATCGTTTGTATAGAAATAAGAATCAGCCAGATTTTTAATGACTTCTTGCGAAGGTTTTTCGTCTGCTAATTTTTGGTACAAAACAATAGCTTCACTGTAATACGTTTTGTCAAAAAATCGTTTTGCTCTGCTTAACTCCTGACTTTGGGCACTTATAAACTGTATTGAAAATACGAATACAATAACGAGTAGTTTTTTCATATTTTTCATTTTAGAAGAATCTTGGTGATTTATCAAATCCTTTTCCTAACAAGTCTAAATCGAACAACAGCATGATTTCGTGTGTTCCAGAATTAAACTGTCCGAAGTTTGTGAGCGTATAATCGTAAGCATAACCCACTCTTAGGGTCGGCGTAACATTAATATTAAATAATGCACTTACCGAATCATCGATTCTATAGGCGGCTCCAAATTCAAATTTTTCATTATACAGAACATTGGCTGTAATATCTAACGTTATTGGCGCGCCTTTTACAAATTTTGACATAAATGCGGGTTTCAATTTCAATGCATCATTCAGCTGAAAAACATAACCTGCGGTTAAAAAAGTATGTATTTCTTCAGAACCAAAAGCATTAATCCCTGACTTTTCTTCAATGTATTTGGATTTCAGCAGATTTGGCACAGATAATCCAACATATAAATTATCTATAAAATAGTAGGCTCCTACTCCAATGTTTGGTTTTGTTGCATTTATATTTTCTGCAAAAGCTAGATCGGTTTGAGGATCTGTGAATTGAAAACCATTAAAATTGGTCTGCATGGATGAAAAACCTGCTTTTAAACCCAATGATAATTTATTTTGTCCGCCCAATTTTAAAACGTATGCAAAATCAGCATAAACATTATTTTCCTTTTTGGCTCCATCTCCAATATCATCTGAGACAAATGAGATACCAGCTTCTATTTTATCTGAAATGGCGGTGTGACCGAAAAATGTAAATGTTTTTGGAGCTCCAACTGCCCCTACCCACTGTGTTCTGTACAATCCTCCAAAATTCATCATGGCAGGAATACCTGTAGCATAAGCCGGATTAACTACACTCATATTGTACATATAATGCGTGTATTCGGGATCTTGCTGGGCAGAAATGGATAAACAGAAAAGGAAATTTATAACGAGTATTATTTTTTTCATTTGAAAATTATATTAAAATGTAAAAAGTGGTTTAGCGATTTAAATAAAGACGGCCTTGTTTGGGCGGTTTATTGTCTTTATTGAAATGCAGTACATAAAAATAAACTCCGTTGGGCGCAATACCAGCTGCGATACCGCTCTTTTCGTAATTTTTGCCATCCCAAGCAGGTTTACTATTATCTCCTTTATACATTCCGTTTCCGTATCTGTTATAAATTTCAAGTGTATAATTTGGATATAAAAATTCAATATCTTTTATCACAAACGAATCGTTTACCCCATCTCCGTTTGGAGAAAATCCGTCTGGGATAAAAAAATCGTATTGAGCAACCTCACAGTCCTGAAGTGAAACTTTTACTTCTTTATAATTATCTGACAAACATCGTGTTACTTCATTCAAATCGTATCCATAATAAGTTGCATTATGAACTAACATTGTGGTTGAAGGCAATAGATTTCCATCTACAGCATCATACCAAGCTACTGTTGTTGGAACATTTGTTTTATTAGACAAATCACTTATTTTTGGGTTTGCCAATCCACAAAAATCTGCCGTTTCATTCATTTCCGGTGCAGGAGTATCGTAAATAATTACCGTAACCTTGGCAGGTTCTGAAACACAGCCTGCTGTAGAAGTTTCTCTAACGAAGTAATCTTCTGTTTTTAAAACATAATCAGAAGCAAGCGGTGTTGTTGCTGTTGCCGAATTATACCATTTATATTGAGTTCCTTTCGGTTCTAAATTAGCAATTACCGCTTCATCAACCTTACAAAAATTTTGATCTAGAACAATTGGCGCTGGTGGAATTGGATTTATTATGAAATCATCTGTAACATTGATTAAGTCTACATCACAATTTGTAACCGTACTGGTTAAATTCAATAATGTAATTTTTGTGACGCCTGTATTTAAAAGCAATTCAGCCGGAATTATAAAATCTAATTTACCATTTGTTACAGCTTTAGTAATAGTTTGAACAGATGAAAAATTGCTTTCAGACAATGTATAAGAAATACTGGCGTTGGTTAAGCTTCCTAATCCCGAAACTGCTACAGAAACTGGAGCATTCAAACAATAATCATTAACTTTTGCAACCACAGTTACTGCATTTGGCAATGGATTTATATTTAGATTTCCGGCCACATTTGCTGTATTACTGCATTGAGGTGCAGGATTTGTGATATTGGTAATACTATAAATGGTAATTACTGATAATCCGCTTCTGGTGCTCAGGTTTCCTGGAACTACAAAAGAGGCTTTTCCACCAGCGGCAAGCATTTCTGCCGTTTCACCAAGAGCAAGATTATCTCCATTCACATTATAAGAAATGCGATAATTTCCATCTAGTAAATTGGGTGCAGTAACTTGAATTACTGCATCATCATTTTGACAAACTGCGAGTGCTGTTAATGAAGCATTCGTCAATCGCGGTAACGGATAAATCGTTAAAATAGTTGCAAATGGACTAAAAATGTTAACGCATTTTCCTTTACTTGATGTTGATACTATATTGGTGACCGTAATATTGTATTTACCAACCCGATTAAAATAAGCTGTTTCTATTGGAAAATTAAGTTCTCCATTTACAAAATTTGCGGTCTTTGCATTTGAAACAGATATTCCTGGCCCAACAACGGTATAAGAAACTTTATATTCGCCATTCGGAATAGGATCTGGTCCCTGTGTAATTTTTGCCGAGTAAGTTGCTATCGCAATTTCCGATTCGCAGATATCTTTATTAACTACGATTTTAGCCCCTGTAAAATCAAGTCTTTTTTCAAGAGTTATTTTTACTGTAGCTTCTTTATCAGGACATATATTATTGTCAGGAATTGCTAAAACTTTATAAATGTAAGCATATTCTCCAGGCCCGTTCGCATCAAACAATTCTTGTAGATTAATATTATGATCTGTAGGAGAAGTTATTCCTATTCCTGTCCACGTACCACCGGGGTCTTCATCAGTAAGCTGATCATTTAAATTTAAATCAGTGTATGCATCCAAATCAGTAGTTCCACATAAAATTAGATCTGCCGGTTTTCCTTCTTTTGGAGCTATCAAAACTGTAACTTCAAGATTAGTCGATTTTTCGTCTGGAGAACAGGCAAGCACAGCGGGTACGGTATAGACAAAACGAAGCGTAGTTTTGGTTTTTATACCCCCAATCTTTATCGGATTTTCGGCAGGCTCTCCTGTAATGTAAGTAAATCTGCCGTTTGTATGTGGCCCCATCACTTTACTGTCAAAAGCCGTAAAAAGATTAAAAGAGTCATCTTCATTACAAACTGTCACTTCCGATCCAACCCCAACGTATGCTCCTATGGTAATGGTAATGACAGCTTTATTATCTGTACATCCCGAAGTTGCAGGAGCTGTATAAGTATACTTGTAAGTTCCTCCTGCACGAATAAGCTGAGCATTCAAAACACCAGTAGAAGTATTTAGCCCTCTTAGGTTATTATTATCTGTCCAAGTTCCTCCAGGAATAGGAGAACCACCTAATAAAGAAAATAAATTTACAGATTGATAAATAGGATTTGTAACATCACAAATCAATTCGTTTGTGTTATCATTGCCAGCACATTGGGCTGCTAGTTTTGAAAAAAAGGGATTAAAAACTATAAAAAACAATACAAAATATAAATAGCTTATGTAGTTTTTTGCCATAGATTAAATTTTTGCTAAACATAAGAAAATATTTAACAAAAAAACTAATTTTTAGTAAACTTATTTTCACAAAAAAAAGATGTTTCTGCAATACAGCATCATAAAACGTGGTTTCCCAATAATTAAAGAAACTACAATTCAATAGTTTTTACAGTTCGTCTTCTAATTTGAATCTAAATTTAAGTACAACACTATTTCGTTCTACTTCCATATTAATCCAAATATCATCTTCCGATTTCAAAAGGTTATTGATCTGCTCAAGACTATATTTATAGGGCTGAGCATTATTAATACTGACGACAACATCACCTTTGCGTAATCCGCATTTTTCGGCTGCAGAATTCTTCCTTACATTAACAATCTCGTAAACAGGTTTAAGAGCAAATTTGTATTTAAAATTATTGTTGTTTTTGTCTTTGTCTTGCAATTCATCAATTGTAGAAGCCACCTGAACTGTTTCTAAATGTACTGTTTCCTGAACCCATTGAAGTCCATTGTGCTGAATCGTGATTCCGCTCTTATTATAGGTAAACGGCTCTGCATATTTGCTGTTTTTTCTTAGGTATAGTTTTTTTCCTTTATAATCCAAAACCAGAGTAAATCGTTTTAAGACTTCGCCCCCTACAGACCCGATACGTCCTGGGACCATCTTAACGTTTCGAATTGAAGCTGAATCAGGAAAAGAGACAATTGGTTTTTTAAAATCAAATTCGTCAATCGAAAATTTATCAATTTTGGCTCTATGCCCCTCAATGTCGCCACTAAATCCTTTTCCAAGAAAATCAGGAAAATTTTTATTTGGGAGTTTTATTTTATCATTTTCAAAAATCCAGAAAGCATCACTGTTTCCAATATCAATTAAAAGTTTTGCTGGAATTTCTTGATTGTTCACAGTAGCCGTTGTCATAATGTAAGGTTTTGACTTTTCTATGGTAATCGGAACTTTTTTAAACTTTCTGTTTAGCTTTTCTTCAAACTTAGCATTATTAGCATGCACTATTATTTTTCTTTTTTGATAATTGACTTCAACAAAATTATTTCTAAAGAATTTATGACCGATAATTCCGTTAACAGGAATTCCGATATGAGAAGATAAATTGAAGCTTTGATCTAAAATAATAAATACCATATGGTCTTTTGATTTTAGACCATGCGTTTCGAGAATATTTTTAGTTGATTTTAGGCCTTCTATTTCTTCTTCGCTTCCTAAACCACGTAGCTTTATTTTCTCCACATTGTTAAAACTGACTTCCTGCTTTTCTTCCATACTAAACAGAATTGTTTCTTCAACTCCTGAATCCAAAAGAAAATTTAGCTCAACTCCGTTTACTTTTATAGGAATAAAAACAAGATTATTAATCAGTTTAAAAGGAATCGTAGCCTTTGTTGCATTGTTTTCTAATAAAAAATCGCCTTGCCCGAAAAGCAAAAAAGGTAAGAATAACCCAAAAAACAATACTATATATTTTTTCATTGACAATATTTTATTATAAAATTAGTAAATATATTTATTATTGTTACATTTTCGCAAGTCCTTGTATTGTTTACGTTAAATTGGAAAAAAAAATGCAAATTTGCACTTCAATAATTTATACTCATGCCGACAATTTCACTCAAGGGAAAAAACATGCCCGAATCTCCGATACGCAAGCTGGCTCCTTTTGCTGATTTAGCAAAGAAAAAAGGACACAAGGTGTATCACTTAAACATTGGTCAACCGGATATCAAGACACCGGAAGTGGCCATCGAGGCGGTAAAAAATATTGATTTGACTCTTATAGAATACAGTCCGTCTGCCGGATATGAAAGCTATAGAAAAAAATTAGCACAATTTTACCAGCGCCAAAACGTAAACGTTAACACAGAAGACATCATTGTAACAACTGGTGGTTCTGAAGCCTTACTTTTTGCACTGGCCACAATTACAGATCCTGGAGATGAAATTATTATCCCAGAACCTTTTTATGCTAATTATCATGCGTTTGCTTCTTCTACAAGTGCAACTGTAGTACCTCTTGTTTCTACTATAGAAACTGGATTTGCTTTGCCGAGCATTGATGAAGTTGAAAAACTAATAACACCACGAACAAAAGCCATTCTGATTTGCAACCCTGGAAATCCGACTGGATATTTATACTCTGAAGCCGAAATTAAACAATTAGCGCATTTGATTAAAAAACATGATCTATACTTAATCGCTGATGAAGTTTATCGTGAATTTTTATACGATGGCGATGATGTGCACTTTTCTGTAATGAATTTAGAAGATGTACAGCAAAATGTAATCATGGTTGATTCTGTTTCTAAACGTTACAGTATGTGCGGAGCTAGAATTGGCTGTTTGGTGACAAAAAACAAAGATGTTTTATCAACTGTAATGAAGTTTGCCCAGGCGCGTTTGAGCCCGCCAACTATTGAACAGATTGCTTGTGAAGCTGCAATAGACACACCGCAAAGTTATTTTGACGAAGTAATTGGCGAATACAAAGAGCGCCGAAACACTTTAATTGCTGAATTAAACAAGATTGATGGTGTTGTGGTTACAAAACCAAAAGGTGCTTTTTATTGTATTGCCGAACTTCCAATAGAAGATTCAGATGATTTTGCACAATGGCTTCTTGAAAGTTATGATTTAAATGGCGAAACTGTAATGATTGCTCCTGCTAAAGGTTTTTATTCTACACCTGGAATGGGACTTAATCAGGTTCGTATTGCCTATGTTTTAAACAAAAAAGATTTGATTACAGCCGTAAACATTTTAAAGGAAGCTTTATTCGTTTACAATAACAGATAATCAATTCATTATAATACACTTTAAAAAGACAATAACGTTTTTCGTTGTTGTCTTTTTTATTTTTAATAATAGTATTTATCTTCAAATTTTAAATTATATCCAAAAAGCAGCAATTAAATCCTAAAAACCATAGAATAGGTTTCCTATTTATTAATTATCTTTACCGCCTTAAAAAGATATACCACATTATAATAGTAGTTCTTAATGATAAATAACGAAGATTTTTTAGACGAAATAGGTGACAGTCACTTCAGCAGTAATGCAAAAAACCCTTTAAGAGAGGATGCTTTTGACATCACTGATGAAGAAAAAATAGAAAAAATTAAAAAAGATGTCGAAAGCATTCTGCAAACATTAGGAATGGATTTGACAGATGACAGCATTAAAGGAACTCCAAACCGAGTTGCAAAAATGTTTGTAAAAGAAATTTTTGGAGGTCTTAATCCTGCAAAACAGCCAAAAGCTTCTACTTTTGACAATAATTACAAATATGGCGAAATGCTCGTAGAAAAAAACATTACAGTTTATTCTACTTGCGAACACCACTTACTGCCAATTATCGGGCGTGCTCACGTTGCTTATATCTCAAGCGGACGCGTGATTGGTTTATCAAAAATGAACCGTATTGTTGAGTATTATGCTAAAAGACCTCAAGTACAGGAGCGTCTAACTATGCAGATTGTTCAGGAACTTCAAAAAGCTCTAGGAACAGAAGATGTTGCCTGTGTGATCGACGCAAAACACCTTTGCGTAAATTCTCGCGGAATTAAAGATATCGAAAGCAGTACAGTAACTTCTGAGTTCGGCGGAAAATTCAAAGATCCTCAAACGAAGAGAGAATTTCTTGACTATATCAAACTGGAAACGCAGTTTTAATTTTTTTACGGTTATTTCTATTATATTTATGATCTAGCCCTGATAGAAGCGGCATCCTTTTATGGTGGGGTTCACCATAAAAGATATAGCTGATAGCAGGATTAGCTCCTATAAAACATCAATAAACTTAATATGCCATTATATACAACACAACCTCTAAAAATATACAATTCACTTTCGGGTGATAAAGAAGATTTCAAACCAATCCATGAAGGAAACGTTGGAATGTATGTTTGTGGACCTACCGTATATAGTAATGTCCATTTAGGAAACGTGAGAACTTTTATGTCTTTTGATGTAATTTTTAGATATTTTCTTCATTTGGATTATAAAGTTCGCTATGTTCGAAATATCACCGATGTTGGACATATTGTAGACGACGTCGATGAAGGTGAAGATAAAATTGCTAAAAAAGCACGTTTAGAACAATTGGAACCAATGGAAGTAGTACAGCGTTACACTGTTGATTTTCATAATATTCTAAAGGCATTCAACTTTTTACCACCAAGTATCGAGCCTACAGCAACTGGACATATTATTGAGCAAATTGAAATTATTAAAAAAATTATCGATAAAGGCATCGCTTATGTCGCTAATGGATCGGTATATTTTGATGTTGTAAAATATAACGAGACTAACAATTACGGTATTTTAAGCGGTAGAAATATCGATGATATGTTGGCTAACACGCGTGATCTTGACGGACAGTCAGACAAGAGAAATCCGCAGGATTTTGCGTTGTGGAAAAAAGCAGAGCCAGAACATATTATGAGATGGCCTTCTCCTTGGAGCGATGGTTTCCCAGGATGGCATCTAGAATGTACGGCAATGAGCACCAAATATCTTGGCAATCATTTTGACATTCACGGAGGCGGAATGGATTTAAAATTCCCTCACCACGAATGTGAAATTGCTCAAAACGAAGCTTGCACTGGCCAAGCTCCAGTAAATTACTGGATGCATGCTAACATGCTTACCTTAAACGGAAAGAAAATGGCAAAATCGACTGGAAATAACATTCTTCCAGGTGAGATTCTTAGCGGAGATAATAACATCTTAAGTAAACCATTTTCTGCTTCTGTGACTCGTTTTTTCATGCTTCAAGCACATTATAGAAGCATTTTAGACTTTTCTGATGATGCCATTGTTGCAGCTGAGAAAGGATACAAAAGATTAATGGAAGCACTAGATGCTTTACCAAATATCAATGCAAGTGCTTCTAGCTCTATAGATTTTGCAGCATGGAAACAGCTTTGCTACGATGCTATGAATGACGATTTCAATACGCCAATTTTAATTGCGCAATTGTTTGAAGCTGTTCGTTACATCAACCTATTAAAAGATGGCAAAGAAACTATTTCTGCGAATGATTTAGTTGATTTTAAAACAGCGGTAAACGCTTTTGTATATGACGTTTTAGGACTTAGCGATGACAAAGCTGCCGATGGCGATAGCGACAAACTAGATGGCGTGGTAAACATGCTTATCGAAATGAGAAATCAGGCGAGAGCAGACAAAAACTTTGCGCTTTCTGACCAGATTCGTGATCAATTAATCGCTTTAGGAATTCAGCTTAAAGACGGAAAAGAAGGAACTACATTTAGCATTCAATAAAAAAAGTGATCAGTGTTCAGTTTTTTAGTATTCAGTTTCAAACTTTATACTGACTGACACTAAAAAACTAAACACTGACCACTAAACTAACTGATACAAAAAATATGTTTTCAAAAATTCTAATATATCCGTTTGTATTGTTAGTCCGTTTTTATCAGACTGCGATTTCGCCTTTTACACCTGCCGCCTGCAGATTTGAACCAACTTGTTCAACTTATATGATTCAAGCACTGCAAATTCACGGATTGTTCTATGGTGGTTTTTTAGGTATTAAACGCATCTTAAGCTGCCACCCTTGGGGAAGAAGCGGATATGATCCTGTACCAGAAAAGAAATGCAACCACAAACATTAACTTTTTAGAAAGCGGTACTTTACATTAAATATTTATTTTTACAGCTATATAAAAAAAATCAATACATGACACACGCCTTAAATTTAGTTTGGAATCCTTCTGAGGGAATCAACTTAGGATTTTTTATGATTCGCTATTACAGCTTAATGTTTGTAATTGCTTTTGGTTTAGGATGGTTCCTAATGAAAAAGATGTTCGAAAGAGAAAACGAATCAATAGAAAAACTAGATTCTTTATTTGTTTGGACAGTATTAGCCACTTTAATTGGAGCTCGTTTAGGTCATGTTTTATTTTACGATTGGGAATATTTCAGAAATCATTTACTAGAAATTTTCCTTCCAGTTAGATTCGAACCAGAATTTCAATTTACCGGTTTCCAAGGATTAGCAAGTCACGGAGCAGCAATTGCGATTATTGTTGCCATGTATTATTACAGTAAAAAAATATTAAAGCGTCCTTTATTATGGATTTTAGACCGTGTTGTAATTCCAGTTGCGAGCGGTGCTATCTTTGTTCGTTTAGGGAATTTCTTTAACTCAGAAATTATCGGAAACGAAACTGACTCTGCTTTTGGAATCCGTTTCCTTCATGATAAATTCAGTAAGGCTGAAGCAGTTCAAAAAACAGGAATAGCAGATCCAAAAGAAGCTTATAATGCAATCGTTTCAGACCCAAGATTTGCTAATTTATTAGCCGAAGTACCTTCAAGACATCCTACTCAGCTTTACGAAGCAATCTGTTATGTTTTTGTTTTTGCTATTCTATACTTTTTATACTGGAAAACAAATGCAAGACTTAAATCTGGTCTATTATTCGGATTGTTTTTAGTGCTTTTATTCGTTGTACGTTTCATCGTAGAGTTTGTAAAAGAAAGCCAAGGCGGTTTTGAGAGCGAATTAGGCTTATTTTCAACAGGACAATGGTTAAGTATACCATTTATCATTATCGGGCTTTTCTTTGTCATTAGAACACAGAGAAATCCTTTAGCAGAATCATAAAGAACAATTTACAATTCAATAAAAAAGCCCAGTATTCAAATATTGGGCTTTTTCTTTTTATAACTGGTACGAAATACCAAATTCGATATTCTTGGTGTTATAACCTGCATTACTGCTTCCTAAACCAGCATTCGAAACATGCCTCACACTAGGACGCACATCAAACCGGAATTTATTGTAATCAACAGTAAAACCAAGCGCAAAAACATCGGCAAAAGCAAAACCTTTAGACATTCTTTCTGTTTCTGTATCTGTAATAAGTGGACCAACACTTCCTAATGCATAAACCGAAAAGATCTTACCAATGGGCTTTCTAACTATAAAACCAATATTAAGAACATATTCCCTCACCTCTTTTAGTTTCATATATTCTATTCTTTTCTGTTCGAAATTGGGCATCTCTGGTTTAACAAAATAATAATTCAACAATTGGTGCTTTCCAAAATTGATTTCGGGTTGAATTAAAACTTCATAAACAAAATTCTTAGTCTCTTTTATTTTGTAATAGAGTTGTGCTTTATAAAAATGATTCTCAAAAGTATAATCCGTGTTACTAAATTCACTTCCAAAACCATAACTCAAACCTACTCTGAAATTACTGTTTTTCTCTTGCGCATTAAGCTGGAATACCGCGAATAAAAAAAGCACAAAGAATATTTGTCTAAGAATCATAATTTGTTTTTGGTTGGCAGGTACAAACATAAAAAAAAGATCCAGCTTTCACTGGATCTTTTTTTTTATTTAGAATAAGGTTTTTAATTATGCCTTATTGTGTTTGTCTTCGATTGTGTGTTTCTCATCACTTGAAATCGTGTCAACCAATACTGGCGTAGCGATAAATAATGAAGAGTAAGTACCAACGATAATACCAATTAACATTGCGAAGATAAATCCTCTGATAGACTCTCCACCGAAGATAAACATCGTTAATAATACGATAATCATCATTAATGAAGTATTCAATGTTCTAGATAATGTAGTATTAATAGAAGCGTTTACTATATCTTCGAAACTTCCTTTACGGTTTCCGATGATAAACTCTCTAACCCTGTCAAATACGATTACAGTATCGTTCATAGAGTAACCAATTACTGTTAAGATCGCAGCGATAAAGTGCTGATCCATTTCCATGTGGAATGGCATGAATTTGTAGCATAATGAGTAAACTCCTAATACGAAGATTACGTCGTGTGCAACAGCTGCAATCGCACCTAATGAATATTGCCATTTACGGAAAGAAACCATTAAGTATAAGAAAATAACCGCCATAGCACCAAGAACTGCCCAGTAAGAGTTAGTTTTAATATCCTCAGAGATAGAAGCTCCAACTTTAGAAGCTTGCAACACACCTACTCTTTTACCATCAAATGAGTTGATAAATTTATCGTATGTTGTATTTGGGAAATATTTCTGTAAAGCAGCGTATAATTTTTGGTTTACTTCTTCGTCAATTGCTACACCGTCTTCTTTAATTTTATATTTAGTTGTGATTTTCAATTGATCATCATCACCTAAAATTTTAGCTTCAACTGGCGTACCGAAAGCAGCAGATAATTCATCTGAAACTGCAGTAGCATCAACTGGTTTTTCGAATTTAACTTGGAAAGTTCTTCCTCCAACAAAATCAACACCTTCATCTAATCCGTTAACAAAGAAAATAGAAACTAAACTTACTACAACTACAATTGAAGAGAAGATGTAAGTGAATTTTTTAATCTTGATAAAGTCAAAGTGGAAGTTTGTAAACCAGTTTTTAGTAATGTTTGTAGAGAAAGTTAAATCACCTTTTCCAGCAATATTTCTGTCAATGAAAATTCTAGCAATAAAGATAGAAGTAAACAATGAAGTTACGATACCAATTAATAATGTTAATGCGAAACCTTTAATAGGACCTGTTCCGAAAATAAATAAGATAGCTCCAGTTAAAACGTGAGTAACGTTAGCATCAATAATAGAACGCATTGCACCATGCCATCCGTAAGAAGCTTGAACTGCTTCAGAAAGAGATTTTCCTTCACGTAATTCCTCTTTCGCTCTTTCGTAGATAATAATATTCGCATCTACCGCAGTACCTAATGTTAACACGATACCTGCAATACCTGGTAATGTCAATACAAAACCAAAACTTGCCATAATTCCGAATAAGAATAGTAAGTTTAATAATAACGCAAGGTTTGCATACCAACCAGCTTTACCATAATAGAATACCATCCAAACACAAACTAATAAGAAACCTAATACAGAAGAAATTGTACCTGCATCAATAGCCGCTTGTCCTAAAGATGGACCTACAACAGTTGACTGGATAATATCTGCAGAAGCTGGTAATTTACCTGCATTTAATACGTTAGCTAAATCTTTAGTTTCAGCTACATCAAATGAACCTGTAATCTCAGATCTTCCTCCAGCAATAGGACCGCTTGTTACACCTGGAGCAGAATATACGATATCATCTAATACAATAGCAATGTAGCTTTTTTGAGCAAATGCTCTTCCTGTAAGTTCTTCCCAAACTTTAGCACCTTGGCTGTTCATCTGCATAGAAACTGCAGGTTTACCCATTTGGTCAAAAGTATCTTTTGCATCAGTTACAACACCACCGCTCATTGCTGGAGTATTGTCTCTGTTTCCTTTTAAAGCGTATAATTCTACAACTTCGATATCAGCTGCACTTTTTGCATCTTTAGCTTTTGGATCTTTAATAGTTGTTGGCTTACTCCATACAAATTTTGCATAGTGTTGGTCAGCTGCTAATAAAACTCTAATTTCTGGTCTTTTAAAATAATCATTGATAGTTGCAGTATCTTTAGGAGCAAAGTAACCTAAAACTGGTCCACCACCGTTACCAATTATTTTATCAAATAAAGGATTGTTTCCTTTTTTAACTTCTGAAGAATCTTTAGCATCAGTTAATAATGCATTTAATGAATCTTTAGCAACTGTTTTAGTTTCAGTTTTCTTAACTTCAGTTTTCTTCAAAGCCTCGTTAGCTGAAACTAAGAAATTACCAATTTCTTCAATTTTATAAGTTTCCCAGAACTCTAATTGAGCTTTTCCACCTAATAATTTTTTAATTCTATCAACATCCTTAGCACCTGGAAGCTCTACTAAGATTCTTCCTGTTTCTCCTAATTTCTGGATGTTTGGCTGTGTAACACCAAATTTGTCGATACGCTCTCTTAATACTTTAAAAGCACTTTCTACAGACTCATCAACTTTTCTTTTGATAACTTTTTGAACTTGCGCATCAGACATTTGAAAGTCTACTCCACCTTCTCCTTGAAGACTTCTGTTAGCGAAAATATCTGGAGATGCAAGTTTTACAGTTCCTTTTGAATTTGCTTCAAAAGCTTCAAAAAACTTATTTAAATACGTTTTGTTTCCTTCTAAATTTGCAGATGCATCAGCTAATGATTTATTAAAAACTGGATTTTTAGAATTATTAGCCAAACCTTTTAATACATCTTTAATAGAAATTTGAAGAATTACGTTGATTCCTCCTTCTAAGTCAAGACCTTTATTAAGCTGTTTGTTTTTCACTTCGTTATAAGTGAAATCAGTAAAACCAAGGTTTAATACTTTTTCTTTACCAATAGAATCTAAATATTTCAGCTCTTTATCAGGATTATCTCCTGCAAAAGCTTTAGCTTCACTTTTGACACCATTTGCCACAAAAGTGAATGATAGTTGGTAAATACTTACCAATGCAAATAGAATTGCGAAAAATTTAATAAGTCCTTTATTCTGCATTATTACTAAAAATTAATTATGTTTTATTTTTGTTTTTGTTTTAAAGTCCCATAAAATAAGCCCTGACATGATTTTTTAAAACAAAAAAACGAGATCACGAATTACCAATTTTTTTTTAAACCGAGCAAATATATAATTAACGAAAATATTAACCAATTTATTTATTAATTAATCTCAAAAAAAAAGCTGCAAAAGTGCAGCTTCTTTTCTTTTTTGCCGTTTTTATTATACTAAAATCGTTTTTAAGGCATCATTCATACTACGAACTGCATCTGCACTTTTCGCAAATAAAGCCTTTTCCTGATCGTTTAAGTTTATATCTAAAATTTCTTCTACACCGTTTTTACCAATTATACAAGGCACTCCTATACAGATATCATTTTGCCCATATTCTCCTTCTACCAAAACAGAGCATGCAATCATTTTTTTCTGATCGTTCAAAATACTATCCACTAAATATGCAACAGAAGCTCCTGGCGCATACCATGCAGAAGTCCCTAGAAGACCTGTAAGAGTTGCACCTCCTACCATTGTATCTGCGGCAACTTTCTGCAATACTTCTTCCGAAAGAAACTGCGACACCGGAATACCGTTATAAGAAGCTAAACGCGTTAACGGAATCATAGTAGTATCTCCATGACCTCCAATTACCATTGCCGAAATATCATTTGCTGGTTTGTCTAAAGCTAATGAAAGATACGTTCTAAAACGAGAACTATCTAAAGCCCCCCCCATACCTATAATTCTGTTTTTTGGAAGACCTGTAGCTTTTAAAGCCAAATACGTCATGGTATCCATCGGATTGGAAACTACAACAATAATTGTATTAGGAGAATACTTTAGCACGTTCTCAGCAACTGTTTTAACAATTCCTGCATTGATACCAATTAATTCTTCTCTCGTCATTCCCGGTTTTCTCGGAATTCCTGATGTAATTACTACTACATCGCTTCCTGCAGTTTTAGAATAATCGTTGGTAACGCCAGATACTTTAGTATTAAAACCAGTATTTGTCGCACATTGTGTAATATCCAATGCTTTACCTTCGGCAAAACCTTCTTTAATATCCAACAATACTACTTCGCTAGCAATTCCTCTATAAGAAATAACATCCGCACATGTAGCTCCAACATTTCCTGCTCCTACAATGGTAACTTTCATATTTTATACTTTATCGGTTATTAATTTTGTCTATTCTTTAAAAAGACAATTCGTTTAATTGTCTAGTAAATTTAAACAATTAAACGAATTGGAATTATTAAATTTTTATTTTATGCATCAATATTTGCATAAACTGCATTTTTCTCGATAAATTCTCTACGAGGCGGCACTTCATCACCCATCAACATAGAGAAAACTTGATCAGCTTCTGCAAGACTATCAATATTTACTTGGCGTAAAGTTCTGAAATTCGGATCCATTGTAGTTTCCCATAATTGCTCCGCGTTCATCTCCCCAAGACCTTTATAACGCTGAATATTGGCACTTCCTCCCATTCTTTCGTTAGCTTGATCACGCTGAACATCATTCCAAGCATATTCTTTTTTGTTTCCTTTTTTAACTAAGTATAAAGGTGGTGCTGCAATGTAAACGTGACCTTCTTCGATAAGTTCTTTCATGAAACGGAAGAAGAACGTTAATATTAAGGTAGAAATGTGGCTACCATCGACATCGGCATCACACATGATGATTACCTTATGATATCTTAGTTTTTCTAGATTTAATGCTTTACTATCTTCTGCAGTTCCTACTGTTACTCCTAAAGCAGTAAAGATATTTCTAATCTCTTCGTTTTCGAATACTTTATGGTGCATCGCTTTTTCAACGTTCAAGATTTTACCACGTAATGGCAGAATCGCTTGAAAGTTACGATCACGTCCTTGTTTTGCTGTTCCACCAGCCGAATCTCCCTCGACAAGATAAACCTCACATCTTGCTGGATCTTGCTCAGAGCAGTCAGATAATTTACCTGGCAATCCGCCACCACCCATAACGGTTTTACGCTGTACCATTTCACGCGCTTTTTTCGCTGCGTGACGAGCCTGAGCTGCTAGGATTACTTTTTGGATAATTAATTTCGCATCATTTGGATTTTCTTCCAAATAATTCTCCAGCATTTCTCCAACCGCTTGAGAAACTGGAGAAACAACCTCTCTGTTTCCAAGCTTAGTTTTCGTTTGACCTTCAAATTGAGGTTCAGATACTTTTACCGAAATAATAGCTGTTAATCCTTCACGGAAGTCATCTCCAGAAATTTCGAATTTTAACTTATCTAATAAACCAGAAGCATCTGCATATTTTTTAAGCGTTCTTGTCAAACCACTTCTAAAACCTTGTAAGTGCGTTCCTCCTTCGTGAGTATTGATATTATTTACGTAAGAGAAAATGTTCTCTGTATAACTTGTATTGTAAATTAAGGCAACCTCAACTGGAATTTCCCCTTTATCATTATCCATACTGATAACGTGAGAAACAATTGGCTCACGGTTACCGTCTAAGTAACGAATGTATTCTTTAAGACCTTCATCAGAATGAAATACTTCACTTCTAAATTCGCCTTTTTCATCCACTTCTCTCTTATCTGTAAAGGTAATTGTAATTCCCTTATTCAAGAAAGAAAGCTCACGCATACGCGCTGAAAGTGTATCATATGAAAACTCAGTAGTCTGAGTAAAGATCGTATCATCTGGATAGAAAGTCTGACGAGTTCCTCGTTTATCAGTCTCTCCAATTTGTTTTACTGGATATAAAGATTTACCTCTTTCGTATTCCTGCTCATAAATTTTACCTTCTCTAAATACAGTAGATTTCATGTGAACAGAAAGGGCATTTACTACAGAAACCCCAACCCCGTGCAAACCTCCTGAAACTTTATATGAATCTTTGTCGAATTTACCTCCGGCACCAATCTTTGTCATTACAACCTCAAGTGCAGAAACACCCTCTTTTTTATGCAAATCAACTGGAATACCACGTCCGTTATCTTCAACTGTAACAGAACCATCTTCGTTTATTGCAACACTAATCGTATCACAATGCCCTCCCATGGCCTCATCAATAGAGTTATCAACAACCTCATAAACTAAATGATGCAGTCCTCGAACCCCTACATCTCCAATATACATTGATGGACGCATTCTTACGTGCTCCATTCCTTCTAATGCCTGAATACTATCTGCTGAATAATTGTTCTTCTTGATTTCTTCGCTCATATAATTTATTCTAAAAATGTATTTACTGTCTAACACGCAAATATATAAAAACGCGAGCTATATACCCAGTAAAATACGACTTAAAGCACTTAAGTTATCAACACAATTGTCTGAAAAACCTAAAAATAGACTTAAAAATGAATTTAAATTCCAATTTTCTGAAATTCCAAATTCCAAAACTGGAAATAATGCAAAAATTGAAAAATTTAATTCTGGAAATTTTATTTATAGAAATTGCCAATTCCAAAAATGAAATTCCAATATATACAAAAAGCCGAAACTACATTTTTGATGCATTTCGGCTTTTTTACATTAAGTTCCTAAAATGGAATTTGTAATTTATTTTATTTTAGAATTTAACTTTTAAACCACTACTCCAGATTTTACCGTTTCAAAATTACCATTCAAATGGGCTGCATTTGCTCTTCCGCTTGGATCAAGGTTTTCCTGCCATTTTGGTATCCATTTACGAACGGTTTGCGCCGCACTGACCTGTGGATAGTATTTATGGAAAATCGATCGATACAAGTATGCTTCTTTCGTCGTTGGCGAATTATACGGAAATTCGGCACTTGCACCAGCTAATTGCTCATCTGTAACCTGAGATGCACAATATTCGATTAACTCATCTACCCAATTATATCCTACACCATCAGAAAACTGCTCTTTCTGACGCCATAAAACTTCCGACGGTAAATAAGCATCTTCAGTGTCAAACGCTTTTCTTAGAATATATTTCTCAACACCATCATAAGTTTTTGGCTGTTTTTCTTCTGTTTTAATTCGAATCGCAACATCTAAAAATTCGGTATCCAAAAACGGAACTCGGATTTCTAAACCATTTGCCATTGTTGTTTTATCTGCACGAAGCAAATCGGCTGTAAACAGCTTTTGCACTCTTTCTATCGTTTCATCTTGAAATTCTTCTTCTGATGGCGCATTTCTAAAATACAAATGTCCTCCAAAAACCTCATCGGCTCCTTCGCCAGACAAGATCACTTTTATTCCTTGATCAGCAATAGCTTTAGAAAGCAAATACATTGGAACACCAGATCTTACAGAAATAATATCGTATGTCTCCAAATGATAAATTACTTTTTCTAATGCTTTAACTCCCTCTTCAACAGAAAAATGGATTTCGTGATGCTCTGTTCCTAAAAATTCTGCCGCTTTTCTTGCTGCGATATTATCTGGTGCTTCAGCATCTAATCCGATAGAAAACGAATGTAGTTTTTGTCCTTTTTCTTTTAGCAATCGAGAAGCAATAGAAGAAATCAACGAAGTGTCTAAACCTCCTGACAAAACAGTTCCTAAAGGCACATTGCCCAATAATCGCTTATTTGTAGCTTGAATCAAACTTTCACGAATCAACCCTAAATCTAGTGCATGAGTCGCGTTTTTATGATCTTCGTATTCTGGGCGATAGTATTTTACAAAGCCTGTTTTTGCTGTATAATAATGTCCTGGGGGAAAAGTAGAAAAAGATTTGCACTGGTCTGCAATAGATTTCATTTCTGAGGAAAAATAAATTCGTCCTCTTTCATCTAAACCATAATATAAAGGTTTTACTCCAATCGGGTCACGACCTGCAATATATTTATCTCCATCAATTACAACAAACGCAAAATCTCCATCCAATTTATTACAGAAATCATAGCCGAATTCTTCATACAGATGCACAATAACTTCTGAATCTGATTCAGTTCTGAACGTATGGTCCTTTAAAACTGTATTTTTAAGCTCTTGATAATTATAAATCTCTCCATCATGAACCATCCATGCTTTGTTCGTTCCCTGAATAGGCTGTTTTCCTGAATTAAGATCAATTATAGACAGACTTTCATGACAAAGTATACTGCCATTTTCCATAATATGAATATCGCTCTCATCAGGTCCGCGATGTGACATTCTCTCAGAAAGTTCTTTTACAAGCTTGGGGTCTTTTCCTTTACCAATAACGGCTAACAATCCAGACATACTATTTTATTTTTTATTTTTATTCTGATGTACCAGCCTCAAATAAGCTGTACATTAAAAAATCATTAAAATTTCCGCTTAAAAGCAAAACTAAATATTATTTTCTGCTTTCCTACATTTTACATCCTAAAATTTCAGTGTTTAACTTTTATTTCGACGAAAGTCAAATTGGAAATAAATTTTAATCGATTACCAAAACTTTTAATTTTAATCTATTGAAAAACAGAAACTTTTTTAGACAAGAAAGACGCTCTAATAAAAGAACGTCTTTCGGCAATATATATACTAATTCTAAAAATTAAACTCTTAATTATTTAACATAAGCGTCATCGTGAACATTTGCTACTGCTCTTCCAGATGGATCGTTTAAGTTTTTGAAAGCTTCATCCCACTCCAAAGCAATTTTTGTACTACAAGCCACACTTGCTTCCTGAGGAACACATAATGCTGCGGCATCACTTGGGAAATGTTCTGTAAAAATTGAACGATAGTAATACTCTTCTTTTGAAGTTGGAGTTTGTAACGGGAATTTGAATCTAGCGTTTGCCAATTGTTCATCTGAAACTTCTCTAGCTACCACTTCTTTCAAAGTATCAATCCAGCTGTATCCTACTCCATCAGAAAATTGCTCTTTTTGTCTCCAAGCAACACTTTCTGGAAGCATATCTTCAAAAGCTTTACGAACAACCCATTTTTCCATCGGATGCTCTTTGTTGATCATTTTATCTTGCGGGTTGATGCGCATTGCAACATCCATAAATTCTTTATCTAAGAATGGCACACGTCCTTCGATTCCCCAAGCCGCCAAACTTTTGTTTGCACGTAAACAATCGTACATATGAAGTTTTCCTAATTTACGAACGTTTTCTTCGTGGAATTCTTTAGCGTTTGGTGCTTTGTGGAAGTATAAGTATCCTCCAAACAACTCATCTGCTCCTTCTCCTGAAAGAACCATTTTGATCCCCATAGATTTGATTACTCTCGCCATTAACCACATTGGAGTTGAAGCTCTAACTGTAGTTACATCATACGTTTCTAAGTTGTAAATTACATCACGAACAGCATCTAAACCTTCTTGGATTGTAAACTTAATTTCGTGGTGAATAGTTCCGATATGATCTGCCACCTTTCTCGCTGCTGCTAAATCTGGAGAACCTTCCAAGCCAACAGAGAAAGAGTGCAATTGCGGATACCAAGCATCTGTAGTATCATCTGACTCAATTCTTTTTTGAGCAAATTTCTTGGCCACAGCAGAAGTAATAGAAGAATCTAAACCTCCAGAAAGTAAAACTCCGTAAGGAACGTCACTCATTAATTGTCTGTGAACTGCAGCTTCCAATGCTTTTCTGATTTCTGGAATGCTAGTTTCATTGTCTTTTACTGCATCATATTCTGTCCAATCTCTTTTGTACCATTGTACAAATTCACCGTCTTTGCTTGATAAATAATGTCCCGGAGGGAATAATTCGATTTTTGTACAATATCCTTCTAAAGCTTTTAACTCAGAAGCTACGTAGAAAGTACCGTGCTGATCCCATCCAATATATAATGGAATAATTCCCATGTGGTCACGAGCTACGAAATACTCGTCTTTATCAACATCATAAATTGCGAAACCGAAGATTCCGTTTAATTCATCAACAAAGCTTACTCCTTTTTCTCTGTAAAGTGCTAAAATAACCTCACAGTCACTTTCAGTTTGAAACTTATATTTTCCTTCAAATTGTTTACGCAAATCTCTGTGGTTGTAAATCTCACCATTTGCAGCTAAAACTAATTTCTTGTCTTCTGTAAATAAAGGCTGTTTTCCTGAAGCTGGATCTACAATTGCCAAACGCTCATGAGAAAGAATCGCTTTATCATTACTGTAAATTCCGCTCCAGTCTGGTCCGCGGTGACGAATGATTTTTGACATTTCTAATACTTGAGGTCTTAACGCTTCGGCTTTTTGTTTAAGATCAAAGGCACATACAATTCCACACATAATTTTATATTTTAATTCTTTAAATTTTAATTTGATAGGGCAAAGATGTGATATTAGTTACAATTGAAAAACACAAACATCAATTTCAATTACAATTTAAAACCATAATTTTATTTTTACATATAAAATGTAAAATTTAGAAGTAAAAACAAGCTCAAAACTTGAAAATTTTAATTTTGACTATACAACTGATTGAAAATTGAAAGTTTTAAGCAGTTTTTTGAGTTAATTTTTGAGTTATTCTATTACTGATAAAAGATTCGTAAAGAAGAAATGGAAAGCTGTTCTGGAATTGTAGTTTATATAATTATTTCAGCTAGTTTGTCATTTCGAGGAACGAGACCCTAGCGATACCGACTAGGCAAAGCAAATCTTCACGAAAAGCCCTGCAAAGATTGGCGACTTACGTTGCGGAGTTACTTGCGAAGATTTCTCGTTCCTCGAAATGACAAGATTGAGTGAAGATGATTATTTAAAGAACTTTGTCAAAGTTTGAAACTTTGACAAAGTTGTTCCGAGCCTATAGATTACTCAACGCTTTGAATCGTATAATGTGTCTTATTTATTTCAAACTGAAATCCCGCTTTATTACCCATTAAATGATTTCCCAACGGAGATTGTGGAGAAAGTGCAATAACGTTAATTCCATCAATTGTTATTTTAGGAAGCGCAACACTTACATATAAATAGATTCCGTTTGCTTTTACCAAACTTCCCAAAACAATATTTTCTGTCGTTTTTAGCGGATCTATCTTATCCAAAATTGCTTTTTGCTCTAAAGCTTCTTTTAATTTATTTGTCAATTTTTCTTGCTCGATATGCATCATTGACAAAGCCGTTTCATGCTTATCACCTGCAGAACCTTTTGCATCATTTTTTGAATCTTCTGTCAAACCCGAAATCATGTCTTTAAAAACATCAATTCGATCTTGAACCATTTGAGTATAGTGAGAATATATTTTTTCTTTGAAAGCCATTTTTTTAAAGGTACTAAGGTTCTGAGGTGCAAAGATGCTAAGGTTTTTTCTTTATTTAAATTTTTATTCGAAAAAAGCTTTTGGGTATACTACTTCTCCGCTTACTTCTTTTAAACCGTCTTCTATTAATGCGATAACCATACAGTTTTCGGCGGGAACATCAAATGGCATTTTGATATTGTATTTTTCGCAAAGTTCATATCCAAACCTTGGGTAATAATCCTGATGACCTAATAAAATAACCGATTTGCAACCTAAGCTTTTTGCAATTTCATGCCCATGGAGAATAAGTTTAGAACCAATTCCCTTCCCTTGAAATTCTGGTAAAACCGAAATCGGAGCAAGTGCTAGTGAAGTAAAGGTTTGCGTTTCATTTTTTATCTGCAGTTTGGTAAATAAAATATGACCTATAATATGATTATCAGTTTCAGCAACAATAGATAGTTCTGGAATAAAAGCATCCGATTTTCTTAATCTTTCTACCAAAAACTGTTCTTTATGATCGCTGTATTCTTCCTTTTCGAAAGCTTTTTCAATCAAATGAAAAACACTTTCAAAATCGTTTTTATTTTCTTGGCGTAGTTTAATTTCCATTTTATAAAATTAAAAAAAACAGCCACGAATTCACGAATCTACTCCAAAAAATTCATGAGCTCATGGCTGAAAAAAAAAGGCACATTCATTTAAAATGTTTTTGTGCCTAAGTATCTTTATGGCAAAGATCTCTTAAAAATCAAATTTATAATTTGCGCCTCCCAAAACCTGGAATCCTTGTACAGGATAATTCAACCATTTTTCGTAAGCTTGATTTCCGATATTATTCAATTTCAAGAAAAACGTTAATCTTTCGTTGAATTTATAACCTACATGAGCATTCGCGTCAAAATAGCTTTTTAAAGTAATTGGTGTAGCATCGATTCCTAAAGAAGTATTTGTCTGCATATCTTTTCTTTCTCCAACATAAAACACATTCAATCCAGCGTACCATTGCTTTGTAATATTAACGTCTAAAGTCGAACTTAATTTCATTGTTGGCAAATTCCATGCTTCAACCACATTGTCTGTATTGTAACTATTAAAAGTTCCGTTGATTCCAAAAGTTACATTTTGAGAGAAATCGGCTTTTAATTCTCCATAAAAACGGAACGTTCTAATATCTTCATAAACTACTCCAAACGAGTTTCCAAAAGCATAATCTTCATTTGTAACTACTTCTGTATAATCATTTGCTTTAAAAAGCGCTTTATCTTTTTCATTTAAATATGAAGCAGTCACATTATAATTTACATTGTTCGCTAATTTTCCTTTTAATCCAGCAAAAACATTGTATTGTGTGCTCGATGGTCGCATGTTTAATGTCGGAGACAAAAACGGATTTTCGGTCACAAAATCGGCATACGAATTCTGATTTAAACCACCGTTTACTCCCGTATAAAAAATCATCAAATCGCCAACCAGTTTATAAGAAGCATTTACTTTTGGATAGAAATAGAATTTATTTCCGCTATTTTCAGAATCTGCACTGTAGTAAATTCCAGCCCCTAATTCTAATGTCCATTCATTTTCATTAATCACAAAACTTGGCTCAATTCCAACATTTGTAAAACTGTATTTTAAAGCTTCTGTATTGTCTTGGAAATAATTATTTTTGAAAGAACCGCTTACGTGATCTACAATTACATTGGTTTTAATTGCCTGATCCATTACATCAACAGTAAAAGTCGGCTTTACATAAAATCTGTTTTCAGAAGAAGAATAACTATCTGAAAAATGGGTGAATTTTGCAGAAAGCTTACTAAAAATACTTTCTGTAAATTCAGCATTTCCGCCGAGCCAAATTGTGTTATATGAATGATCTGGATTAATGCTGTTTACCAAATCATAACGCTGATCTGGAATTGTAGAGCCAAAATCTGATGGAAGTCCGTACCAATTATAAATCTGGTTTTGATATCCTAAATCAACGTTCCAGTTATTATCTCTGTTATTTTGACCGTAACCAACATTTATTGCAGTATCGTAAAATTCATCATTCAATTCCACATCTTTAATTCCGCCTTGAGAAGAGTGATGACGAAACATTCCCGCCACATAATCATTATTCCCTAAATCCTGATTTACGAATAATTCTCCGTTTAAAGTACCATAATTTCCAACTCCTAAAGTCGCATAATTATTAAACAATTTTTCTCTTTTAACTTTCTCAACGCCTTCTGCTTTTCCTTTTGAAGGTGTAAAAGTAGAAGCCACAGGAACAGACAAAATACTGTACTTAATAACTTCTTTTGGCTGATTTCCGCTATCGTCAAGCGAAGGCGTTTCTTTCACTTTAAAAGCATCTGAAATAGTCGGCGAATAAGGTTTTACTACGTTTATAGTTTCGGTTCCAATAGTTTCATTTTTCTTTTGCGCAATCGAAAACTGAGCAGCAAATAACACTAACAAAATGATTATTTTATGTCGGCAGTTTAATTTCATATTTATATTATTGTGTAAAATGTTGTTTGTAAAATGTAAAATGTGTTTTCAACCAATATTCTCTTTTCACATTTACATCTTTCTTTTCACATTTCACTTTTTACATTATCTAATTTTCTAATTATCTCAATTATCTAATTTCTAAGCTTCCCACTCTCCTTTAGCCACAAACTGAGCTTTTCCTCCTATTTTAATATCAAACAAATCTCCGTTTAGTTTTCCATTAAAATAGATCTCAGACGGGCGCCCGATGTAATCTCCTTGATGATTTGTCAATTCAAACTCAGGTTTATGATATTTTAGTAAAAAGGCCTGCAAACAGGTACTAGCACTTCCTGTTGCGGCATCTTCCACCAACTGATTATGCTCGATACACAACATTCTGCTGAACAATTTTTCTCCTTCCAAATAATAAAAGTATAAACCTCTGTGGTCTGTTTTACAGTGCTGTTTCATCCATTCATCAGCTTTATCTTTATCCAAAACCAAGTTTTCCAATGCTCTTTTACTGCTTAATCCAATCATTACAAAAGCACTTCCAGTTGTGACTTCCTGAATTGGAAACTGATTTTCGAAATCACTTACTTTCAAGTTGCTAAAAAAAGTAAAATCTATTTTAGAAAAAGTATCCCAAAACTTTGGCTGAGCCGCTTTCAACCAAATCAAATCATCTAATTTATTGATTGAAATTGGTCCAATTGGCACTTCTAATTTTATTTCGTTAGGCGAATTTTCAAAAATCTTATTCATCAAAACCCAAGAAGTCCCAATAATCGGATGACCTGCAAATTGCATTTCATGAGCTGGTGTAAAAATTCTAATTTCTGCTTTATTATTAGCTTTATCCAGTTTGGTTACAAATGTGCTTTCTGCAAAATTAATCTCGCGTGCCATCTGCTGCATTTGCGCTGTACTTAGATTTTCTGCATCCATAAAAACAGCCAGCTGATTTCCAGCATATTTTTTATCGGCAAAAACATCAACTATATAAAAAGGTAAACTCATTTTTTTCTTCTTTTCTTTTAGAAGCAAGAAGCAAGAGAAAAGACTTTATCTAAAAATCTTGCTTCTTGTCTCTTTCTTCTATTATTCTCTCTATCTATTAATCGACGAATTTGTTTTTGATTCTTCCGATTTAATTGCTGCTAATTCTTTTTTCGCTTCTTCTACAACATCTGGATAATCTGTAAAGTTGTTGATTACGTTATCCAAAATATAAGTCGCCTGATAACTGTCTTTTAATCCGTAGAAGTTTTTCGCCATTAATACTAAGCCTTTTGCTCCATAATATTTGTAAGCCGAATAGCTTTTTGCTAATTTCTGAACCGCAGTATTAGAAGCATCATATTTTCCTTCTTTCGTTTTAAAATATGCATCATAATACAAAGCTTCTGCAGCTAATTCTCCTTTTGAAGTCGTCATTAATTTTGCGTAAGCTGTTTTTGCCTTGTCTTCATTTCCTGTTTGAATCGCCGCTCTTGCAACAATAATTTGCGCATCGGCTTTTACTCCCGCATCAGATTTTGCATTTTCCAAAACTTTATCAGCAGCAATAACAGAATTATCATAATCCTTTTGATCATAATAACATTTCATCAAGTTTGCTTGCGCGAAAGTTTTATTCTGCGGATAATCTGCTTCGTTTTCTAAACGTTTTAAAACTGGAATTGCTTTATCACAATCTTTAGCTTTCAAATAAATTTGAGCCAATCTGTTTAACGCCTGCTCTGTAAATTCATTTCTTGGCTGATCAATTACAAATTGGTAATTAGCGATTGATTTTGTTTCAGAACCTTCTGCATAAGTCAGCTGAGCCAAATAGAAATTAGCTTCCAGCGCGTGCATTCCGTTCGGGAATTTAGACACATAACCCGCGAAACCAGTAATTGCTTGTTTCGAATTATTTTGGCTGTATTGTTTGAAAGCCGCATCATAAGTATCATTATCCAATTCTGCATCTGTAACTGCAACAAAATCTAATGTACGAACCCAAGTTGCATATTCGTCTACTTTTCCAGAATCTACATAGATTAATCTTGCTGTGGCAACTGCTTCTAGAGCTTCTGGAGTTTTTGAAAATTCAGCAGCAACTTTTTTGAATTTTGTTAAAGCCTGTTCGTCACGATCCGAATTATAATAAATCAGACCTTGTTTTAAGATTGCTTTTGAAGTAAAAGATCCGTTTTTAAACTCCGAAATCAATTGATCATAAGTTTTAATTGCCTGATCGTTTTTCTTTTCAGTAACATAAGTGTTTCCTAATTCGAACAAAGCATCATCACGATAAGATGATTTTTTGTACATCTGAAGGAAATTATTCAATTCCTCCACTTTTTTATCGTGTTTCGACATAAACCCGTAAGAAAGTGCTTTTTGAAACTGTGCATAATCAGCATCTACACCTTTTGCTGCAATTGCTTTTGAATATGCTTCGTTTGCTGCGCTATATTTTGAAGTCACAAAACGGCAGTCACCTAAACGCAAATAAGAATCGTTTAAACGGTTTTTATCTGAAGGCGAATTATCAATCTGAGCTTGAAAAGAATTTGCTGCCTGATCGTAATCTTTCAGTTTAAAATAGGTATAGCCAATATTATAATTGATGTTTTTATATTCCTCTGTAGATTTTGCCGCAGCCATTCCAGCAAATTGCTTGTAAGTCAGCAGAGCGTTTTGCATATCATCATTCAGATATTCTGTTTCTGCTTTCCAGAAAGTAGCACGTGCTGTAAACTCAGGCGTTTTTTGTTCGCTGATAGCACTTTTGAACATTTTACCCGCTTCTTGGTAGTTATTTTCGTTGTACAATTCTAATCCGCGATAAAAAAGCACTTTCTGGTATGCCGCTTTGTTTTCAGCAGTTCTATTTTTTTCTAACAAGGCCAAAGCTTCTTTATAGTTTTTAGAAGAAATATAAGAATCTACCAAAAGTTTTTCTACTTCTGCACGGCTTGAATTATTTGGATATTTTTTAAGGAAATCCAACAAAATACCTGGAACAGCTTGATACGCATTTCCGATATCATAACTTAATTTAGCGTAATTTAAAGCAGCATCTTCTTGAATCTGTGCATTAAAATCCATTTCGGAAGCATTTTTGAACGCATTTAAAGCTTCCTGTTTTTTACCCGTATTTAAATAACTTAATCCTAAATGATAGTAAGCATTTTGGGCAACAAAATCTTTTCCTTCAATAATTTTATTGAACTGAGAAATTGCTTTTTCGTACTCTTTCTGTTCATAATACGCATAACCTAACTGATAGAAATCGGTATTGTTCCATTTCCCTTTTTTGCCTGCATATTGCTCTAAATACGGAATTGCTTTTCCATATTGTTTTAAGTTGAAATAACTTTCTCCGATAATTTTATTCAGTTCCGATTTTTCAATATCGTTCGATTTGTTCATGGCTACCAATCCTAAATCAATCGCTTTTTGAAAATTCCCTAATTTGAAATTCATATCGGCTTGATAGTACGACAGTTTTTCTTTGTATTTTTCTTCGCCCGAAACCTCATCAAAATATTTTGTTGCTTCTTTATAATCGTCGCCTTCATACGCCATAAATCCTAAGTAATATTTGGCTTGAGAACCATATTCTTTAGAATTGACAACTTTATTAAAATAATTGGTGGCTTCTTTTTTCTTTTTAGCATTAAAATAGCTGTAGCCCTTCATGAAGTTAAACTTATCCGATTCAGTTTTACTCATGTAGCTTTCGTCTACTTTATCAAACCATTGCAATGCTTTTGGGTAATTTCCTTGTTCGAAGAAAAATTGTGCAGCCTCAATATAAGCCTGATTCTGTTTAGTGCTCGTCGGATAATCATTTACAAATTGCTCTACCAAAGCATCAGCATTTGCTTTATTGGTTCTTATAGCACAATTGGCAATGTAGAAAGCACAATCAGATTGAACCTCTTCGTTTGCTGCATTGTATTTTACTTTTTCAAAAATCAATTGAGCCGAAGCATATTGTTTGTCATTATATAAAGCCAGTGCTTTGTCAAAATCCTTTAATTCATAAGTATAAATAGCCGATTTTTGTGCCGAAGCTATAGTCGAGGTAAGGATAATTTGGAATAAAAAGAACCTGGAAAGTTTACGCATTGTAATAATATTTAGTATTCAAATGTATCATTTTATACGGTTTATAACGAAACGTTTTGAGGTTTTATTATGAACAAATATTCGATAATATGCATTTAGAAGCTCTACAAAAAACGAATCTGAAACATTAAAGGCAATATAAGTTATTCTAAGTTAGGAGCTTTTGACATATTAATTAAAATGAACTAAGGCTAATTATATGATTTAAATTTTCGTCCTTTTTCTAGAACTTTTCTTAAGAAATGATTGAAATTTATTTTGAATACAACCGTTATCTTATTACTTTTACCATTCAAACCAATTTTATTATGTCACAAACCGTACTATCTCTTAAAGAAGTCACTATATATCAAGAAGGAAGAAAAATTATATCTCACATTAACCTAGATGTTAACCATGGTGAGTTTATCTACATTATCGGAAAAACCGGTTCTGGAAAAAGTAGTTTTCTAAAAACTTTATATGCTGATTTGCCGTTAATTGAAGGTGAAGGACATATTGTTGAATTTGATTTGGCAACTTTAAAAGAAAACGACATTCCATATTTAAGACGTAAAATCGGAATCGTATTTCAAGACTTTAAACTACTTCCAGACCGTTCAATTAAAGACAATATGCTTTTTGTTTTAAGAGCTACAGGATGGGTCGAAAAAGAAGCCATGCAACATAAAATTGATGAAGTTTTGGATAAAGTAGGCATGAAAGACTTCATGAACAAAATGCCCCATCAGCTTTCTGGCGGAGAGCAGCAGCGTGTTGCGATTGCAAGAGCATTGCTTAACGATCCAGAGTTTATTTTAGCCGACGAACCAACAGGAAATCTTGATCCTCAAACGAGTTCTGAAGTATTAGAAGTATTAAAAGCAATCAACGCTGCAGGTAAAACTGTTATTATGGCTACTCACGATTATGCTTTATTAATGAAATTCCCATCGAAAACATTAAAATGTGAAGATGAAAGAATCTTCGAAGTGGTGCAAAGAAGCGTGTAATGCTTTCTATTTTAATTCCGGTTTATAATTATGATGTTTTTGCTCTTGTAGAAATGTTATATAAGCAAGCTTTAGAATGCCATATTCCTTTTGAAATTATTTGTCTGGATGATGCTTCACAAGAGTTTACTATAGAAAACCAAAGAATTAATCAATTCGAAAATACCTATTATTCTATTTTAGAAAAAAATATCGGACGAAGCGCAATCCGAAATCTATTGGCTCAAAAAGCAGTTTATGAAAATCTGCTTTTTTTGGATGCCGATACAATTCCTGTACATAATACTTTTGTTTCGAATTATATTTCAGAACTAGAAAACAAAATTGTTTTTGGCGGGCTTTTATATGAAAATAAAAAACCGCGACAAGAACAAATTTTACGTTGGATTTATGGCAAAAAAAGAGAAGCTTTAAGTTTATCAGAAAGAAATAGAAATCCATCAAATACAGCATTAGTTTCTAATTTATTGATAAAGAAAGAAATTCTTGATCGCTTTCCTTTTGATGAAAATCTAACAAAATATGGTTATGAAGATCTGCTTTTTTTTGCCGTTTTAAAATCTAATCAAATTGAGATTAAGCACATTGAAAATCCTGTTTTTCATTTAAATTTAGAATCTTCCAGCTTATTTCTAAGCAAAACAAAAACGGCGTTAGAAAATCTAGTTCTTTTAGATTATTTGAATAAAATATCGAAAAACGAAAGCAAAATCATTAGTTCTTTTGACTTCTTAAAAAAAATGAAACTGATTTCTATTTTTAATATTGCTTTTAAAAAATCGAAACAAAAAATTGAACGAAATTTGCTTTCAAACAAACCTTCACTTTTTCTGTTTGACATTTACAAATTAGGTTATTACTGTTTTCTTAAAACAAAATAAATGGCTTTTTTTTCAATCATAATTCCGCTTTACAATAAAGAAAACTTCATCGGAAATACGATTCAAAGTATTTTGAATCAAACTTTTCAGGATTTTGAAATTATTGTGGTAAATGATGGATCTACAGATAAAAGCGAAGAGAAATTACTGCAGTTTAACGATTCTAGAATTCAGTATTTCAGTAAAAAAAATAAAGGTGTTTCTGCAACAAGAAATTACGGAATCGAAAAAGCAAATTCCGATTTCATTACTTTTCTTGATGCAGATGATTATTGGTATCCAACATTTTTGGAAACTATGTTTACTAACATTTCAAAGCTTCCGGATCAAAAAGTGTTTTCTGCTGCGATAGAATTTGAAACTTCAAAAAAAATAATTCCAGCACAATATTCAATTTCTAAAACAAATGATGATTTCGAAATTGTAAATTATTTTAAAGCCAGTTTAAAAGAAACCGTATTGTGTACTTCCTGCTCCGTTTTTCATAAATCTATTTTCCAAGAAATTGGAAACTTTGACACCAAAATTAAAAGTGGCGAAGACACCGATTTATGGATTCGAATCGGACTTGTTTATCCTGTTGTATTTTCATGGAAAATCTTAGCCCGTTATGTTTACGACGCAAATAGTCTTTCTAAAAAAAGTGAGATGAAAGGCAAAATGGATTTTTCAAAATTTGAAGAGGCCGAAAAAACAAATTCAGACTTAAAATACTTTTTGGACTTAAACCGTTTTTCACTTGCCATTAAAAGTAAATTGGTTGGAGAAAAAGCTCTTTTTTACAACTATTACAATCCAATTGATTTAAAAAAAATTGGCTGGAAGAAAAGAACTTTGTTGCTTTTACCTGCATTTGCTTTACGTTTTTTAATTTCTTTTAAAACCTTTTTAGCAAATTTTGGAATTGGTTCATCTGTCTTTAAATAATCGAAACTTTTTGTATTCTCGAATATAATCTTCTTCATTAAATTCGCCAGAAGACAAAACGAGACAAACACTTCCTGAAGAGAAATTTTTGAGTTCACGCCAAATTCCAGAAACAATAAGCAAACCTACATTTGGTTTATTTAGCGTAATTGTTTTAATACTTTTTCCGTCTTTCAAAACTACGTCAAAACTACCGCTTAATGCAATTAAAAGTTCCTGCTGTTCTATATGAGCGTGCCCTCCCCTTTTGCTTCCGCTTGGAACATCGTACAAATAATATACTCTTTTGGAAACAAACGGAATCGTATTACCTTCAACAACCGAAAGATTTCCTCTTCGATCTTGAATTTTAGGAATCTCGATCAATTGAACATCTGAAATATTCGTCATTATTGATTGTTTAGAAGGTTTTTCCATTGATTAGAAATGTGTTTTAAAGACAAATGTTTTACGCTTTCAGTAGCATTCTGTTTACAAAAATGGTATAATTCGGCGTCATCTGCAAATTGATTCATTGCTTCGGCTAAAGCTTTCGGATTATGATTTTCGACCAACAAACCATTAAAAGCATTCTGAATAATTTCTCGCGGTCCAGAATTGCAATCAACAGCAATGACAGGCGTTCCTAATGCCAAAGATTCTACTATTGATAAAGGAAAACCTTCATATTTACTCGTCAAAATCGTAAATTTTGCTTCACGAACCTCATCGAAAGGTTTTGGTTTAAAGGGAAGAATTTTTATGCAATCATTTAAATTCAAAGTTTTTATTTTCTGCTGAATAAAACTTACATCATCTCCAGATCCCATTAAATGCAAACGGTATCCTTTCTCATATATTTTTGATTGCGAAAAAGCGTCTAACATCAAGGTGAAATTTTTCACTTTTTCTTCAAATCGTCCAAAATATAAGATTATTTTTTGCGGTTCTAAAACTGCTTTTTTCAATTCTTTTTCAGCAATAAAAAAAGGATTGTAAATGGTAATGGTATTTTCAAATCCATACCAATCCTTTACTTTTTCTTCAATCGCTTTTGAAACGCAAATCACATCTTTTACGTTTTTGTAAAGTATTCTCGACCAGAATTTTGAAGAAGGAAAGTAATCTTTAAAATTAAAGCTATGAACGATGTAATAAACTGTTGAATTTCGGCAAATGAATTTGGTAATTAATTCGCGCAATAAGACGTTTTTTGGCCGGCTGTCTATCACAATATCGATTCTACTTTGAAGTAAATAGTTTCTCAATAATTTCCCTTTTTTTAATTTTCTAAAAATAGAAACCGAGCCAGCGCTTTCTTTTTCTAAATTGAATAAAGCTCCTGTATATTCATAATCGACATCATCGTTGACAATTATGGAATGGACTTGAAAACCAGAACTTTCTAACATAAAAGTAAGCAAAGCTGCAAAACGTTCTGCGCCTCCTTTTCCTAAGGAAATTGAAACAATAGCAACTTTCTTTTTATTCATGTTTTAACCGAAAAAGTAAATATATTTGTCAAATATACATATAAATGAAAGTTTTACTGGTAGGCGAATACAGCCATTTGCACAATTCTTTAAAAGATGGTTTGCAGGCTTTAGGACATGAAGTTTTTATAATCGGTCACAATGACGGTTTTAAAAATTTTCCTGTTGATTTTCCTATTCAAAAAAAATGGGATTCTGGCTTTCTGAAAAAAGTAAAAATTGCAGTTTATAAAATCTCTGGATTCGATATTAGTTCTTATCTGACTTTTAGGCAATTTTTAAAATTCGAAAAACAATGTTCTGGTTTTGATGTTGTACAGCTGATTAACGAAAACAGCTTTTATTGCACTTATTATTTTGAAAAAAAAATCATTTCAAACCTCTTAAAAAATAACCAGGAACTATTTCTTTTAAGTACAGGTTACGATTATTTGAATGTGAAATATTGTTTTGAAAATCCTGATTTTAAATCTGTAATTCCGTTATATCTTAATCATAAAATTGATAAAAAATCTTTTGGAAATGTTTTAAAATTCCGAGAAAAAGCTTTTTTCAAACTGCATCAGTTTATCTATAAAAACATTCGTGGAATTATCGCTACAGATTTAGATTATCACCTTCCATTACAAAGCAATGAGAAATATTTAGGAATGATTCCGAATCCAATTAATATTGATAAACTTCTTTTTGAGCCACTAAATATTACTGATAAAATTGTCATTTTTCACGGAATCAATACTGAGAATTATCTAAAAAAAGGAAATGATTATTTTGAAAAAGCGTTAGAAATAATCGAGCAAGAATATACTTCAAAAGTCGAAATTATAACGGTACGAAGCGTTCCTTATGCCGAGTATATTAATTTGTACAACAGCTGTCATATTTTATTGGATCAAATTTATGCGTACGATCAAGGCTATAATGCACTTGAAGCAATGGCAAAAGGGAAAGTAGTTTTTACAGGCGCCGAAAAAGAATTTACCGCACGATATAATCTTTCTGAAAAAGTGTGCATAAACGCCATTCCAGATGTAGATTATCTAGTAAATGAGTTGTCTTTTTTAATTGAAAATCCAGAAGAAATCACTGCCATAGGAAAACGTGCGAAAGCTTTTATAGAAGAGTATCATCACTATAAGAAAATTGCAGAAAAATATATTCTAAAGTGGAATGAAAATTAGAATAGAATTTTTCTAAAATAAAACGTCAAAACCAAGAGATAAACCAAATTATCGAAAGCATAAGCGATTACAACACCCTCGATTTGAAAGATTTTGATAAAATACAAACTGGCAAAATATAAAACCGAAAACGAAAATAACTCGGCAATGATAAAGGCTGAAGTCATTTTTTTAGCAAAAAACTGAAAACCCAAAATTAGAGCGCAAACTTTGAAAACATCTCCTAAAAGCTGCCAAAAAAACAAATTGGATACAGGTAAAAATTCTTTAGTAAAAAGCAATTGAACTATAAAAATTCTAGTAAAATAAAGCAACGTTAAGCCCAAAACAAAAATTGGAAGTATAAATTTATAATACTGCAAAAAGATATTTTTGGTTTCTAAATCATTTTGAGCTTTAGATAATTTTGGAAGAAAATAAACACTCAAAATCGTACTGGCAAACATTAAATAATAAGTCGAAATTCTCATCATAGTTTCCCAATATCCCGCCTGTTCGATTCCTAAATCATGAATAATATGATTTCGTATTGCGAGAAAAACAAAAGGTCCTAAAACAGAGGAAACCAATACCATTAGAGAATAAGAAAAAAGATTTTTCAATACATTAAAATTGAATGCTTTTAATTTTATGAATTGCAGAAACTGAATCTCTTTTTGAACCAAATAAAAAGTAATAAAAAACAGCAAAGCCGGCGCAATTACAATTGCCAGCAGAGCTCCCGTCGTTTTGAACTGCAAAATCAGAAAAATAGAAGTCAATAAACCAACAATGTTTCCAATAATATTGATTGTAATTACTTTTTTAAATCTGCCCAAACCATTAATTACAGAAATAAAAAAAATAGAAAGTCCATAAGTTGGTAATACAAATGCTAAAATTTTAAAAACAATTAAATATTCCGTATTATTCCCAAATATTTTTTCGTTCCAATACGAAGCTGTAAAAAACAAAATACAACTTAAAAAAAGTCCAATTCCTATCAAAGTAATAAAAACCGTAGAAACTATTTTTTGAAGTTCGCTTTTATTTTTTTCATTTTCAGCGGTGTATTTTACAATTCCGTTCTGAAACCCTAAAGTTGAAATACTTTCTAATGAAGTCAAAAAATTACGCAGATTTCCGATCAAAGCCATTCCACTTGGTCCAACAAAAATCGCTAATATTTTCGAAGTAATTAAACCAATTCCGATTTTTAAAACAACGCTAAAGCTGTTTAAAGAAGCAATCTTAAACAAACTCGTTTGAATTATTTTTCTATAGAAATTCAATTAGTATTCGTTTAAAGTTTTAATAATATAATCCACTTCAGATTCAGTCAAAACTGGACTCATTGGCAGACTTAAAACTTCTTTATGAATCTTTTCCGTAATCGGAAATGATACATTATTCCATTCCAAGCTTTTGGAAGAAAAAGCTTTTTGCTGATGCGGCGGAATCGGATAATGAATTACGGTTTGGATATTGTTTTTAGCTAAATACTCTTGCAACTTTTCTCTATTTTCTGTTCGAACAACAAACAAATGAAAAACATGATTATTGGAAAAATCCCAAAACGGCAATACAATTTTACTGTTTTTAATTTCATACAGATAACGTTTTGCAACTACTCTTCGCTTTTCATTATCAGAATCTAAATTTGGCAGTTTAAGATTTAGAAATCCAGCTTGCAATTCGTCAAGTCTAGAATTTACCCCAATATATTCGTTATAATATTTTTTTTCTGAACCGTAATTACGAAGCGAAAAAAGCACTTTTGCCAATTGCTCGTCATTTGTTGTAACTGCTCCGCCGTCGCCTAAACAACCCAAATTCTTTCCTGGGTAAAAGCTGTACGCCGATGCCGATTTTAGATTGTAGGTTTTAGGTTTTAGATTCTTTTCTATGCCATGAGATTGCGCAGCATCTTCAATTATTAAAAGATTGTTATTATTCGCAATTTCACTTATTTTGTCCATTTCCGATAATTGCCCGTACAAATGAACTGCTAAAATCGCTTTTGTTTTTGGTGTGATTTTTTCCTGAATTAAATCTGGATTTATGTTGTAGGTTTCTAATCTAGGCTCAACCAAAACCGGAATCAAATCGGCTTGTAAAATAGCAAAAATACTTGCAATATATGTATTTGCAGGAACGATAACCTCATCGCCTTTTTTGAGTTTTCCGAGTTCGATATAACCTTTAAAAATAAGAACCAAAGCATCAAAACCATTTCCTACTCCGATGCAATATTTTGATCGGCAGTATTCTGCAAAGGCTCTTTCAAATGTTTCCACTTCTTTTCCTAAAACATACCAACCGTTTTCTAAAACCAGTTTCAGTTTTTCCTGAAATGCAGTTTCATACGGTTCGTTTATCTTTTTTAGGTCTAAAAATGGTATCACTTTATTTCTATTTTATAAAAATCCTGATTATAGACCGTACAGCCTAATTCTTCTTTCTGTGCCAAAAGTCCCAAATTATAACCTGATTCATTCTCATCATCCACAATTCCCATATCAAAAAAATGCTTTCCTTTTCGTTTATATTTATGAATCAGATTAATGAATAAAAAGTCTAATGCTCTAAATTCTTCTCCAATTTTTGAAGTGGCACCATATTGCGATTTTACAACATTTTTGGTTTCAAAAATCGTTATTCCTGCTATAATTTCATCATTTCTGTAAGCAGAATATTGTCTAATATTTTGGGGGAATTTAGATTTTAAAAGCCCTATTTCTTCTTTGGAATGCACTGGTTTTGTATTAAATCTTTCTACTAATCTTGGTTTCAGAATTTTTTCCCAAAAAGGATCAAAATTTTCTTCTTCGAAAATATCTAAATCCAAATTTTCAATTCTTCTAAAGTGCTTCATTTTGCTTTTAGAAATCTTTAGAGGAACAGTTAGATTAACTGCCAGATTCATTTCTTTTCGTTCTAAAACTGCTCCTCTTTTCATTAGGAAAAAGTCTATTGCTGCGTTTCCTTCAGAAAAATAAAAATCTGGAATCGGTTTATAATAAAAAGTATCGATTTTGTTCTCTTTTAGAAAAAGTAAAATTTCATCTAAAATTAATTCAACTTTTGCAGCTTTCAATTTTGGCAAATAAACCAAACCTCCATAAGTAAGCCCTTGATGCGAATAAACGGCATTTTCTTTTTTATTGGCTGGTAAGACAGCTCGCAATTTTTCTTCTTCGAAAACTAAAAGAGAAAAATCTTCAAAACGATCTTTGTGATATTCCATAAAATCGCGATGAAACAAAAATGTAGCATTTTTAGCTTGGGCAACAAAATCGTTCCAAATTGAATAATCGTCTTGAGAATACTTCTTTATGGTATATTTCATGTCTACTTATGATCAAATGCTTTTAAATGCCATTTGTATTTAACCGCCATTAACCTGATGATAATAATAACCAGCGAAGTAACCAAGTACAATATATCATCGTTTAAGTTTAGTTTTCGCAGTCCAAAAAATACAATTCCTCCAAAAATACAGATCGTTGCGTAAATTTCCTCTCTAAAAACGTTTGGAATTTCGTTACATAAAATATCTCGAATTACACCGCCAAAACAAGCCGTCATTGTTCCCAATGCAATACAAATTGCAGGATGAAGACCTGTTACAATTCCTCTTTCAAGACCTATCAAAGTAAAAACTCCGAGCCCAATTGTATCAAAAAGAAACAATGAGGTTCGAAGTTTATCGAAACTTTTTCTAAAAAGAATTGCTAAAAAAAAACCTAAAATGATCACATACACATATTGCATGTCGCGCATCCAGCCAACAGGAGTTCTTCCGATCAAGACATCACGAAGTGTTCCGCCTCCAACGGCAGTAACAAATGCAATGATAAAAACCCCAAACGGATCGAGTTTTTTGTGCATTGCGGTCAAGGCGCCTGACATTGCAAATGCCATTGTCCCAATAATATCAAGTAAGTGAAACATTTTTTTTGAGTTACAAAGATGCAAAGGGTCAAAGTTACAAAGTTGTAACGAATAATCTTAACAACTCTCACTCATAAAACATTCCTTATTTTTTTACGTAAATCGGACTTCTTTTTAGCAAATACGTAATCGAATCCATCCAACCGTCTTTTACTGCCAAGAATGGCTTGCGGGTTTGCGAGTAGATTTTATCAGTATTTCTATACATATCAAAATAAACCGTATAGTAGTAATACGTCTGATTGTTTGCCGTTGTCGTAGAAATGTCGTTTGTAGTTACTTTTTTGTTGTTATTGCTCACTTTTGCATTTCCGCTATTATAAGTAGTAGCTGTAGTACCTGTTCCAATTGTGTATGAAACTTTTGCGGCAACAATATTGTCTACTCCTAATATTTTTTCTAGATCCTCAATTGGCGTTTCGTCAATGTTAGTGTGGTCTATTCCTGCTTTGTGCAGTAAGCTATTTGTTGTTCTTAAATCCTGAACTGTTAACGGAAAAATGTTCGAAGATTTGTCTAACAATTTATTGTATAAATCGTTTTGAGCAAATTTTGCCATATCCTCAGAACCTTGCTGATTATCTGCATTTACATAAGGAACTGGCAATACTGCAATTGTATTGTGCTTCATATCTGCACTTGCAATACTTTGAGAGGAACTCTGAGAAGCACTGCTTGCATCTGCAGAAACATCAAAGGTTTGAGACCTTCCGCTTGCAAAATCAATTTTGGCAATTTGGGAAACATCTAACGAGATTTGAACCGTCTCGCCAGGAAGCGAATATTCAACTGTTTTATCAGACATTTTTAAAACGGTACATTCAATAATCTGATAATCTCTTTTTATAATTTTATCTAATTTTTTTCCGCTTTGAGCAAAACTCACAAAAGCAGACAGTAATACTAATAAGAATAAAAATGGCTTTGTAATTTTCATTGGATTGGAAATTTTATGAATTAATTATGTATATATAAATTTACGAATAAATATTAAACAATTATCAGTAAAAACCAGAAAAAACCATTAATTATTCAAAGAAAAAAATCACATGTTTTGTGTGTAAAAATTATAATCTTTTAAAATTACCCTAATAAAATCGCTATTGTTTCCTGATTGATTTTTAATCCCCGCGACACTTTCGATCTTAGCAACGAGTTTGTAAATAATTTCATGATCGTTTTTAGCGGTTGCTTTTTGAAAAGTTTCTTTTATAATACGCATATCATTGTCTGAAAGCTTAATTACCAAAGGATAAGTTGGAACATAAGCTTCTCCGATTTCTTCTAAAATAGTATGGCTGATATTAATTCTATTTTTCAACGTTATAACAGCTGTTCCCGCCGCCATATCGCCCAATCTTTGCGATTTCTGACTTGTAATAACTGAGATAAGTCCGGGAAGTCCAAAAAAGGTAAGAAAATCTATCACTCTAAAAAACCAGCGAATTAAATAATCTCCAAAACTGGCCTGATAACCATCAATTTTTACGACTTTAATTTTTACTATTTTTTTGCCAAGTGACTGGCCTTCAAAAACACTTTCTAAAACCAAAGAGTAAACTATAACTGGTGAATAGAGCAATAAAAAAATCGCGCCACGTGACCATCCATCCAAATTAACCATCAATCTATCTAACTGTAACCAGTCAAAAAGAACAATAGAAAGTGCTGTTATATAACAGATTATGATAAACAAATCAATAAAAAAAGCTCCTAGCCTTTCGCCTACCGAAGCCGCTATAAAATTTATTTTGACATTTTGTGTCGTATTAATAGATAATTCTGACATATTTCATATTTTAGCCTGCAATGAGAGAAATCGCCTTTATAAAACAAAACAGAGAAAAATGGCTCGAGTTTGAGCTGGCAATTTTTGGTAAAGCTAAAAAAAATCCTGATGAATTAGCTAATTTGTACATTCAAATGATGAATGATTTGTCGTATGCTCAAACGTATTACCCTAAAAGTAAAACGGTTGTCTACCTCAATCATCTTGCCTCTCAGATTTATCAGAAGATTTACAAAACCAAACGTACTGACCAAAATCGCTTAATAGATTTCTTTAAAATCGAAGTTCCTTTATTGGTTTACGAATACAGAAGATATTTGGTTTATGCCTTTGTTTTATTTTTTGTTACGGTTTCAATCGGAGTTCTTTCTGCGCGTTATGACCGTGATTTTGTACGTCTTATTTTAGGCGACGAATACGTAAATATGACTTTAGAAAACATCAAAAAAGGCAATCCGATGGCCGTATATGGTTCGGGAAGTAATTGGGGAAGCTTTATTGGTATTACGGTAAATAATCTTTTTGTAGGTGCCAGATGTTATTTCTATGGTATTTTTGCAGGAATCGGAACTTTTAATGTTTTCCTTCAAAACTGCATTATGCTGGGTTCTTTTCAATATTTTTTCTACGAACAGGGCGTTTTTTGGAAAAGTGTGCGAGGAATCTGGATTCATGGTTCTATGGAAATTTTTGCCATTGTAATCGAAACAACCGCTGGATTTATTTTAGGCGCTTCTATCCTATTTCCAAAAACTTTTTCGAGAATGAATTCTTTTAAAATTGGTTTCAAAAACAGCTTTAAAATATTCTTAAGCACATTCCCTTTTACCATAAGCGCTGGTTTTTTAGAAGGTTTTATTACACGATATTCTATCGATATGCCCAATTGGCTAAGCAGTTTTATTATCTTAGTGACGCTTGCAATAATTTCGTTCTATTACTTGATATACCCTTTTATTGTACACAAAAAAGTTCACTCTTTAACCGCCGAAAAACTTTAAGACCAAGTAATGACAAGATTATTTTTTATTTTATCTTTTCTTTTTTGCTGCAGTATTTCTCAGGCCCAGGATACTATTATCATACCTCAAGATCCTCCAAAAATTAGCGGAATTAAATATACCGAAAAAGACATCAAGATAGATTCTAGCAATATACAGATTAGACATTTTGAAAAGGATTTCAAAAAAAAATATACTGATAAAGATTTTGTCTACGAATACAAAGCTCCCGAAAAAAGCTGGTGGGATCATTTCAAACATTGGTTAGCCAGACAAATTTTTAATTTCTTTAATTTCAGTAGTGTAAAAACGTCTCTCAATTTTGTTTCTATCCTTTTTAGGATAATCGCTGTTCTGGTCGTTATCGTCCTAATTTATTTTATTGTCAGAGCTTTAACCAACCAAGAAGGAAGGTGGATTTTTGGGAAAAATGCCAATAAAAGAGCATTGTTTTATTCTGATGCAGAGAAAAATATCCATCTTTTAGATTTTGAAAAACTCATTAAAGAAAGCATCGAGGCTGGAGAAAAAAGAATCGCTGTACGCTATTATTATTTATGGCTTTTAAAAGTAATGGCACAGCATCATTATATTGAATGGGATATCGAAAAAACCAATTCCGATTATTTGTATGAACTTTACAACCCTGCGCATAAAGAAGAGTTTACCTATCTTTCTTATCTGTACAATTATATTTGGTACGGCGAATTTGAAATTGACGATGCAACGTTTAGAAAGACTGAAAACAGATTTAAAAAAGCACTAAAAACCTTTGGCAATGGATAATAAAGTTAAAATATACATTGCTATTCTGGTTTTAATTTTCGGAATAACATTACTTGTAGACAAAGGACAGCCAAAACCTATTGACTGGACTCCAACTTATTCTGTTGAAGATAAAATCCCGTTCGGATTGTACGTTTTCGATCAAGAAGTCGAAGGTCTTTTTAAACAAAAAGTGGAAAGAATTTCGACACAGACTCCTTACGAATATTTCGATTCTAAATATGATGATAGAGAAAACGTAGAATCTTATAGAATTAAAGGTACTTTCATGAATATTTCTGAAGCCGATAATATTGACGAAGGTTCGATGAAAGAAATTCTATATTTTGTTTCGCACGGAAATAACGCATTTTTAAGCATGAAAGTGTTTCCGAAAACGCTGCTTGATTCTTTAAAAATTGAGCTAAAAACCGATTTTATGCCCAATGACAGTATTTCGACTTGGATGGCAAACAAAAAAGTTAGCGCAAAAAAATATACTTTAAATACTGGATTAAGTGATTATTTTTCTAAAATAGATACTTTAAATACAAAAGTTTTAGGATATCAAATCAATCGTAAAAAAGAAAAACAGGTCAATTTTATAGAAGTTCCTTATAAAAATGGTTATCTCTATCTGCATACGCAGCCAGTGGCATTTACCAATTATAATCTGCTAAAAAAAGATCATTATCAATATGCAGATAATGTACTTTCTTATATTCCGAAAGGAAATATATTCTGGTACAATAAACCTTTTAACGATAAGCGAATTTCAACTTCTCCGCTCCGTTATATTTGGAGTCAGCCCGCTTTAAAATCGGCTTGGTATTTAGGCTTAATCGGAATTTTGATTTTTATGATTTTTAATGCAAAACGTAAACAGCGTATTGTGCCTATCATAAAACCATTGCAGAATTTAACGGTTGATTTTACCAAAACTATTGGGAATTTATATTATCAAGAAGGAGATCATACTAATATTATTGATAAAAAGATTATCTACTTTTTAGAAAAAATTAGAACCGATTATCTGCTTGATACCACCAAACTCGATGAAGATTTTATAACCAAATTGCATTATAAAACAGGGAAAGACGAAAAAGATATACGCGATGTGATTCAGCTAATCAATGATCACAGAAATAGCTATCACGGAAGTCTTGAAGAAGATTTGATTAAAATAAACACAGCAATAGAGAAGATTTTACATTAATTTATTTAGCTACAGATTAAAAGAATTAAAATGATTTTATAAAAAATAATCTGCGCTAATCATTTTAATCTGTCGCAAAAAAACATAAAATAACTGACCAAATTATGGACGATATCAATACAACATCAGGAGAAATCACAAATGAAAATGTGAATTTTGAAACGAGAATTAATTTAGGACCACTTTTAGATCACGTAAATACAATCAAAAAAGAGATCGAAACAGTAATTGTAGGACAGCACAAAATGGTTGATCAGCTTTTGGTTGCAATTTTGTCAAACGGTCACGTACTTTTAGAAGGTGTCCCTGGAGTTGCCAAAACAATAACAGCAAAATTATTGGCTAAAACCTTAAATATCGGTTTCAGCAGAATTCAGTTTACTCCCGATCTAATGCCGTCTGATATCTTAGGAACTTCTATTTTTAACCTAAAAAGCTCAGAATTCGAATTCAAAAAAGGACCTATTTTCTCTAATCTGATTTTAATCGATGAGATTAATCGTGCACCAGCAAAAACACAAGCTGCACTTTTTGAAGTTATGGAAGAGCGCCAAATTACAATTGATGGTTCTGCTTATCAGTTAGATGCACCGTTTTTGGTTATTGCTACTCAAAATCCAATTGAACAAGAAGGAACGTATCGTTTGCCAGAAGCGCAATTGGATCGTTTTCTTTTTAAAATCACCATTGATTATCCAAAATTAAACGAAGAGATTTTAATCATTCAGAGAGAACATACGTTGCAAGATCACGGAAAATTGGATGCGATAAAAACGATTCTTTCTGCTGAAGAAATCAAAGAATACCAAGGTTTGGTAAAACAAATTAGAGTTGAACAAAATCTGTTAGAATACATTGCCAGAATTGTGGTAAACACACGTGAAAATGCCTTTTTATATTTAGGAGCTTCGCCTCGTGCTTCAATCGCAATTTTAAATGCTTCAAAAGGTTTTGCTGCAATCCGCGGACGCGATTTTGTTACGCCAGAAGATATTAAAGAAGCCGCAATTCCTGTTTTACAGCACCGTGTTATTGTAGCACCAGAACGCGAAATGGAAGGGATTACGAGTTCTGAAATTATTAAACAGATTATTGAAACGGTGGAAATACCAAGATAGTTTTAGTTTTCAGTCGCAGTCTCAGTTTACAGTAATTCTGAGACCGAAAATTGAGACTGAAAACTGAGACCGAAAACTAAAAAAATGAAATTCATAAAAAGTCTATATCTGAACAATTTCTTTTTCTATATACTGATTGGTATTATAGGATTGTTTGTCTGCGCTTTTATTTTTCCGACTATGTATCATGCAGTTTGGCTACTAGTTCTAGGTTTAATTACTTTTTTGGGACTTGATATTTTACTTTTATATTTAGCAAGAACAGGACTTGAAGCTGAAAGAATTACGCCCGAAAAACTATCAAATGGAGATTTAAATCCGATAAGAATTAATTTAAAAAACCATTATACTTTTCCTGTTTCGGCTAAAATTATTGATGAGATTCCGTTTCAATTTCAGGTTCGCGATTTTAAAATTGTAAAAACAATAAAAGCGGCAACACAAAAAGAAATTGGTTATGATCTTCGTCCAACAGAACGTGGAGAATACCATTTTGGCTCTTTGAATATTTATGTTTCATCTCCATTAAGATTGATTTCCAGAAGATTTATTTTCGATAATGGTCAAATGGTTCCAACATATCCATCTTATATTCAGCTAAGAAAATACGATTTAATTGCTTTTTCGAATAATCTATTTCAATACGGAATTAAAAAAATACGCCGTATTGGTCATACAATGGAGTTTGAACAGATCAAAGAATATGTTCAAGGCGACGATTTAAGGACTTTAAACTGGAAAGCTACAGCCAAAAGAAATTCCTTGATGGTTAATCAATTTCAAGACGAAAAGTCACAATCGGTTTACATGGCAATCGATAAAGGACGCGTAATGCAAATGCCTTTTGACGGATTAAGTTTATTGGATTATGCCATTAATTCTTCTTTGGTTTTATCTAATGTGATTTTGAAAAAACAGGATAAAGCGGGACTTTTTTCTTTTTCTAAAAAAGTAGAAAATAGAGTTTTTGCTGAAAGAAGAGGTTCACAGATGCAGAAAATCCTTGAAACTTTATACAACATAAAAACCGATTTCTTCGAAAGTGATTATAGCAGATTGTATGTTGATATTAAGAAAAATATCAATCAGAGAAGTTTAATAATTCTGTACACCAATTTTGAAACAATGGATGGCTTAAATCGTCAATTGCCTTATTTAAAAGGAATTGCCAAAAGTCATTTATTGGTTGTTGTTTTCTTTCAAAACACAGAACTGAATTCAATCATCAATAAAAAGACAGGAACAATTCAGGAAGTGTACGACAAAGTTATTGCTGAGAAATTCATGTTCGAAAAACGTTTAATTGTGAATGAATTAAAGAAATACGGAATCCATTCAGTTCTTACACAACCCGAAAATTTGACTTTAGATGCCATCAATAAATATCTGGAGATTAAATCTAGAGGCATTTTATAGTTTATTCATTCCCAAATTTGTTCTATCTCAATCAAAATACTATTATCAATCAAAAATCAAAATAATGAAATCAAAAATCACTCTTATTGTATTTTTTGCTTTTTTTGCACAACTAGCTATAGGTCAAAAAAATATTCCAACAATAAAAGCAATATCAAAAAAACTTGACATTAGAGATGGTAAAACCTACAAAAAACAATCTTGGAACATTTCTCCGGAACTTAATCCAGATGTATACGAAACATCATCTCTAGGACAAAGAGTCACTTTTATTACTGATAAAGATTCGATTTCAATAAAGATTAAAAAAAATACTCAATTCGATTTTGTGATTTTACTTAATGATTCTGTAAAAGCTTATACACAAATCAAATATAAAGCCACTACATCTCGTTTAGAAATACTAAAAAAAGCAGCTAAATATAATTATTCAGATAATAGATTTATTCCTGAATTTAGTTATCAACCCGCGGATAATCCAAATCTAATGAAAATCAGAAAAGATTTAAAATTGGATTCAATTGCTGGAACTGGAAGTGAAACTTCTCAAATTCTTAATTTACTTCATTGGGTGCATAAAATAATTAGACATGATGGAAGCAGCTATAATCCAGCTCTAAAAAATGCAATCGATTTAATAAAAATATGCAAAACCGAAAATCGTGGTCTTAATTGTAGAATGATGGCAACAATTCTTAATGAATGTTATTTAGCTATGGGGATAAAATCAAGATATATTACCTGTATGCCAAAAGAAACTGATTTTGATGATTGTCACGTAATTAACATGGTCTACAGTAATGAATTTAAAAAATGGATTTGGATCGATCCTACGTTTGATGCTTATGTCATGAATGAGAAAGGAGAATTACTTGGAATTCAAGAAGTAAGAGAAAGATTGATTAACGGCAAAACATTAATTTTAAATCCTGAAGCAAATTGGAATAACAAAGCCACGCAGACTAAAGAATACTATCTGGAAACTTATATGGCTAAAAATTTATACCGACTAAAAACTCCTGTTTACAGTGAATATGACACTGAAACCGTGAAAGATGGAAAAGAAATTGCATATGTTGAACTATTGCCATTAGACGGAATCGAGCAAACTCCACAAAAAACAGAGTCTACGAATACTAAAACAAATGTAAAAACTATAAATTACAAGACAAATAATCCAAATTTGTTTTGGGCGAAACCAACAAAATAGAAAAGTTTTATAAAAGTTTTTAAATGTAAAGTGATTAAATAAAAATCTAATGAAAAAAATATTTTTAATTCCGATTGTTTTAATAAGCTTTCTAAGCAATGCCCAAAAAACTGAAAACATCATTATCATCACGACAGATGGTTTTAGATGGCAAGAAGTTTTTAAAGGAATAGATCCTGCAATTGCCAATGATAAAAAATTTAATCAGGGAGACAGCGCTTACATTTATAAAAAATATGCTAATGCCGATATAAAAGAAGCGCGTAAAAAACTAATGCCTTTTTTCTGGTCTGAAATTGCTAGTAAAGGTCAGATTTATGGAAATCGTGATTTAGGAAACAAAGTCGATGTCGCTAATCCTTATTGGTTTAGCTATCCTGGCTATAGCGAGATCATGACTGGAAATGTTGATTTAAAAGTCAATTCAAACGGTTACAAAGCCAATCCGAATGTAAATGTTTTGGAATTTTTAAATAAGCAGTCTAAACTAAAAGGAAAAGTTGCCGCTTTTGGCGCTTGGGATGCTTTTGACAGAATCTTAAACGAAGAAAGAAGCGGATTTCCTGTAATTTCAGCATTTGATAAAGTAGGCGGAAATAAGCCAACAGCGGCGCAACACTTACTAAATGAGATGCGTGACAACTCTTACAAACCATTTCACATGGATGAATGTCTAGATGTTTTTACGCATTATCAGGCAATGGATGAATTAAAAAATAAAAAGCCAAAAGTACTCTATATCGCTTATGGCGAAACCGACGAATGGGCACATCATGCGCAATACCGTTCGTATTTGGACGCAGCAAACCAAGTCGATAAATGGATTCAGGAAATCTGGAATTTTGTTCAAAATGATCCACAATACAAAAACAAAACAACTCTTTTCATAACAGTCGATCACGGACGCGGAGACAAAGTAAAAGCGCAATGGACCGATCATGGTTCTGATGTTCCTGGCGCTTCAGAAATTTGGTTCGCCGCAATGGGACCAGAAATTGCTCCAAAAGGCGAAATCAAGACAAATTCTCAACTTTATCAAAAACAGTTTGCTCAAACGTTAGCAAAATTGATGGGATATGATTTCAAAACCGATCATCCTGTAGAAACTGAGATTAAAGAAATTTTCGAGAAATAGTTTTTAGCCACGAATTACCCGAATTTTCACGAATTATAATTGAACGTAATCAAAATAAATTTGTGAAAATTCGTGTAATTCGTGGCTAAAAAAACTTTATTACTATACCTACAAGGTTTTAAAAACCTTGCAAGAAGAAAAAAACTCAGTACCTTAGCGCCTTAGAATCTTAGTCGCTTAAAAAAAATGAAACAAATCACTTCAATTCAAAATCCGTTTATCAAATCTTTGGTTTTACTTCAGGAAAAATCCAAAGCCAGAAAACAAACCGGCACATTTTTGATTGAAGGACAACGCGAAATTTCATTAGCCATAAAAGGCGGCTACGAAATCGAAACTGTTCTATTTTTACCAGAATTAGTTTCAGAATCAGAAATCAATAAACTGATTCAGAATCCGTTTCAGCTTATCGAAATTAATAAAGAAGTATACCAAAAACTAGCTTATCGAGATACTACAGAAGGAATTTTAGCTGTAGCAAAAACCAAATCTTTAAAATTATCCGATTTAAAGTTATCTGATAATCCATTAATTTTGGTTGTCGAATCTTTAGAAAAGCCAGGTAATATCGGTGCTGTTTTACGTACAGCCGATGCAGCCAATTTAGATGCTGTTTTAATTGCCAATCCAAAAAGTGATCTATACAATCCGAATATTGTTCGTTCTAGCGTAGGATGCCTTTTCACCAATCAAATCGCAACTGGAACATCTGAAGAAATTATTGCATTTTTAAAAGAGAAAAAAATCAATTTCTATAGCGCAACTTTACAAAATTCAACTTCATATCATACACAAAACTTTACTACTCCAACTGCTTTAGTCGTAGGTACAGAAGCTACTGGTTTAACCCAGCAATGGCGTGACGAAGCAACTCAAAATATCATTATCCCAATGCAAGGAGAAATTGACAGCATGAACGTTTCTGTTGCTGCCGCTATTTTAATTTTTGAAGCAAAAAGACAGAGGGGGTTTTGATTTTTGATTTTTGATTTTTGATTTTCTAAAAATCACTTCGTTCTTTTTGGAATTTATTTCTTCAAAAATCTAAAATCTACACTCTAAAATCTACAATCATATGGCCTTGCGTATGTTCAAACTAATTCTTATTTTTAGTACTTGAACTATGCCGTTATGACAGAAATAGATATAGAAAAAGAAAACAAAGCTATTGCGCAGGAATACAAGGAATTACTTCGAATAAGTTACCAAACTTTAAGCCCTACTGACAAGAAATTAATTAGAAAAGCTTTTGATGTTGCCGTTGATGCTCACAAAGAGCAGAGACGTAAATCGGGCGAAGCCTATATCTTTCATCCTATTGCAGTTGCAAAAATTGTTGCCTCAGAAATTGGTCTGGGCGCGACCTCTATCGCCGCGGCCTTACTTCATGATGTTGTAGAAGATACACCAATGACCGTTGAAGACATTGAGCGTTTGTTTAACCCAAAAGTGGCGCAGCTTGTTGAAGGACTTACGAAAATATCTTTAGTCCAAAAAGATTTGAATGCCTCAATGCAGGCTGAGAATTTCAGAAAAATGATTCTGACGCTGAATGACGATGTTCGGGTAATTTTAATTAAGCTTGCCGATCGTCTTCATAATATGCAAACAATGGATTCGATGGCGGAATACAAACAAACCAAAATCGCATCTGAAACTTTATACATTTATGCTCCCCTTGCCCACCGTTTGGGATTGTATAATATCAAAACCAAATTAGAAGATTTAGGATTAAAATATACTGAACCTGCAGTTTATGACGATATCGTAAGTAAAATTCGTGAAACTAAAGAAGAGCAGGATGCTTACATCAAAGATATTTCGGATGTATTGAAAAAATCTTTAGACAATGAAGGTGTAGATTACATCATCAAAGGGCGCCCAAAATCGATTTATTCTATTCGTCGAAAAATGCGTGCTCAAAACGTAACTTTCGATGAAGTTTACGATAAGTTCGCACTTAGAATTGTATACAAAGCCGACCCGCATGAAGAAAAATTTATTGCCTGGAAAATATATTCTATCGTAACAGATCATTATAGACCAAGCCCGAGCCGTTTGCGTGACTGGATTTCATCTCCAAAATCGACTGGTTACGAAGCGCTTCACATTACTGTAATGGGTCCAAAAGGACGCTGGGTGGAAGTTCAGGTTCGAAGCGAACGTATGGATGAAATCGCCGAAAAAGGATATGCAGCACACTATAAATACAAAAACGGCGCAACAGAAGAAAGCGGTCTGGATACTTGGCTGAATCTTCTTCGCGAAGCTTTAGAAAATCCAGAAACCAATGCGGTTGATTTTGTAGAAGATTTTAAAATGAATTTATATTCTAAAGAAATCTTCGTCTTTACGCCAAAAGGAGAAATCAAATCGTTGCCAAAAGGCGCTACTTCTCTTGATTTTGCTTTCAGCATTCACTCTGAAATCGGAATTAAAACACGTGGAACTCGTGTAAATGGACGTCTAGTGCCGTTGAATTACGAATTAAAAAGTGGTGATCAAGTTGAAGTAATTACTTCTCCAAACCAGAAGCCAACTGTAAACTGGTTAGAATATGTAACAACTTCAAGAGCTAAAAATAAAATTAAAAACGTTCTTAACGAGAACACCAAAAAAATTGCGGAAGAAGGAAAAGAATTACTTGTTAGAAAATTAAAACATTTAAAAGTAACATTCAACGAACAAGTTACAAACGAGTTAGTTAACTTCTTTAAATTAAAAACAAGTTTAGATTTATTTTATAGAGTTGGAATTGGTGCGATTGAAAATCAGCAGTTAAAAGATTATGCTGCGCAGAAAAGCAATTCGTTTATCAATTTCTTCAAAAATAAAATTAAGCGAACGAAAGACACTGCAGACGAGGACATTCACAAACCAGTCATCAGCAGCAATTATGATATGTTGGTTTTTGGAACCGAACATGACAAGTTAGACTATAAACTTTCGCAATGCTGCAACCCAATTCCTGGTGATGATGTTTTCGGTTTTGTTACCATTAATGAAGGAATAAAAGTGCATAAAAAAGATTGTCCGAATGCAATTGGAATGCAGTCTAATTATGCTTACCGAATCATGAGCGCCAAATGGATTGACTCTTCTCAAGAAGAATTCAAAGCCATTATCAACATTACAGGAATGGACGTTTTAGGACTTACCAACCAATTGACAAAGGTAATTTCAAACAATATGAGCGTAAATATTCAGAGTATTTCACTAAGCACCGATGCTGGAATTTTCCACGGACAGGTTGCCGTAATTGTTAAAAACAATACGATTTTGAAAAAAATGATTAGCGCTATCAAGAAAATTGACGGGGTCGATAAGGTTACTAGAGAGTATAGAACCTAACTTTTTAGGGAAACTATAAGAATTTTGTAACGAAACTTTAAACCCGAAACTTTTATTCATTAAAAATAAAAAATTATCTTTGCCGGATATGACACTTATTTCAACTGACAACACTAAGAATCAAGAAATTGTAAAAAATGTTTTTACACTATATCTTGAACAAAAAGGGCATCGCAAAACTCCTGAGCGTTATGCTATACTTCAGGAAATTTACGATAGCGAGGAGCATTTTGATATAGAAAATCTATACATCAAAATGAAAAACAAAAACTATCGTGTGAGTAGAGCTACTTTATACAACACGATTGAGTTATTGTTGGACTGCGCTTTGGTTAGAAAACATCAATTTGGGCAAAATCAGGCTTACTACGAAAAATCATATTTTGATAAACAGCACGATCACATCATTATGACAGATTCTGGTGAGGTAATTGAATTTTGCGACCCAAGAATTCAAACCATCAAAAAAACGATCGAAGAAATTTTTGATATTGAAATCACAAATCATTCGCTTTATTTCTACGGAAACAAAAAGCAAAATTCAAATTCATAGTCTTTAAACAGACTTTTTCAAAAAATTAAAAAAGAAAATTAACTACATAATCAGTAGGACGACTTAGATTGTCCCAACGCAAATTAAAACAGAATGACCGTAGATTTATTACTAGGATTACAATGGGGAGATGAAGGTAAAGGAAAAATTGTTGACGTACTTACCTCAAATTATGATATTATTGCACGTTTTCAAGGAGGACCAAATGCAGGACATACATTAGAATTTGACGGAATTAAGCACGTACTTAGAACAATTCCTTCTGGAATTTTTCATAAAAACTCAGTAAACATCATCGGAAATGGTGTTGTAATTGATCCTGTAGTTTTTCAAAAAGAAATTGAAGGTTTAGAGAAATTCAACCTTGACATCAAAAAGAAATTAATCATTTCTAGAAAAGCACATTTAATTTTACCTACTCACCGTTTGCTTGATGCAGCTTCTGAAGCTTCAAAAGGAAAAGCAAAAATTGGTTCTACTCTTAAAGGAATTGGACCAACTTATATGGACAAAACGGGTAGAAATGGTTTACGTGTTGGAGATATCGAATTAGAAGATTTCAAAGATCGTTACAGAGCATTGGCTGACAAACACGAAGCGATGATTGCTTTTTACGATGTTAATATTCAATACAATTTAGCTGAATTAGAAAAAGAATTCTTTGAAGCTATCGAAGAACTTAAAAAATTAGATTTTATTGACAGTGAAGAATACATGCACCAAGCTCAAAAAGCTGGAAAATCTATTCTTTGCGAAGGTGCTCAAGGATCTTTATTAGATGTTGATTTCGGAACTTATCCTTTCGTTACTTCATCAAATACTACTGCTGCTGGAGCTTGTACAGGTTTAGGAATTGCTCCTAACAAAATCAAAGAGGTTTACGGAATTTTTAAAGCTTACGTTACACGTGTAGGTAGCGGACCTTTCCCTACTGAACTTTTTGACGAAGCTGGTGCTACAATGGCAAAAGTGGGTAACGAATTTGGTTCTGTAACAGGAAGACAAAGACGTTGCGGATGGTTAGACCTTGTTGCTTTAAAATATGCAGTTCAAGTTAACGGAGTTACTCAGTTAATGATGATGAAAGGTGATGTACTTTCTGGTTTTGAAACTTTAAAAGTTTGTACAGAGTACAACTACAAAGGACAAAACATTTCTCACTTCCCTTATAACATTGAACCAGAAAACGTTACTCCGGTTTACAAAGAATTTAAAGGATGGAAACAAGATTTAACTGGATTAACATCTTACGATCAATTACCAATTGAGCTAAAAGAATATATTGAGTTTATTGAAAAAGAAATCGAAGTACCAATCAAAATTGTATCGGTTGGACCAGATAGAAAACAAACAATAACAAAATAACACATTTAAACGCTCTGATAATCAGGGCGTTTTTTTTATACAAACTATTTCATTTATGAAAAATCCAAAAGTTGAAATTAAAGAAACTAAATTATTATCAGACAATTGGTATATCTTAAACCGTGTTACTTTCGATTACCAAAAAGAAAATGGCACATCTGAAATTCACACCCGTGAAGTTTATGATCGTGGTAATGGCGCTGGAATTTTATTGTACAATTCAACTAAAAAGACAGTCATTTTAACACGTCAGTTTCGTCTGCCTACCTTCCTTAATGGAAATAAGGACGGAATGATGATTGAAGTTTGTGCAGGACTTTTGGACAAAGACAATCCTGAAACGGCAATTATTCGCGAAACAGAAGAAGAAACAGGATATCGAATTTCTAAAGTTCAGAAAGTATTTGAAACTTATATGTCTCCAGGCGCTGTAACAGAGATTTTATATCTTTTTATAGGCGAATATGATGAAAGCATGAAAGTAAGCGAAGGTGGAGGGCTTGATGCTGAACAGGAAAACATAGAAGTTCTGGAATATACTTTTGATGAAGCTTACGCCATGATTGAATCTGGAGAAATCACTGATGCAAAAACCATTATGCTTTTGCAGCATGCTAAAATAAAAGGGATGATTTAAAAGTCTAGTTTTGCAAAAATGTAAATCCCGAAACCAATTCAAAAAATTATGTAACCCTTTTCAGCTATCAGATTTATAACTTTATATTCATAAAAATTCGACCTATGAAAAAGTTATATTACACAGCAAACATACTACTAATCTTGATGTTGGTTTTATTAGGTTCTTGTAAAAAAACCGATACCATCACACTGACTGAAAATAAAAAAGAGAAAAAAAAGGTAATTGAACACAAAAAACCTGAAACGACTGGGTATCAAATCGAGAAAACCAAAGATTGGCTGAAACTAAACGAAGCCGACAGTTCTAAAATGGATATTGTTTACGCATTGAATAGAACTGATAAAGCCAATTTTAAAAAACTGGATTCAGTTGTAATTCCAGCAGATTTTAGCGGTGATTTGGTTTATTACTTGCCATTTCCATTGCATGTTTCAGCATTAGAAGAAGTTTCAAAAATTATCCTTTTTTCATATCCCACACAAGCTTTTGCCGCTTATGAAAATGGCGAATTAGTTCGTACAGGACCAACTAATATGGGCAGAAAAAAAGACCCCACTCCTACTGGATTGTTTTTCACCAATTGGAAAGCAGAACAAACCACAAGTACATTTAATGACGAGTGGGATTTAAAATGGAATTTTAATATCGAAAATAAATTAGGAGTCGGCTTTCATGAATATGCGCTTCCAGGATATCCAGCATCACATTCTTGCTTACGACTATTAGAAAAAGACGCTAAATACCTTTATAAATTTGCTGATGAATGGATTCTAAAAGACAAAGAAAACATAAAAGTAAAAGGTACGCCAGTTATAGTTTTTGGAAGTTATAATTTTGATGGTCCAAAACCATGGTTGCAATTAACATCAGATCCCGAAGCTTTAAACATCTCTGAAGGCGATATCGAAAACATCGTAAATCCTTATTTAAAGGAAATCTTAGAGAATCAAAACCTAAGAGAAGCCGAACCCACAAAAACTTTATAAAATATACTCTAAATACAGAATCAGCTGAAATGATAGAAAATCGTTTCAGCTTTTTTTGTTTTTGTTTAAACATAAAATTTGGCTAAAGCCGCTCATACAATTATTATAAACGTCCAGCTAAAGCTGGAGGCAATTCATATTTTCAACCCTTTGAACCTTTACCTCTTTGCTCCTTTGAACCTAAAAAACTCAGGACCTCAGCACTTTAGAATCTTAGCATCTCAAAAAAAAACATAAGTAAGCGATCGTTCATTTATTATTTTTCATATCTTTGTACCATAATCAATTAGAATCATGAGAACTAGAGATACCAATAAAGAAGTAATTGTAAAACAAAAAGCAATAGAAATGATTGTTACGCAAGGCGTAGAAGGTTTCGGAATGAATCGTCTTGCTAAAGAATGCGGCATTTCTGTTGCGACACTTTATATCTATTATTCAGACAAAGAAGATTTGATTCGTAAAATTGGAATTGAAATTGGCCAAAATTTCTTTGAAAAAATGTTTGATGGTTTCTCTACAGATATGTCTTTTAGAGATGGATTACGAAATCAATGGGAAAATCGTATTTATTTTAACCTAAATTTTGCTCAACAAGCTACCTGTTTTGAACTTTTAAGACATTCTACTCACGGCGATGCAATCATACAAGAAGTAACAGGAAAGTACAAACAAATGATGACTGAATTTATGCTTTTGGCCATTGAGAGAAAAGAGCTCATTTCTGTCCCGTATGAAATATTTTGGAGTATTGCTTACGGCTCACTTTATTCTCTTTTAGAGTTTCATCGAGACGGAAAATCCATGTCTGGAAAATCTTTTGTTCTTAATGACGAGATTAAAAATAAAGCTTTCAATTTAATCCTAAAAGCTCTAACTCCATGATTTTTCAATTTCAATCACAATTTCAATCACAATTTCAAAAATCAATTACAATTAAAAAACTTAATTTCAAAAATTCCAAATTCAAATAATTTGTCACTCTGAGCGAAGTCGAAGAGCACTTACAATATTAATATCAATAAAAATGAAAACTTCAATTATAGAAAATAAAAAAATAGCCATTATTGGCGGTGGACCAGTTGGATTAACAACTGCAAGAATTTTACAAATAAACGGTGCTAATGTTACGGTTTACGAAAGAGATAGTAATGCACAAGCCAGAACGTCAGGAGGAACTCTCGATATTCACTCCGATTCTGGTCAATATGCGATTCAGAAAGCGGGTTTAATGGATGAGTTCTACAAATATGCGAGACCAACTGGAGAAAAAATGGCTGACATAGATGGAAATATCACTTCTGATGAAACGCCAAACGAAACCAATGCTTTCTCACGCCCAGAAATTGACCGTAATGATCTTAGAAAAATTATGCTGGACAATCTTAAAGAAAATACCGTTGTTTGGGATAGTCAATTAATTAATCTCGAAAAACATGAAACCCAATATGTTTTGGAGTTCAAAAACGGTACAAAAACAACTGCAGATTTTGTTATTGTGGCAAATGGAGGAAGATCAAACGCTAGAAAATTTGTGAGCGATCAGGAACCACAACTTTCGGGAACATATATTATTCAAGGCGAAATTGTAAATCCAGATCAAGATTATCCTGAATTTAAACCGAAATACGGAAACGGAAATGTTATGGCAATGGGCGAACATAAAATGTTCTACACACATACTATGCGGGATGGTTCTGTTCACTTTGGCGTTTCTTTTAAAGCAGATGAAGATTGGATTTCGAACCACGGAATCAATTTTGAAGACGATCAATCTGTAATTTCTTTTTTAAACGAAACTTTTGAGAACTGGGGAGACGATTATAAAAAATTCTTTGCCGTTTCTACTGAGTTTTCCGGTTTGCCTTTGAGATTGTTTTCTTTAGAAGAACCATGGAAAGAACATTCAAATATTACGCTTGTTGGCGACGCAGCTCACTTAATGCCTCCATTCGCAGGTGAAGGTGTAAATATGGGACTATTTGATGCTTTCCATTTAACCGAGAATTTAACCAACGGAAAATTTGAAACCATTGACGAAGCAATTGCTGATTACGAAAAGAAAATGTTTGGTTACGCTCTAGAAGCACAACGTGTGACAAAGAAAATGGAAGATTTACTGCATTCTGATATTGTTGCTGAAGATATTTTGAATAGTAGATTCTAATAAAATCAAATACTAAAAATTAAAAAAGGCGTAAGATTAAATCTTACGCCTTTTTTATATACTAACAGATCAATATTTCGATCTCATCTAACTGTATTTGTTTTCTTTTTATTCCATAAAGTCTTTTCAATAAATTCAAAATACTAAATGGATTACTTCCTAACATTGAATAAAACACAGTCATATCTTCATAATTATGAACTGAAATTTTATACCTTGCTTTCTCAGTTATTTGAAAACTAAAAAATTTCACTGCTCTTTTTCCATTTTTAGAATCTCTTGTTTTAAAGCTTTTCTCTGTAAGCATTATCGATTCATTTGTTTTTAAATCAAGTATCTCAACAAAAAAATCATCATTTACCTGAACATCAAAACCACCTAAAACATAAATATCATAAAATCCATAATACAAATCAACCTCAAGAACATCTTTTAACTTGAACTGTATATTCATTATAATTATCTAGAATAATTTGGAGCTTCTTTTGTAATAGTTACGTTATGTGGATGGCTTTCAGTGATTCCGCTTGAAGTAATTCTCACGAAACGTCCTGTTTCCTGTAAAGTAGGAATGTCTTTTGAACCGCAGTATCCCATACCTGCACGAAGACCTCCAATAAATTGAAGCATACTTTCGTTTAATTCTCCTTTGTAAGGAACACGTCCAACGATTCCTTCTGGAACCAATTTCTTAACGTCGTCTTCAACATCTTGGAAATAACGGTCTTTAGATCCTGTTTGCATTGCTTCAACAGATCCCATTCCGCGGTAAGATTTGAATTTTCTTCCTTCAAAAATGATAGTTTCTCCTGGAGATTCTTTTGTTCCTGCTAATAATGAACCTAACATTACACAGTCAGCGCCTGCAGCGATTGCTTTAGGAATATCTCCTGTATAACGAATTCCACCATCGGCAATAACTGGAACTCCAGTTCCTTTGATAGCTGCAGCGACTTCTAAAACTGCTGAGAATTGAGGAAAACCAACACCTGCAACAATACGTGTAGTACAGATAGAACCTGGTCCGATTCCGACTTTTACTCCGTCAGCACCATTTTCTACTAAATATTTAGCAGCTTCTGGCGTTGCAATATTTCCAACCACAACATCTATTTGAGGGAATTTTGATTTTACTTCTTTCAATACATTCACCACGCCTTCTGTATGTCCGTGAGCTGTATCAATAATAATGGCATCTACACCAGCAGCAACTAAAGCTTCAGCTCTTTGAACTGCATCTCCAGTAACTCCAATTGCAGCAGCAACTCTTAAACGACCAAAAGAATCTTTATTAGCGATTGGCTTTTGAGTTAGTTTTGTAATATCTCTAAACGTAATTAGACCTACTAATTCGTTTTTATCATTTACAACCGGTAATTTTTCGATTTTATGACCTTGTAAAACTACTTCTGCCTGCTCTAATGAAGTTCCTTCAGAAACCGTTACTAAGTTTTGGCTTGTCATAACCTCAGCGATTGGTCTTGCTCCGTTTTTCTCGAAACGCAAGTCACGATTGGTAACAATCCCTTTAAGGATTCTGTTTTCGTCAACGATTGGAATACCACCGATTCCGAATTCTTTCATAGCGTTTTTAGCATCAGCAATTGTAGAGTTCATTGGTAAAGTTACCGGATCGATAATCATACCTGCTTCTGCACGTTTTACTTTTCGAACTTTTCCTGCTTGCTGTTCGATAGTCATATTTTTATGTAAAACACCAATTCCGCCTTCTTGTGCCATAGCGATTGCCATTGCGCTTTCTGTAACTGTATCCATCGCAGCTGATACAATTGGAACGTTTAATGTAATGTTTTTTGAGAATCTTGATTTAATGCTCACTTCGCGAGGAAGCACATTCGAGTAGTTAGGTACTAATAATACATCGTCGTAAGTTAAACCTTCGCCGATAATCTTGGAGTTGTGTGCTATCATGGTGCAATTTCTAGTTGAATTGCGTGCAAATATAGTGAATAAATTGCTAACTTGAATACTAACTTATTCATAAATTTATTTTTACACGAATCGACTTACAAATTAAATTCCAATTTTTTAAATTCCAAATTCCAAGTTAGATCGAAAAAAAAAAGCTTCGCTTTTTTTTGGGGAGTTTGGAATTTGGAATTTGAAAAATTGAATATTTCTATTCTTTGTCTTCAAAAACAAAATTGATTCCGAGTTGAAAGGCTGCGCTGCTGGCTTTGGAAATGTCTTTATATTCCAAAACATTATTGACTAAAGCATAAATATTTACGGGACCAATTGTTCCTGCAAGTCCTAAGCCAATGTTTTTATTGGAAAAAGTATCTAGAGTATAAGTTGCTTTAAGATCTAGTTTTTTAAAAATATTTCTTCTGTAAAAAGCTGTTATAGCAAATAAAGGTACTCGAGGCGCAGACATTGCAAAGACCTGCGCTCCTACTGCATTTTTATAATATTTATCGACTTTTCCGTGACAATTACATTCGTCATCAGGACGCGCTTCTCCAAATGAATATTGAATAGAAGAATAAATCTTTGTTGGGCGCCAAGTTGTATATTTATGGTATAAGGTATCTCTTGGTATTGCTTTGTCAAATTCGTCGAAGACATTTTCTGGATCATCAGAACCTAAAAAATCAGGATTAGCGCCATTGTAACGATAGGTTCCTTTATATGTTAGGGTTTCAATATCTTTAGATTGTCTTACAAAACCTAAATCTACAATACTTGCTGTAAACTGCAAATTGTCTTTTATATAATAGGTAATTCCTGCATCTACTCCTAAACCAAGACTTCCGTTAAAAAAAGTATTATTGGTAAGATCACGAGCTATATTTCCGTCATATTCATCCTTCGTAAAACTCGCAATTCCAGAGGTTTTTAATTCTAAATTAGAAGAAATAACCTGATTGTAAAGATTTGGAGTTCCTGCCTGTTGGCCTGTGTATATGTAACCAGAATTTTTTGTCGAAGTAGCATTTGCGCCGCTTGAGTAAATTTTGGCACGTCCTCCGTAAACAAATTTATCATTTACTTTTTTATGAAATCCGACATGAAAAACAGAAAGCACTTCGGCTTTCATATTCAAATCGCCTAGATTGAATGATTTACCAATATAATCTCTGTTTCCGTTTAAAGCTAACAAAGCCAAATCTTTTGGAACAAACATAAAAAAATCGAATTCCTGATACAATCCAAACGTAATGTAGGAACGACTTTCTCTGCCACCAATTCTAAATCCGCCAGAAAACAATTCCAATTGCTGATTCGTAACTACTTTATCATTACTAGAAGATTTATTGACAACATCTCTCACTTTCTGATTAAAATCGACTCCGTCTTTTGAAAATAGATCATAAGCCGAAAAACTGCTGGAACCCACATTTGCTGAAATTCCAGATAAAACCGGAAATCCAAAATAATATTTATATGAAACATCAGCTCCTGGATTTACTAGTGAAGATTGTGGGATTGAAGTAAAATTATATAACAACTCTCTGTTTTGCGCAAAACAAGAAAGATGAAAAAACAAGCAAAGAATTAGAGTTTTTCTCATTCAATTACCAAATAAGCCGTTGCACTTGATCTTAATTTTAAATTTCCTAGACTTTCACTATTTAATGGAGGTCCGGCAGCAATTACCACCACAAAACCAATTCTTTGAGTTTGCTTTAAAAGATCTAATCGCGCGTTTTCAAAAACTTCTGTTGGGTATTTTATAACATTTGGTGTTCCTGTATAGGCGGGAACGGTAAAAGATAGAGTCTGTAAAATCTGATTCCCTTCGCTAAGCAAGAGCATATTTATAACAAAAGAACGATTTATATTGTTTTCGATTTCAAAATCAAATTCGGCTTTTTTAAGACGCTCATTAAAAAATTTATTTTTAAAAATATCAAAATCTCTTACATCTGGATAAATATTAGTTCCGCCATCGTCTACAAGTTTGTTTGCTGGAATATCAAAATAAGCAAGGTTTGCTACAAAAACAGGTTCGATTTTAAAATCGTTTAGCTGATCAAAATCTAAGTCGCTTGAGCAGGAAAATAATAGAAAAACTGAAAAAAGTATACTTGAAATTTTACTTAGCGAGCTTGATCTCATGAGAATAATTATATCAATACTAATGTAACGCTTAATGTTTACAAACCGTATCGAAGGTAAGAAAATATAACTATTTTTTAATGAAACTTTCCGAACAATTTTGAAGCTTCGTTATAAGCGCTTTCGAAGCTAAGAGAATTAAGTCCGGTTATTTTTTTATTTGCAGTAAAATAAGAAACGAGCTTTTCTGTCGGCATATTCCCTGTCAGTTTATCGGTAGCCATTGGACATCCTCCAAAACCTTGAATAGCGCCATCAAAACGGATACAACCCGCTTTTGCTGCGGCGTCAATTTTTTCGAACCAGCTGTCTGGCGTGGTATGAAGATGGGCACCAAATTCAATTTCAGGATATTTCGGAATTAAATCCGAGAACAAATAGGTAATTACTTCTGGTGTAGACGTTCCCACCGTATCAGACAGCGATAAAATTTTCACTCCCATTCCTGCCAATTTTTCTGTCCACTCTGCTACGATTTCGACATTCCAAGGATCTCCATATGGATTTCCAAAACCCATTGAAAGATAGGTAACCACTTCTTTGTTTTTATTATCTGCCACTTCAAGAATTTCTTCAAGAGTAATTAGAGACTCTGCAATTGTTTTGTGCGTGTTACGCATCTGAAAGTTCTCAGAAATAGAAAATGGAAAACCTAAATAGTGAATCTGTTCGTAATTTGCAGCTGTTATAGCGCCTTGTGTATTGGCAATAATAGAAAGCAGTTTACTGGACGTTTGAGATAAATCAAGCTGTTCTAAAACTTCGGCAGTATCTTGCATTTGCGGAATAGCTTTTGGAGAAACAAAACTTCCAAAATCAATGGTATCAAAGCCAACTCGCAACAAAGCTTGTATGTAAGTAACTTTATTTTTTGTCGGAATAAAATCCTTAATGCCTTGCATGGCATCTCGAGGGCATTCGATAATTTTGATTTCTTTACTCAAAGCTTATTCTTTTGTAAAGGCTAAGTTAGTTTCTTTTTTAATGAAATAAAAGAGAATTTTAGCGCAATCCTATTTATTACAAAATATCGTAATAGTTCGCATTATTACCAAAAAATGTAATATTTTAAAATATTACCAAAAAACGTAATAATTAATTTTATTACTTATATTTGTAATAGAAAGTTTATTATTTTTTAATTATATTTGATTATGACTAGTGTAATTACAGGTGACATAATTGGCTCGAGACAGCAATCTGAACATTGGGTTGAAGATTTAAAAAAAATCTTGGCTCCATTTGGTCATACGCCAAGTCAATGGGAGATTTATCGTGGAGATGAGTTTCAAGTTGAAGTAACCAATCCTGAAGATGCATTACTAATTGCTATTTTAATAAAAGCTCATTTACGATCTATAAAGTCTGATGCCCGTATGAGTATTGGTTTTGGAGATAAAACACATCAAGCTGAACGAATTTCTGAAAGCAATGGCTCTGCTTTTATACATTCGGGAGAACTTTTTGAGACTTTAAAAAAACAGAAAGTCACCTTAGCCCTTCGAACTGGAAATACCGATTTTGATGAGAAATTGAATTTAATGCTGCAATTGGCATTAACCTTTATGGACAGCTGGCTGGTACAATCGGCAGAATTTGTTACTGTTGCCATCGAGAATCCGACTTTATCTCAAGAAGAATTAGGACAAAAACTAGGTATTAACCAAGCTGCTGTCAGCAGAAGACAAAAACGCGCTCAGTTTGATTTGGTCATGAATTTAGACAGATACTTTAGAAAACAAATAAAACAATTTATAGCCCCATGATTTTATTTATAAAACTGCTTCTCGCTCATTTGTTAGGAGATTTTATCTGGCAGCCCAATTCTTGGGTCGCCGACAAAGAAATTAAAAAACACAAAAGTATTTACCTGTATATCCATATTTTACTGCACGGAGTTTTAGCCGCAATTTTGGTGGGCGAAATCAGCTTTATTCCTTACGCAGTTTTAATTGCTGTTACACACGGAATTATCGATTTAATCAAACTGAATTTTCAGAAAAAGAAAACCAAAAGAACTTGGTTTGTTGTCGATCAAATTGCACATATTCTTGTTCTAATTGGTGTAGTGCTTCTTTATGAAAACAAAACCATTATTAACTTTTGGCAGAATAATACCTTTTGGATTCTCATTACTGGAATCTTACTGTTAACCAAACCTACTTCAATTTTTATAAAAACTATAATCTCAATATGGGCTCCTGAAAGCAAAAACAGCCATCAGGATAATTCTCTGATAGCTGCTGGAAATTATATTGGTATTTTAGAACGCTTATTTGTTTTCGGTTTTATTTTAACCGGACATTTTGAAGCAATCGGATTTCTATTGGCCGCCAAATCTATTTTTAGATTCGGAGACTTAAAAGAAGCCAAAGACAGGAAATTGACCGAATATGTTTTAATCGGAACTTTGATCAGCTTTGGAATTGCAATACTCGCAGGATTAACCGTTCAAATACTTCTTTTACAATTGTCCTAAAACTTTTTTATTGATTGCTTTTATCAATGCTGGCCCTTCGTAAATAAAACCAGTATACAATTGCACCAAACTTGCTCCTGCATTTAGTTTTTCAATTGCATCATCTGCAGAATGAATTCCTCCCACTCCAATAATTGGGAATGCTTTATTGCTTTTTTCAGAAAGAAAACGAATGACTTCTGTAGAACGTTTTGTTAAAGGTTTTCCAGACAAACCTCCTGTTTCTGTTTGATTGGCAGATTGTAATCCTTCTCTTGAAATTGTAGTATTTGTAGCAATTACTCCCGCAATCTGAGTTGTTTTTACAATATCAATAATATCTAGCAATTGCTCGTCTGTTAAGTCTGGAGCAATTTTTAAAAGGATTGGTTTTACTTTTTGAGTGCTTGTTTTTTGCTTTTCAACATTTCTGTTCTGCAAAGTCTGCAATAAAGCCGTTAATGGTTCTTTATCTTGCAGAGCTCTCAAATTTGGTGTATTTGGCGAACTCACATTCACAACAAAATAATCTACATGATTAAACAAAGCATCAAAACAAATGATATAATCTTTTACGGCATCTTCATTATCGGTTACTTTATTTTTTCCGATATTTCCTCCAATCAAAACACCCGAATTCTTTTTCAAACGTTCTACCGCTTCCAAAACACCGCCATTATTAAATCCCATTCGGTTAATAATCGCTTGATCTTCTTTTAAACGGAATAAACGTTTTTTCGGATTCCCTTCCTGTCCAACTGGTGTTACAGTTCCTATTTCGATAAAACCAAAACCAAAATCACCAAGTTCTTTGTACAGCTTTGCGTCTTTGTCAAAACCAGCCGCAAGTCCAACTGGATTTTTAAATTTAATTCCGAAAACTTCTCTTTCTAATCGAACATCTTTTACTTCATAAATCGATCTTATAATTGCCGAAACTCCTGGGATTTTTGAAATGAATTTTACAAAAGAAAAAGTAAAATAATGCACTTTTTCAGGATCAAAACAAAAAAGTATCGGGCGAATTATCAATTTATACATAAGAGTTGTGTTGTTGTTATTTTGGCTGCAAATTTAAATATTATAGTTTAAAAAGGTGTCTTTTTACAAAAACAAATCATTTTCTTTTTGTTTGATTATTCTACTTATAAATAAAACCATTCTTAAATTTTATGTCATGTACTGTTTAAAAACATGTTTTTTATGTTGCAAATTATAAAATGAAACAAGTTCACTTCTTTTAAAACTTCTTTTTGGGTTAAGAATCTCTAATTTTGAGATATTCATTCCAAATAAAAACCTATACACCAGCAAAATATTCAAATCCGAAAAAATTTATTTTTTTTCAGATTGTCCTCATAACCACGTTCAAAAAATTCCTTCACAAAAATTATTAATTAATCAAGTTCAATTATGAAAGTCAGTAAACAATTAATTCTAAAAAGTATCTTCGTACTTCTATTTTGTCTTTCTTTCGGTTTATCAACTAAATTATTTGCGCAAGCAGATCCTCAGCAGGTAACCAAAGAAACTTTTAAAGGAAAAATGGCCTTAGACATTAGAGATTCCAAAAGTGATTGGGCTCCATACTTACCTAAAAAAGCACCTGCAGGAGCTCCAAATATTCTATTTATCTTATATGATGATACTGGTATGGCTGCATGGTCAACATACGGAGGAGCGATTAATATGCCAACGATGCAAAAATTAGCCGATAACGGAATTACTTACTCGCAATGGCATACAACAGCTTTATGTTCTCCAACCCGCTCTACACTTTTAACAGGTCGCAACCATCACCTTAACGGAATGGCTGCAATCACAGAAACAGCAGATGGATATCCTGGAGCAAGCGGAAGAATTCCTAAACAAGCCGCAACAATTGGCCAGATTCTTCAAGATAATGGTTGGAGCACTTTTTGGGTTGGAAAAAATCATAATGTACCCGAACAAGATATTGCCTCTGGTGGGCCTAGAGCTACTTGGCCGCTTCAAATGGGATTTGATCGCTTTTATGGTTTTCTTGGCGGAGAAACCAATCAATGGTATCCTGATTTAGTTGAAGACAATCATTTTATTGAACCACCTGCAACTCCAGAAGAAGGATATCATTTGTCTAAAGATTTAGCCGATCATGCATTAGAATTTATCAAAGACCAACAGGCAACAAATCCTTCCAAACCATGGTACATGTGGTATTGTCCAGGTGCTAATCATGCTCCGCATCAAGCTCCTGAAGAATACATTGCAAAATATAAAGGCAAATTTGACGAAGGTTATGATGCGTATCGTAAATGGGTTCTTCCTAGAATGATTGCAAAAGGAGTTTTACCTCCGGGAACAAACTTTGACAAATTTAATCCTATGCCTCCAGGAGTAGCAAATCCTGCGGACAATGTATTGGATTGGAATAAATTGAAACCAGAAGAAAAGAAATTGTTTTCTAGATTGGCTGAAGTTTATGCTGGTTTTTCAGAATATACCGATGCGCAGGTTGGAAGAATTATTGATTATCTAGAAAAAACAGGACAGCTAGAAAATACACTTGTAATTTATGCTGCTGACAACGGTGCTTCGGGTGAAGGTTCTGAATCGGGTTCTGTTAATGAGAATAAATTCTTTAACGGTTATCCTGACGAATTAAAAGAAAATTTAAAATATATTGATAAATTAGGAAGTCCTGATACTTACGAACATTATCCAACTGGTTGGGCTGCTGCGTTCTCGACTCCTTTTAAAATGTTTAAAAGATACAGCCAATATGCTGGAGGAACTTGTGATCCGCTAGTAATGTCATGGCCTAAAGGAATAAAAGCGAAAGGTGTTGTTCGTGATCAATTTCATCATTCAACAGATATTGTTCCGACAATATTAGATGTATGCGGTTTAGAAATGCCTAAAGAATATCGAGGTGTCCCACAATATCCTTTATCTGGAGTTTCTATGCGTTATACTTTTGATGCTGCTCCAAATACAAAAACTCAAAAACATATTCAATATTTTGCCATGTTAGGAAGCCGCGCTTTATGGAAAGATGGCTGGAAAGCTGTAGCATTGCACGCTCCATTGTCTGGAAAAGGAAATTTTGATAAAGACGTTTGGGAATTATACAATACTGATGTGGATCGATCTGAGTCTAAAAATTTAGCAGCAAAATATCCAGACAAATTAAAAGAGCTTATTAAAGACTGGAATGATGAAGCGGCTAAAAACTTAGTATTGCCACTTGACGACCGCTCTGCAATTGAAATTCTTGGAACAGAAAGACCTTCTTCTGAAGCTCCTCGCGATCTTTATAAATACTATCCTGGAACTTCGGCCGTACCAGAGGGTGTTGCTGTTAATGTTCGTGGACGCTCTTATAAAATAGTTGCTGATGTTGATGTTAAAGATGCCAATGCTTCAGGTGTAATTTTTGCTCACGGTTCACGTTTTGGAGGCCATACTTTATTCTTAAAAGATAAAAAATTAAATTATGTCTATAATTTCTTAGGAATTGCTCCTGAACAACGATTTACTTCTAACATTGCTATAACTCCAGGAAAACACGTTTTTGGAATGGAATTCAATCGTGAAAAAGCAGGTCCAAATGGTGAATCTATTGGAACAATGAAGTTATACATCGACGGAAAAGAAGTAGCATCTGGACCTATGAGAACTCAATCTGGCAAATTTACACTTTCAGGAGATGGACTTTGTGTTGGTTTTGACAGCGGGGATGCTGTTAGTAAAGAATACAAAACTCCAGGAACTTTTAAAGGCGGTGAAATTATTGGTGTCGGAGTTAGTGTTGGAAAAGTTGAATATTCTGACCTAAATAACGACGCAAAAAGAGCTTTAGGAAGAGATTAATCACCTAAATAGAAATTTAAAAAGAGGTATTTAATGAACATAATCATGGACAGTAATACCTCTTTTTTCTTTATAATTAATGTAAGGCAATAAAAAAATGTTTCTTTAAGAATGAATCAAAATGTTCGATAATACTTATTATATAAAAAACTTCCTTGTAATTCTAATTTCTTTAATCAGTTGCTTTTTTTCGACTAAAATTAAAGCTCAGGAGCATGAGGAAAAGACTTTTAGTCCGCACCATCAAATCGGCATTTCTATTAATCATGTTCATGTTTTTGAAGGTCGAGATGAAGATGGAAATCGAGAAACATTAACGCTTCCTGCTTGGGGAATAGATTATACATTTCAGTTTCACGAAAAATGGGCTATTGGTCTCCATACTGATTTTATTATGGAAAAATATAAAGTCGAAAAGGTTTATGCAAGCGAAGAAGACAAAGAAACTGTAGAAAGAAGTTATCCTATTGCTCCTGCTCTAATGGGAATTTACAAACCTAATGAGCATTGGAGTTTTCTTTTAGGATTTGGAGGTGAATTTGCCAAAGAAGAAGATTTTTTCCTGACCAGAGCAGGAGTTGAATATGGCTACGAACTGCCAAAAGGCTGGGAAATTTTCGGAACTGTCAGCTACGATTTCAAATGGAATGCCTATGACAGCTGGGGAATTGGTTTAGGAATCGCAAAAAACTTTGGAGGAAAATAATTTATACCAACCTATTGATTTTATGTATAGCACAAATAAACCAAATCGCATTTCTAAATATTCCCTCTTAGTTTTTCTTTTACTAATTGGTTTCAAAGGATTTTCGCAGCAAGAAAAGGACACTACCAAACTAATGAATGTTCGCTATGGAAGTAAAGGAATTGAATTAGAAACCCGTGACAAAAAGTTTCTCTTCCAATTGGCAAGCCGTCTTCAATTTCGTTTTTCAACACCAAATGACACAGACCCTTTAACTTATGATGATTATAGCCAAGACGCTAAAACGACTTTCAAAATAAACCGTGCCAGATTAAAAATTGGCGGTCATGCTTTTGAACCTTGGCTTAAATACTACTGGGAATATGAATTAAGCCAGTCCAATTTATTGGATTTTAGAATTATGATCGAAAAATGGGATTTCCTGAGTTTTAAAGTTGGGCAATGGAAGACGGAATTTACACGAGAACGCTTTATCAGCAGCGGTGAACAGCAAATGGTAGATCGCTCATTAATTAACCGTCCCTTTACCGTAGACCGACAATTAGGAGCCGAAGTTTATGGACATTTAAAAGGTGCTGGAGTTGCCGATTTTAATTATTGGTTCGCTGCTCTTACAGGAACAGGACGCGGAAGCACTTCTAATGACGATAATCATTTAATGTATTTTGGAAGAGCGCAATGGAATTTTCTTGGAAGATTTCTTGATTTCGAAGGTTGTGATTTAGAATTCCACGAAAAACCAACTCCAATTATTGCGTTTTCTGCCATCACAAACCGAAGCCCTTATACTCGTTTCTCTCAAGCTGGAGGAGGTTCTCTCGACGGATTTGAAGATGGCTTGCCTGGACAATACAGAGTTAATCAATGGAATCTGGAAAGTGCTTTTATGTATCGCGGTTTTTCTTGGCAGAGCGAATGGCATACCAAAGAAATTATTGACAAATACAATAATAATGACATGACTGTAATGAAAGGTTATTATGTTCAAGCTGGATATTTCTTCCATAATGTTTTTGACTGGTGGCCAAAGCACTTGGAAATGGCTGGACGGCATGCCGCATATCGACCTGATAATTCTATTAGAGAAAATAGACAAGAGGAATCTACATTGGCATTTAACTGGTTTTTTAAAGGACATAAAAACAAACTAACTTCAGAGATAAGTTATTTTAGCTTTCAAGATAAAACACTTCCTTTACAAGAAGGGTGGCGATTTAGAATACAATGGGATATCTCATTATAATTCAAACTTTTAATTCATTAATTCAAAACCAACATTTTTTTTTCATAACTTTAAATCACATAAATTGCTGAATATGAAAAATATATCGAAAACAGTAAAAAAACTGGCACTTTTAATGTGTTTGACCGGAACTTTTTTGTTTATTTCTGTTGACAGTTTAGCACAGCGCCATCGCGGAGGCGGCGGAGGTGGCGGATTTAACAGAGGCGGCGGAGGGGCAGCTCATACTCGTCCCGCAAGACCAGCAACGCAATCTAGACCAAATGTGAGTAGACCTACCACAACAAGGCCAACAGCAACGACTAGACCTGCCGCAACTAGACCTGGAGCAAATAACTCGGGAACTAAAATAAATAGACCTTCTAACAATTCCAACAGAAACAATACGGTAAATAGAAATAATACCGTAAATAGAAACAATGTTGGCAACAGAAACACCAACATAAGCGGTAATAACGTTAACAGAAACAGAAATAACGTCAACATAAATGTAAATAATAGTGTTCATGTTCGCAACAACCGCAACACTATAGTTAGACCTGGACCTCGACCTTACGTTCGTCCACCTTATGTATACGGCGGTTACAGATACAATTGCTACCATCCTTACTATCCGCGCCCTTACAGACCTTTTTATTGGGGACCAGTTTGGCATCCTTGGGGATTTTTTGTTGCAACTCTAGCAACTACAGCGATTATTGTTAGTGTAGAAAATCAGAAATACCACTACGATCAAGGAGTTTGGTATACCTCGACAAATGGCGGTTATACTGCTGTACCTGCACCAGTTGGCGGAACGGTAAATAATATTCCAAGTGGAGCAGAAACAGTCAATACAGGAACAGTCAATAATTACTATTACGGAGGAACGTATTACGAAAAAGACGGTGGAAAATATACTGTCGTTGCTCCTACTGCTGGAACAATTGTAGAAAACTTGCCTGAAGGCGGAGAAGAAGTAACAATTGGAGATGCTAAATATGTAAAATTTGGAGAAACCTATTATCAGCCCGTACAAATTGATGGAAAAGATAAATACGAAGTAGTTTCGGTTGAGAAAGAATAATATAATTTTATTAATTCTATAAAATTAATATACTTTCAAAAATAATTTTAACTATTTTTATCCCTGCTATTGACACCATTATAAGCTCAAAATAAATAAACCATGAAAAACAAAACCTTTTGGATTTTTGCACTACTTACATTATCCATTATTTCAATTGCTTACAGTTATACAAGATTTAAAGATAAAGCAGAAAAAACAGCTGTCGAATGTCATGAAACTCCAAGTACTACTGTAGAATCTGAATTTAAACCAACTGTCGAAAATAAATTTAAACCGACAGAAAAAGCTCCTAAAGGCATGGTTTGGATTCCTGGAGGCGAATTTTCTATGGGAACAAATGTAGAAGATGAAAGTTTATGCAGTATTAAAGGCGTTACTAAAGATGCAGCTCCAATACATAGAGTTTATGTTGATGGATATTATATGGATGAAACTGAAGTCACCAATGAAGAATTCGAAAAATTTGTAAAAGCTACAGGGTATGTAACTGTTGCGGAACAAAAACCAACAAAAGAAGAATTTCCAACAGCAAATGAAGAAGACCTAGTTACTGGTTCTGTTGTCTTCACTCCTACTCCTTCAGCGGTTAATTTGAATAATTTCTTGCAATGGTGGCGTTATGAACCAGGTGCTGATTGGAGACATCCAGACGGTCCACAAAGCACTATTAAAGGAAAAGAAAAATATCCCGTTGTGCATGTTGTATACGAAGACGCTGCAGCTTATGCTAAATGGGCTGGAAAAAGATTGCCAACAGAAGCAGAATGGGAATTTGCAGCACGCGGTGGTAAAACTGGAAATCTATATGCTTGGGGAAATGATTTAAAACCTAAAGGAAAATTCCAAGCTAATATTTATCAGGGGCATTTCCCTATCAAAGACGGTGATACCGGAGAAGATGGCTTTAAAGGTATTGCACCAACAGCGCAATATGCTCCAAATGCATACGGCTTGTATGACATGGCTGGAAATGTATGGGAATGGGTAAACGACTGGTACAGCGTTGACTATTACAAATCATTAGCAGAAAGTGGAAAAGTAACAAAAAATCCGCAAGGACCTAGCGCTTATTATGATCCTAGTGATCCAAGCGAAATAAAACGAGTTCATCGCGGTGGTTCATTCTTGTGTACAGACCAATACTGCACTCGATACATGGTGGGGACAAGAGGAAAAGGCGAAATCAGATCGGCTGCTAACCATGTTGGCTTTAGATGCGTAAAAAGCAAATAGCAAACTTAAAATACTAGAAAGGGATTCGACAACGAATCCCTTTTTTTATTAATTCAGATATGGAAAGCTAAATTTCGTAGCAGAAAAATTTTCTATATTTGCTAAAAATCTAAAAAAATGCAACATATCATAGATCGTTTTATCAGTTATGTAACAATTGATACTGAATCGGATCCAAATTCACAAACCACTCCAAGCACACAAAAACAATGGAACCTTGCCAATAAATTAGTTGAAGAACTAAAAGCAATTGGTCTTGAAGAGGTAACTATAGATGACAAAGCCTATATCATGGCGACACTTCCAAGTAATGTTGATCATGAAGTGCCAACGATTGGTTTTGTTTCTCACTTTGATACTTCGCCAGACTTTAGCGGAGCAAATGTAAAACCGCAAATTGTTGAAAACTACGACGGAAAAGATATCGTTTTGAACGCTGAGAAAAATATTATTTTATCTCCTGATTACTTTAAAGATTTACTTCAATATAAAGGTCAGACCATCATTACTACTGACGGAACAACGCTTTTAGGAGCAGATGATAAAGCCGGAATTACTGAAATTGTTTCGGCAATGGAATACCTGATTCAGCATCCTGAAATCAAACACGGAAAAATCAGAATCGGATTTACGCCAGATGAAGAAATCGGTCGCGGTGCGCATCATTTTGATGTTGAAAAATTTGGAGCACAATGGGCTTATACCATGGACGGAAGCCAAATTGGTGAATTAGAATATGAAAATTTCAACGCTGCTGGAGCAAAAATTACTTTTAAAGGAAAAAGCGTTCACCCAGGTTATGCTAAAGGAAAAATGATCAATTCTATGCTTTTAGCAAACGATTTTATCAATGAACTTCCGAAAGGCGAAACTCCACAAGAAACAAAAGGTTATGAAGGTTTCTTTCATGTGCACCATATTAAAGGAAATATCGAAGAAACAGTTTTAGAATTAATTATTCGTGATCACAACAGAAAGAAATTCGAAAAACGAAAAGAATTGATTCACAAACTGACTAAACAATTCAATAAAAAATTCGCAAAGAAATTTGGCGAAGATATTGTGATCGCTGAAGTAAAAGATCAATATTACAATATGAAAGAAAAGGTTCTACCTGTAAAATATATTGTAGATATTGCCGAAAAAGCAATGAGAGAATTGAGCATAAAACCAATCATTAAACCAATTCGTGGCGGAACTGACGGTTCGCAATTGTCATTTATGGGATTGCCTTGTCCGAACATTTTTGCGGGCGGACATAATTTCCATGGAAAATACGAATATGTTCCAGCAGAAAGCATTCAGAAAGCTACTGATGTAATTGTAAAAATTGCTGAACTGACTGCTATTCCAGGAATTTTTGATGCACCAGAAAAATCTAAAAGAAAAAGATAAAGTGGAACCGAATTCTGATAAAAAACACGTTTGGGACAAAGTCAATCAATGGGAAGAAGAACTTCTTTTCCTAAAATCAATTATTGACAAAACAGAACTGGTCGAAACCATAAAATGGGGAGGACCTATTTACGTCTACAACAAAAAAAATGTTATCGGAATTGGAGGTTTTAAAAATTATTTTGCCATTTGGTTTCTAAACGGTGTTTTTCTGAAAGATGAAAAAAAGAGACTAATCAACGCTCAAGAAGACAAAACAAAATCGATGCGCCAATGGCGTTTTACTTCAAAAGAAGAAGTAAATGAAAAAGAAATTTTAGAATACATTCACGAAGCGATTGAAAACGAAAAACAAGGAAAAGTTATTAAACCTTCTAAAAAAGAGGCTATTGTATCTGAACTTTTAGAAAAAGAAATGACTCAAAATCCAGCTTTAAAAGAAGCATTTGAAAAATTTTCTCCTTACAAACAATATGAGTTTTTAGAATATATTGAAACAGCTAAACAGGAAAAAACTAAAATTTCAAGAATCGAAAAAGTGATTCCGATGATTTTGGCGAATATTGGATTGAATGATAAATACAGGTAATTTAAGTTTTAATATTTAAAATCCAAATTCCAAAACTGTTGTCATTCTGAACGAAGTCGAAGAACGAAACTATACGAGAACCTTTGTCAAAGTTTAAAACTTTGACAAAGGTTTTTTCATAATAGAACACATATCATACAAACATAGCCCGTGGTTTCAACCACAGGAATACGGATTGTGATCATGATAATGATTGCGTCCCGTCGTTGAAACCGCGGGCTATATTTTTCATACAATGAATTAAAGTCTTTGAGGAGCTACTTGCGAAGATTTCTCTCTTCGCTCGAAATGACAAAACAAGGCACAAAAAAATCCCAAACTCCTTTTGGGATTTGGGATTTCTAAAATATTGTAATTTAAAATTAAGCTTTTTTATTCAAAGCCGCGCTCAATTCTAAAGAGATTGCAGAACGCTCTAATTTTAATTTTCCAGACATTGTTTCAATTACAACAGTAGTTTCTGCTAATTCAGCTATTTTACCGTGGAAACCACTTTTTGTAACTATTTTATCACCTACTTTTAGGTTGCTTTCAAATTCTTTTTCGTTTTTAGCTCTTTTTTGCTGTGGTCTAATCATGAAGAAATAGATTACCACAAACATTAAAAGAAATGGCGCAAATTGAGATAATTGTCCCATAATTTAAATTTGTTTTTGATTTATATTTAATATTCTTTTTTTGGAATTTGGACTCGAGCGATAGCGAACAGGCGAAGCAATTTAAAAATTGATTATTTTAAATCTTACATTAACCCTCTTCCTACTTTTACCATTTTTTTATTGGCAGTCAGTTCCTTAACAAGATTATCTAAAATTCCGTTGATAAAAATACTACTTTTTGGTGTAGAATACTCTTTTGCAATTTCTAAATATTCGTTAAGAGTTACTTTTACTGGAATTGAAGGGAATTTAACAAACTCGCAAATTGCCATTTTTAAGATAATAGTATCAATTTCGGCAATACGATCGCTGTCCCAATTTGGTGTTTTATCCTCGTATTCTTTTGCAAAAGCAGTTTCATTTAAAATTGTTCTTCTAAACAAATCTTTAGCAAAATCTTTATCTTCAACATCTTTATACAATTTTGGCACTCTAAAATCGTCTGGATCTTCGGTTTTGATAGCTTTCAATTGTTTAACAATATGCGTATTTACAACCGGAATATCATCAACCCAAGTTAATTTATCATCCTCTAAATACTCATATAATTTTTCGTTTGGTACAATAACATTTTCAAACAAATCAATTATAAATTGTCTGTCTTCTTCAAACGTATTTACGCTATTGCTCATGTATTTTTTGTAGATATCGCTTGCTTTAACATCATTTAAAAGCAAAATGATATAATCATCGTTTAAAGACCAGTTATTGATTTTACGATTTTCTAAAGCAATACTAAGAGAATTACTTTCTGCTAAAAGCTGGAAGATTTTGTTTTTGATGAACTTTTCGTTCGGATTACGTTCTGCTGCAGTAGCGAGGTGTTTTTTACTTGACAGATGCAAATAGACAGCTTCTTTTTTGCAAATTTCTATCAATGAAGAAAGCATTATAAGATATAAGTCCTGAATATTATCTATGCTATAAAAAAGAAATTTTTCTTCTTTTTCCATATTATCAGAACCGCTTTGGTGCATTGCATAAATGGATTGCATTACTTTAACGCGTATGTGTCTTCTATTTACCACCGTGTAAGAACATTTAAAAATTAGTCTGCAAAAGTATAACTTTTGATGCGTATTTTAAAATTAATTCGTAAAAAAGTGGTCTTTTTAGTGGTCAGTTTTCAGAATTTAGTGGTCAGTCTCTATTTATAGTGGACAGTGATCAGTTTTTAGTGAACAGTGCCAAACATTCGCAAAAAAAATCTCAGTTTACAGCATAAACTGCAAACTGAGACTTTAAGACTGAACACTTAAGAAAGTGAACACTGAACACTTAATTACTTCTTAGCGTTCTCGATTCTTCTTTGATCGATACGGTTTTGAGCAATTGTAAGTGCCGCTTTATGCGTTGTAATATTATTTTTAGCTGCAAAATCTATAATTTCTAAAGTAGTATTATAGATATTTTCTGTTTTGCTCATAATTTCAGCTTTACCGTAGTTTGCTAATTCAGCATAAACATTGATGATTCCACCAGCGTTGATTAAGAAATCTGGAGCGTATAAAATACCTCTTTCTTGTAATCTTGCACCATGAACATTCTCATCTGCTAATTGATTGTTTGCTGCACCAGCAATAACTTTTGCTTTAATTTTATCTACTGTAGCATCATTAATTGTTGCTCCCATTGCACATGGTGCATAGATATCAACATCTGCAGTATACAAATCTTCACCTGTATAAATTGCAGCATTGTATTTTGAAGCTACTTGATATAATTTTTCTTCGTTAATATCGGTAATAGTAACCTGTGCTCCTTCTTTAGTTAAATAATCAACCAAAGTCTCACCCACGTGTCCAATTCCTTGTACCAAAACTTTTTTACCTTCTAAAACATCAGTTCCAAACTGACTTTTAGCAGCAGCTTTCATACCTAAGTAAACTCCGTAAGCAGTAATAGGAGAAGGGTTCCCAGAACCACCTCTTTCTTCAGAAATACCAGTAACATAAGGCGTTACATCTCTTACCGTGTCCATGTCTTTAGTTTCCATTCCGACATCCTCAGCAGTAATATATCTTCCGCTTAATGAGTGAACGAATTCACCAAACTTACGCATTAATTCAGGCGTTTTCTGAGTTTTAGCATCACCAATAATAACGGCTTTACCTCCACCAATATTAAGTCCAGTAATAGCAGATTTAAACGTCATACCTCTAGAAAGGCGTAAAACATCGTTTAAAGCTTCCCATTCTGTGTTATAATTCCACATTCTGGTTCCTCCCAAAGCTGGCCCCATAACCGAATTATGAATACCAATAATTGCTTTTAAACCTGTATCTTTGTCATTGCAAAATACAATTTGTTCGTGATCGTCAAAAGATAATTGACCAAAAACAGGATCCATTTTTTGAAGTTCCTTTCCAGTTGCGAAAGTTGCATCCATAGCGCTAGTATTAATTAGGTTAAAATTATGAATTCGTCAAAAAGACAACTCAAACATAATTAAAAAATACATATGTGCTAATTTTTTATCTTTAAAATAACAATATTACAATCTAATTGTTTTGATTAAATCGCAAATTATTATAATTTTATTTAACAATAATTCTTAAATCCAAAACAATTCAACATCATATTTCTTAAAAAAATGAAAGAATTAAGCTATTTAAACAAATATTTCATTAAATATAAATACAGTTTCTCGCTTGGTATTTTAATCACCATAATCGCACAAATATTTTCTCTATTTACTCCAAAACTGATCAGCAAGTCTTTAAACGCTATTGAGAATTTTGACAAATTATCTGCCTCAGAGCAAAAATCGGAAATAGTAATCGCAACTTTTCGTCAGGATCTCATTCATAATGTGCTACTTATTATTGGAACAACCATTGTAGCTGGATTTTTAACCTTTTTAATGCGTCAGACCTTAATTGTAATGTCTCGCCATATTGAATTTGATTTAAAAAATGAAGTTTTTAGACAATATGAGAATCTTTCGCAAAATTTCTACAAACAAAATAGAACTGGAGATTTGATGAACCGTATTAGCGAAGACGTTTCAAAAGTTCGTATGTATGTTGGGCCAGCAGTAATGTATACTATAAATACAGCTATCCGTTTCGCTATTGTCATATTATATATGTATAATGTATCGCCGCTTCTTACCTTATATACTATACTGCCTTTGCCTATTCTTTCGTATTGCATTTTTAAATTAAGTTCAGAAATCAATAAACGAAGCACTACTTTCCAACAATACCTTTCTAAAGTTTCGAGTTTTACACAAGAAATATTTTCAGGAATTCGAGTTATAAAAGCGTATTCTTTAGAAAATCAGCATCAAAATAATATGGTTGATCTGGCTGAAGAAAGCAAACGTAAGAGTTTAAGCCTAGCAAGAGTACAATCTTTATTTGGGCCTTTAATGATCGCCCTTATCGGAATCAGTAATTTGGTTGTAATATATTTTGGAGGTGTAATGTATATCAATGGAAGCATTCCTAATATTGGAACCATCGCAGAATTTATTCTATATGTAAACATGCTAACTTGGCCAGTTGCTTCTTTAGGATGGGTTTCGTCTATGGTTCAAGAAGCAGAAGCTTCTCAAAAACGCTTGAATGAATTCTTGAAAATTGAACCAGAAATTAAAAACAACAACCAAAACACTTCAGAAATCCAAGGAAACATCTCTTTCGAAAATGTGTCTTTCACTTATGATGATACCAACATCGAAGCTTTAAAAAATGTTTCTTTTACAGTAAAAAAAGGAGAAACATTGGCAATCTTGGGAAAAACAGGTTCTGGAAAATCGACCATTCTTTCTTTGATTTCGAGATTGTACGATATTACAGAAGGTGAAGTTAAAATTGACGGAAACGAAATCAGTACTTTAAACTTAAATGATCTTCGAAATAATATCGGAATCGTACCTCAGGATGCTTTCTTATTTTCGGATACGATTAAAAACAATATCAAATTCGGAAATCAGAATGCAACTGAGGAAGAGGTAATCGAAGCTGCTAAAAACGCTGTGGTTCATGATAACATTATTGCCTTTAACAAACAGTACGACACTATTTTAGGAGAAAGGGGAATTACACTTTCGGGCGGACAGAAACAGCGTGTTTCTATTGCGAGAGCCATTATTAAAAACCCTGCAATTTTACTTTTTGACGATTGTCTGTCAGCTGTTGATACTGAAACCGAAGAAATGATTTTGAATAATTTGTTCGAAATTTCTAAAGACAAAACAACCATAATTGTAAGTCATCGAGTATCATCTGCCAAGAATGCAGATAAAATTATTATACTTGAAGATGGTAAGATAATTCAACAAGGTTCTCATAATCAATTAATAAATCAAGAAGGTTATTATGCATCGTTATATTTAAAACAACTTTCGGAAAAAGAATTACTTTAATTGTTGCGTAATAGATAATTTTTTATGATTTTTGAGTACTATTAATTCCAAAAATGATAGAACGTATTATGAGAGAAAATGACATGTTAGAAAAAGAAGAGATTTTTTCTAAAGTATTACGCGCAGGAAGAAGAACTTATTTCTTTGATGTGAGAGCTACCAAAGCTGATGATTATTATATCACGATTACAGAAAGCAAAAAATTTACTGAAGAAGATGGTTCTTTTCACTTCAAAAAACACAAAATCTACTTATACAAAGAAGATTTTAGTGCTTTCTCTGAAATATTAGAAGAAATGACTTCTTATGTTTTAAACCACAAAGGCGAAGAAGTAATTTCTGAAAGACACCAAAAAGATTTTAAAAAAGAATATAGCTCTGAAAAGAGTGAAAGCCAAAGATCTAGTTTTACAGATATTGATTTTGATGATATTTAAATCCAAAATCATCTACATAAAGTAGAAGTCCAATTTGTTATGCATTTTGGACTTTTTTTATATATTTATGTTTCGAGATGTGAATTGTAAAATGTGAGACGTACGATTCATGCACTTTTTACTTCTAACAATTTTACAAATTACACCTTACTTCTGATGAAAAAATTAATTATTCTCCTAAGTTTCTTCCTTTACGGAATTTCGCTATCTGCCCAAAATTTAGAATACGAAACAAAAAGCAACATTCAATATTATAGTACAGCTGTAAATAAAGCCGATAAATACATCAACGAAAGATGCGTTCTAGATATTTATTATCCAAAAAATAAAACTGGATTTGCTACAATCGTTTGGTTCCACGGCGGCGGATTAACTGGCAGAAACAAAGAAATTCCCGAGGCTTTAAAAAACAAAGGCTTTGCTATTATTGGTGTTAATTACAGACTATCTCCAAAGGCGAAAGCTGAAAAAGCGATTGAAGATGCTGCTGCTGCAGTTGCTTGGACTTTCAATAATATTGCAAATTATGGTGGTGATAAATCTTTAATTTTTGTTTCTGGACACTCTGCAGGAGGATATTTAGGAATGATGATTGGTCTGGATAAAAAATATCTTCAAAAAGAAAACATTGATGCCAATCAGATTGCTGGTCTTATTCCGTTTAGTGGACAATGCATTACGCATTTTGAAATTAGACGAGAAAACGGCATTCCTGAAAAACAGCCTACAATTGACCAATTTGCTCCTTTATATCACGTTCGTGCCGATGCTTCGCCAATGTTATTAATTACTGGAGATCGCGAACTAGAAATGCTTGGGCGTTACGAGGAAAACGCGTATATGGCCAGAATGATGAAACTGGTTGGACATACACAAACTAAATTATATGAATTAGACGGTTACGGACATGGAATGACAGAACCTGGTTTTCCGCTTTTAGTTAATGAAGTAAACCGAATTTTAAAAGAACGTAAAAAATAATCACTAAATAAAATCCACGGCAATGGAGACACAACTATTAATTATACCAGGACTTGGAGATTCTGGAGAAAAACACTGGCAAACCTTTTGGCATAAGAAATTTGAAAATTCAATTCGCGTTGTACAAGACAACTGGGACGAACCTGTTCGTGAAGAATGGCTTGAAAGATTAAATGAGAATATTTCAAAACTTAACAAACCAACTATTTTAGTAGCGCATAGTTTGGCAGTTTCGTTGGTTCTGCATTGGGCAGAAAAATACAACAATCCCAATATTATTGGCGCTTTTTTGGTCGCTCCTGCTGATGTAGATTCACCTCAACATACGCCAGAATGCACAAGAAACTTCTCGCCTATTCCGCTTTATAAATTACCTTTTCCGTCTGTAGTCGTTGCAAGCGAAAATGATCCTTATGCTTCATTTGAAAGAAAAAAACTCTTTGCCGAAAAATGGGGAAGTGATTTTGTAAATATTGGTCAACAAGGACACATTAACTCTGATTCTGATTTAAAGTATTGGGAGGAAGGACAGGAGATACTACAGAAGTTAATTAAAAAGACAAACCTTTAATTTAACCGCAAAGAGCGCAGAGATCTACGCAAAGAACGCAAGCTTTATGCGAAGTCTTTATCAATTAAAGTTCACAAAGCTTTGCGCTATTAACTTTGCGAATCTTGCGTAAGCCTTTGCGGTCTTTGCGGTTAAAACTAAGGATTAAAACTATCCTATACGTAGTCCATTAGGAATCTTAAAATCAGGAGCCAATAAAATTACGTCTCCCTCCTCTCCTACTGCACCCAAAACAAGGCATTCACTCATAAATTTTCCAATTTGTTTTTTCGGGAAATTGACAACCGCAACAATCTGACGATTAACTAAATCTTCCTTCTGATATCTTTTAGTAATTTGTGCAGATGATTTTCTAATTCCGATTTCTGAACCAAAATCTATCGTTAATTGATACGCAGGTTTTCTTGCTTCAGGAAAATCATTGACTTCAACAATAGTTCCTACGCGCATATCGGTGCGCTCAAATTCGTTCCAGGTTAAATCCATTTTTAATTGTATTATTTACAAACCTATAAATTTTGTAATTAATGCACCTAATTCTATAACCAATTTCTTTTTCTTAAATCTAATTTTACGAGAAGAAAAATGAAAAACACTCACGTAAAAAGATATAACATGGAACATACTGAACCAAATGCATGCATGTCAATTAAAGATTTTGAATCTAATTTAAAACAGGTTCACACTGATAAATATATAGAAACTGCTCAAAACGTAAGGCTTTATGTAAAGGATTATGGTCAGGGAAAACCCGTTATCTTAATTCACGGCTGGCCTCTTTCGAATGAAATGTGGGAATATCAAATAGACCATCTTGTCCAAAATAATTATAGAGTTATCGCTTACGACCGACGCGGGTTCGGAAAATCTTCTCAGCCTTGGGATGGCTACGATTACGATACTTTGACTGATGATCTTAAAGAAATTATTGAGCAATTAGAGTTAGAAAATGTAACTCTCGTCGGCTTTTCAATGGGAGGCGGCGAAGTGGTTCGATATTTCAGTCGTCATGGCGGAAAAGGCGTTACCAAAGCAGCTTTGATTTCGTCAATTATTCCATTTCTGCTAAAAACTCACGATAATCCTGACGGACATCCAAAAGAAAAAAGCGACAATACTGCTGCAGCAATAAAAGAAGACAGAATAGGATTTATTGATAATTTCGGAAAAACGTTTTTTGGGGTCAATATTATCAATAAGCCTTTAAGCACACCTTTATTAGAATATTACAGAGCTTTATGTTCAGTGGCTTCTCCAAGAGCTACTTTAAAATGCGCCGAATCTTTTTCTTATACTGATTTTAGAGATGAATTAGATTTTATAAAAGTTCCAACTCTGATTATTCATGGGGACGATGATAAAATTGTTCCAATTGACCTTACTTCAAGAAAAGCAGCAAAATCAATTGCAAATAATACTTATATCGAATATGAAGGCGCTCCTCATGGGCTCTTTTATACAGATAGAGACAAATTAAATGAAAATTTACTGGAATTTTTGAATTCATAAAACTTAAAAAAGCATCCAAAGAAGCAAGCTGTTGTAGCTAACTGCTTTCTTTGGATACTTTTTATTCTTGTGCTCTTTTATTTACAGATTTTTAAAGCTACTTTTGAAAATCAAATTTCGAATAAAATGGCACGAACTGAATCAACAATGCTTCCTTTAGGAACAGTTGCACCTGATTTTTATTTAAAAGATACCAACTCGAACAATAGTTTTTCTTTTGAAGATTTAAAAGGTTCGAAAGGTACTTTGGTAATGTTTATTTGCAACCATTGTCCGTTTGTGCACCACGTAATAAGCGAAATTGTAATGATTGCCAATGATTATCGTGTTCAGGGATTAGGAGTAATCGCTATTTCAAGCAATGATGTTGTTAAATATCCGCAAGACGGCCCAGAATTAATGACTGAATTTGCAATGGAAAACAAAATAGATTTTCCGTACTTGTATGATGAAAGCCAAGAAACGGCAAAAGCATATCAGGCTGCCTGCACGCCAGACTTTTACTTGTTTGATAATCAAGACAAATTATTTTATCGCGGTCAGCTAGATGATTCGAGACCAGGCAACGGAATTCCACTTAGCGGAAGCGATCTGAGAGGCGCTATAGATGCCTTAATTTACAACAGAAGTTTAAAGGAACCACAAAAGCCAAGTTTAGGCTGTGGCATTAAATGGAAGTAAAACCTCACTAAATTCAAAAAGATTACGTATCTTTGTAAATCAATTTAATCCTCCTTATGGGAAATAAAACACCATTTACAGCTTCTATAAAGTCGTTTTGCCTAGCAAAACCACTACCTGCTGTAATTATTTCACATAATAAGGCCTTTATTTTTTAGGCCTCCGTCTACTTCACTTTTCTTCTTTTTGACGGAGGATTTACATCAGCTTAAGCATTTACTTATTTGACAAAAATCAATTTTTGATCAGATATTTTTTTTGTTTTTCAGATTAAACATTTCGATTCTGTCTTTTTTAAGACTCTGAAATTTTTAGTTTGTAAATTACTCTAAGAAGAAAAAATCAGTTAAAATTTTATAATAATAAATTCAATATAGATATGAAACCAACACCCACTTTCTGTAAATCAGATTATCAATTTTTAAGAGAATTGATTTTAAAAAGTAAAAACTCAACAAATACTAAAGAAGCCAATCAGCTTTCGCAAGAATTAGATCGCGCTGTAATTAGTAAAGAAAGCGAGCTTGACAGTTCGGTAATCCGAATCAATTCATTTGTAACAATAGAAGATGTAAAGGCCAAGAAACAAATGAAAATTCAAATCGTTTTACCTTCTGCAGCAGACGTAAAACAATCTAAAATATCAATTCTAGCACCTTTAAGTGTTGCGATTATTGGTTTTAAAGAAAATGACGAAGTGGATTGGGAATTACCCGCTGGCATCAAAACTTTAAAAGTAATAGCTGTAGACAATTCGGCTGTACATCATTCTTAAATTTTAAAACACCTCATTCTGTGACGGTGTTTTTTTTATATCTATTTGAAAATAAAAAAAAACTGTTCGATTGAACAGTTTTTTTTATACTTCTTCTTAAAATTCAAATTACAATTGCGAATCAATATAATTTGTAATTGAAGCCATTTGGGTATCATCTAATTTTGCTTTTTTACCCATTTTCACCAAAATCGGAGTCCATTCTTCTTTTGTGAATTTTTTAGGTTCAAACAACTTATGGCATTTAGCACAATTGTTTTCATAAAGATTTTTACCTTCAGCCAATGCAGGAGTTAATTCTGTTGCTTTTATTTCTTTTCCTGCAGCAGGAGCTTCTACAACAGCCGTTTTTTTCGTACCACATGCTGCTGCAAGCAACATGATAGCCATTAAACTTAAGATTGTTTTTTTCATTTCTTGGTCTTGTTTTTTAATTCAAGTAAATATAAAAAAATCCCATACGCCGTGGCATATGGGATTATTATTTAAAACAATACTAAATTGCTTGTAAACTCTTATTTTACGTCCATTAATTCAACGTCAAAAATCAAAGTTGCGTTTGGCGGGATAACTCCTCCAGCACCAGACGGACCGTAAGCTAAATCAGAAGGGATTACAAAACGAGCTTTGTCTCCAACTTGCAATAGAGCGATACCTTCGTCCCATCCTTCGATAACTTGTCCGATTCCTAATTTGAATTCGATTGGTTTTTTACGTGGGTAAGAAGAATCAAATACTTTTCCGTTTTCTAAAGATCCTTCGTAGTGAACAGAAACTGTTTTTCCAGCTTCAGCTTTTTTACCTTCACCTTTTTGGATCATTTTATAACGCAAACCGCTTTCTGTTTTATCAAAACCAGCAGCTAATTGTTCCATTTTTGCTTCAGATTCCGCTTTTAAAGCCGCTTCTCTTTTAAGACGAGCACCTTTTAAACCAATAAAAGCTTCAATTGCATTCCATTTTTGAGCTTCATCTCCAACTCTGATAATTTCAACAGACTCTAAATTATCACCCTGAGCCACAGCATCAACAATATCTTGTCCTTCAATAACGTGTCCAAAAACAGTGTGTTTGTTATCTAACCAAGGAGTTGGAACGTGAGTAATGAAGAATTGAGAACCATTACTTCCAGGACCAGAGTTTGCCATAGATAAAACTCCTGGACGATCATGTTTTAAACTTGGGTGAAATTCGTCGTCAAATTTGTAACCTGGATCTCCAGTCCCAGTTCCTTTTGGACAACCACCTTGAATCATGAAATCTGCAATTACTCTGTGAAAAGTTAATCCGTCATAGAATTTTTGTCCTTGAGGTTTCACTTTATTCTCCATATTTCCTTCTGCAAGAGCAACAAAGTTACCTACAGTTCCCGGTGTCAAATCATGTGTCAATTTTACTAAAATTGAACCTTTGCTAGTATTGAATTTAGCGTATATTCCGTTTTCCATGTTGTTATTTTTAATTTGAACGCAAATTTACAAATTAATTTTTTAATCAATTTGAGCTTTCGCTTTTTTAGACTTTGATTTATATGTAAATCCATAAATCGTTAATGACAATAATGATAGGACCATACAGCCAATTGTCACGTATGGCCATCCGCCCATTTTCCACAACAATAAACCGTATGCCGATCCCGCTGCTGTTCCTAAAAAGGTAAGCGACATAAATACAGTATTTAATCTGTTTCTTGCTTCTGGCAATAGAGAATACACTCTTGTTTGATTAGAAATGTGAACACCTTGAATTCCGATATCAATAAACACAATTCCGATTGCGATTCCAATTACACTTTCAATAGCAAAATAAAATACTATAAAGCTTATCAAGACCAATAAACAGCCATAACCAACTGCAATTCTAGAATTTCCTTTGTCTCCCAATTTACCAACAAGAGGCGCTGCTAAAGCTCCAGAAGCACCAACGATTCCGAATAAACCAATTGTAGCACTATTAAAATCGAATGGTTTGCCAGAAAGTAAAAGCACCATTGTAGTCCAAAATGCTCCAAACTGAGCAAAACTGAAAACATTAATTGCTGTTGCTTCACGCAAAACAGGTTGTGTTTTTATAAGAGTAAATAAAGACTTAATTAATTGTCCGTAAGTCCCCTGAAACTGTGGTTTATTGTATGGAAACTTGCTTTGAATTACAAAAAAGATCAAAAGACAGATTCCGGCAGCGATGTAAAACATGAATCTCCAGCCTAACACTTGGCCGATAAAGCCGCTTAAAGTTCGCGAAAGCAAAATTCCGACTAAAAGTCCGCTCATGATTGTTCCAACAACTTTTCCTCTTTGTTCAGGCGCGCTCAAAGAAGCTGCCAAAGGCAAGATAAGCTGTGGCACAATCGAGGTGATTCCGATTAACAACGAAGCGATTTGTAAAACAAGAAAACTTTTTGCTGTTGCTGCAATCAGTAAGGCAATTACAGTAGCAAAAGTGGTCATTAAAATTTGCCTTTTTCGTTCTATTTTATCACCAAGCGGCACCATAAAAAACAATCCGATTGCGTAACCTGCTTGAGTTAGATAGGTTATTGTTCCGGCGCTGGCTTCAGGAATTTTAAATTCGTTGGCAATTAAAACAATTAAGGGCTGGCAGTAATAAAGATTTGCAACTATAAGACCAGTGCAAACTGCCATAAACAGTACATTAGTTTTAGATAAATTCATGCTGCAAAAATACCACTCTAATCTTTAGCAAAACTTTAAAAAAAATATAATTTTTAAGTTTTTTTAAACCATATAAGTGATATAAGTTCATTCAAAAATATCTTGTTGAAACTTACAGCCAAACTTAAATTTTCTTAAATCACTTATATAGTTATTTTTTATTAAGCTTTTAATAGTTTAAAAAATCTTCTCTTGCAGGGCTAAAGACATCTGTAAGCATTCCTTCCTCCAAACAGACAACACCATGCACCGCGTGTGGCGGAATATAAAAACTATCTCCTTCTTTTAAAGTCTGCGTTACACCACTGATGGTTACATCAAACTTTCCGCTTGCGATATAAGTAACTTGCGAATGATAATGATCGTGTAAAGTACCAATTCCGCCTTTCTCAAAATATACATTTACAAGCATCACTCTTTCATCAAAAGCCAAAATCTTGCGCTTGATTCCTTCACCGACTACTTCCCACTCGATTTCGTCTCCTTTTATAAATTCTTTGCTAGTTCCTAAACTCATTATTATTTCTTTTTATTCAATACTTTTAAAATCTTTTCCCATCAATTCAGCTCCCGTAGCCAATTTATTTCTCTTAAAATACTTTTCCAACTCTATTAATCTTTTCTTATTATCGTATTTTATACTCGAATTTAATTTCCTCTGGCAATTAGAGCACAGTCTCAATGTATGCTCATCTGTTTCTGATAAACTATTTGTTCCATTCATAACACAATTAGCATCAATGCAATGATGCAAGCCAAACATATGTCCAATTTCATGAGAACAAATTTTCAACAATCTTTCTAAACATAAATTAAAATCTTTATTCTCTAATCTTTTGTCATATAACCTGTAAATTGAACTTACTGCAATTCTGTCTCTGTATGATGCCAAGCCAAAAACAAAACTCCATTCTGGTTTTGGATACAAATCTACTTCTGTCAAAGCCATTAATCCAATTCCATTTTGAGGCTTTTCTTTCTTCAAAACACTATCCAAAATAAATCCCGCAAGAAATTGTTCGTTTTGATCTGGACCGATTCTTCTAGCTTGTTTCGGAATAACATCACTTGAGACATTATCAAGTGTTTTGATCTTCAACTGAAAAAATATTTTCAAATATTCTTCAACTAATTTTATTTGTTGGTCTTGTAACGCGTCAAATTTTCCTATCGGCTGAAGATAAATAATATTATTTTCTGTTGTTGGAATTATATGTTTTGAAGTAAGAAACTGTTCAAAACTCTGCCCCTTTTCTTTATAGGAATACAACCAATCACCTGGTTTTGGAGGAAAAAGTTTTATATCGTTTTCCGCAATAGCCTCAAAATAATCGCTTTTCTTAGAGTTGCAAGACATAAAAATCACAAATACCAGCAAAAGAAGTTTCTTCATAAAGTATGAATTAGACTAAATTCTTTGAAATAAAATCACAGCTCTTTTTAATCGAATCAAAAGAATCAGAAGCAAAATTATTTTCCTGTTCTACAAAAAAATGAATCATTCCAGATTGTTTGGCTTCTTTAAAAATAGGTTTAAAATCGATTGTTCCAGAACCAATTTCCGTATTCAAATCGTTGTTCTTTTTATCCTTATCTTTTACGTGCCACATTTTAAAACGCCCAGAATTTTCTTTGAATAATTTTATAGGATCATTTCCAGAATGGACTACCCAGTATAAATCTAATTCAAAATAAACAAGATCTTTGTCGGTTTCGTTTAATAAAATTTCATAACCTGTTACTCCATCATGTTTTTGAAACTCAAAATCATGATTATGATAAGCCAGTTTTAAGCCTGCTTTTTTGCACATTTTTGCAGCTTCATTTACACGAGCTGCAATCTTTTTATAATCTTCTATATTTCTCCTAAAAGGTTCATCGACCCACGGAATAGTCAAAAATTCACTTTTCAGAATCTTTGCTGCTTCAATTGAGGCAATTAATTCCTCCGTATTTCCATCATACAAAAAGCTTCCTAAATTATAATGGCCACTAACTGCTTTCAATCCATTATCATCTAAGATCTTTTTAAGTTCCTTTGGCGTTAATCCCCAAAACTGATCTTTTATAGAAAAACCGTATGTTTCAACGGTCGTATATCCCGCTTTTGCAACTTTTTCTAAAGTTCCTTTTACATCTTTAGGAAGTTCATCACGAAGCGTATACAGCTGTAAACCTATTTCTTTTTTATTCATAGAAAGTGCAAATGATGGTGAAGCTAAAACTGCTGTTGCAGCAAGACCTGTGGTTACGATAAAGTTTCTTCTGCTAATCATGTTAATGATTTAAATTTCAGAAAGTAAATATATTATAAAAATTGATTCTTAAAGTTTTTTGCAAAATTTTGAAGGGCTTCTGCGGTTTGTTCTGACGTGATTTCGCCTTCAGCGTTAACTTTTCCACGAACTCCCTGAATTAAAAGCTGTGTTGCATCGTCAAATTTTGCTTCAAGCGTTTTCATTACCAATAGCAACTGTTCGTGCCCCATTTCGCCAGAGGCTGAAGCTGTAATAAGACCCGTTTTTTTGTTTGAAAAAATAGTCGTCGATACACACCATTCTAAAGCATTTTTTAAACTTCCAGGAAGACTGAACACATATTCGGGCGTGCAAATGATAATTCCATCAGCATTTATAATTTTATTTCTAAATGTTGCGATTTCTTGCGGAGGATTATCAGTATCCAAATCTGGATTAAAATGTGGAAGACGCTCTAAATCTTCAAAAAAATCTACTTCAAATTCAGGTTTTAAGTAATTTGAAATGTATTTCAAAATTTTGAAGTTACTGGAATTATTTCTGGTACTGCCCGATATGGCAAATATTTTTATTTTTGTTGAAGCCATTAAATAAGCAATTCGTATTTTTATAATTAACTATAAAAATACGAATTCCTTAAAGATATTTCTAGAAAAAATTATTTTGAAGTTAACAAATTCATTCCCTGCATTTTACGAGAATCAATTGCTTGTGGCGGATAATTTTGTTTTTCCTGATGTGTCGAGGTGACTTTGCCTTCTTTACTTATATAGACATAATTGTAGCGCCAATAATTTGGTCCAGCAATTTTTGATCCATCGGAGTTCTCATTGTTAAAAACCTGATCGGCATACACTAGAATTTCTCCATTTTGATTATTATCTAAAGTTCTAATTGGATTTCCCAATTTTTTCAGCACTTTAGTCTTAGCTTCTCCCACAGCTACTGTAGTTGAATTGGTACTTGCACAGGATATAAAAAGTACAAGCAATGCGGTCATTACTATTGTTTTTTTCATAGTAAACATTTGAATTTAGGTTTGGATTTTTGGTTGGTGTAAATTAAAAATTAGGTATGTAATGATAAATAAAGTTACGAAATTAAATTTTACATATTTTAATAGGTATGTTATATAATTATTAGCAAAAGACTCATTGGCTATTTGTATCTTTGCACGCAAGAAAATTATCGAATACAGATGCGAATTGACATTATTACTCTTTTACCTGAATTATTAAGAAGTCCGTTTGAGGCCTCAATTATGAAACGTGCCATCGACAAAGGTTTGGTCGAAGTGCATTTTCATAATCTTCGTGACTACAGCACAAACAGACAGAAAAGTGTAGACGATTATCCTTTTGGTGGAGGTGCGGGAATGGTAATGACAATTCAACCTATCGATGACTGCATTACACATTTGAAAAGCCAACGCGAATACGACGAAGTGATTTATATGTCTCCTGACGGCGAAACTTTAAATCAGAAAATGGCAAATAAAATGTCTATGTACGAAAACATTATCATTTTATGCGGGCATTACAAAGGAGTTGACCAAAGAGTTAGAGATCATTTTATTACAAAAGAAATCTCAATTGGCGACTATGTTTTATCTGGAGGAGAATTGGGCGCAATAGTTTTATCAGACGCCTTAATTCGATTAATTCCTGGTGTTTTAAGTGATGAAACCTCAGCATTAACAGATAGTTTTCAGGACAACTTGCTTTCAGGCCCAATATATACAAGACCTGCAGACTATAAAGGATGGAAAGTTCCAGAAGTTTTAACTAGCGGTCATGCTGCTAAAATCGATAAGTGGCGCGAAGATATGGCATACGAACATACTAAAAATAGACGTCCAGATTTATTGGAAGGTCATTAGAAAAGTGTTCAGTTTTCAGTCGCAATATTCAGTCTGATAAAAGTGAGAATGAAAACTAGAAAAAAAATGAATCTAAAACGCATTTATAATACTCGCAATTATATTGAGACAAATTACAATCAAATTATCTCAATAAGTGCTCTTGAAGATATTTCTAGTTACTCTTACAGAAATTTACAGCGCGTTTTTTATTCTTTGTTTCAAGAAACCATTGGCACTTACCAGACTCGGCTGAAAGTAGAAAACGGATATAAAAAGCTTTTATATTCTAATGAACAAATCTCTGATATTGCTCTTGAGGTTGGTTTTGCTGATGTACAGTCTTTTTCCAAAACTTTTAAAAAACATTTTAAATCTTCTCCTTCTGCGGCACGAAATCAAAAAGAATTGCTGCTAAATGATTATCCCAAAAGCGAAGAACATATTGTTTGTATTTTAGAACCCGAAATTGTTTTTGTTTCCGAAATAACAGCTTATTATTCCAGCTGTAAAACCTCATACATTAATCCTGAAATAGAAAATCTTTGGGATATTTTATTAAAAAATGAAATAGCCGAGCCTATTTCCGATTTCTTCGGTATTATTACAGACGATATTTTAATTACCGAAAAATCGAAATGCACTTATGAAGCTTGCATTGTTACTGAAACCATTATCAAAAATCTTCCAACAAAAAAACTTTTTGGAGGTAGATATGCGCGTTTTCTTCATCACGGATCTTATGAAACCCTAGAAGACACTTATCAGCAAATTTTTGGCGGATGGTTTCTTAGTAATGATTTTGAAATATCTCATTTACCAGTTATTGAACAGTACATCAAAAACGATTCAAATTGCAAAACGCCAGCTGATTATCTTACAGCTATTTATATTCCTCTTATTTAAATTGTCCATTTTGGACAACTTCGCAATTACTATTTAGAAATACTTTTGTCCCGTCAAGTTATCGGTACAAAAAGGCGCTAAACATTTAAAATTAAATCAACTAAGATGGAAAAACTTTTTTTTACATTATTATTAATTCCTCTAATCTCTTCTTGTCAAGGAGATGAAATGAATACAATTACAAATAAAATAGAAAATACCGAAGTTATGTATACAATGCCAGAAGAATCGGCTCCACATAAAGGAACTTGGCTTCAATGGCCGCATCAACATCAATATGGTATTGATTATAGAAATGATTTAGATGCTACATGGATTGCCATGACTAAATCATTAATAACAAGTGAAAAAGTTTTTATTATTGCCTACGACATTGTCGAAAAAAGCCGAATTGAAGCTTTACTACAAGAATCAGGAGTTACATTATCTTCCATAGAATTTAAAATTTATAAAACCGATGATGTTTGGGTAAGAGATAATGGGCCAATTTATGTAAAAGACAAAAACAATCAATTGGTTATTCAAGATTGGGGATTTAATGGTTGGGGCAAAAAAGCAGCTTTTCAAAATTGCAATACAATTCCATCAGAAATCGGTGCAGAACAAAAAATCACGGTTTTAGATTTAAACAAAACAATGATCAATGAAGGTGGAGCTGTAGAAATAGACGGAAATGGCACTTTAATGGCTACCAAAAGTTCGATTCTAAATTCAAATCGGAACCCTTCAATGACGCAGCAACAGGCCGAATCGAATTTTAAAAAATATCTTGGCGTAACACATTTTATTTGGCTAGACGGCAAAGCTGGCAGGGAAATTACTGATATGCATATTGATGGATTTGCTCGTTTTGGAAATAAAAATACCATTGTAACCATGAATGAAAATGATTTGCAATATTGGGAAGTTCCTCAAAATGACATTAGCACTTTATACAATTCGAAAGATAAAAACGGTAAAAATTATGCTATCTTAAAATTGCCATTGTCTAAAAATAATGTTGTGACAACTTACGGTAAAAACTTAGGATATAAAGGTTCTTATGTAAACTTTTATATTGGAAACACGGTTGTTCTGGTTCCGAATTATAATGACCCGAACGATATAGTTGCCAATCAGCTAATTCAAAGTTTGTATCCGACTCGAAAAGTAATTGGCATTGATGTTCGCAATTTATATGCAAACGGAGGAATGATTCATTGTGTTACACAGCAACAGCCGAAGTGAGTTTACAGTCTCGGTCTCAATAACGCAAACCGTGATTGAGACTAAATACTAACCCACAAATAATCAGTCAATTAAAAAAATAGAATTTAGAATTTTATTTCTTGGAATTTCATTTTTTTCAAACTATATTTGCACCCGAATTTGACCAACCTCTGGCGAGATCCGTGAATGTTGCTCTAATATAAAAACCATAATTTAAATTATCATGGCAGATTTATTAAAATTCGTTCAAGACGAATTCGTTGCTAAAAAAGATTTCCCAGATTTCGGAGCTGGAGACACAATCACTGTTTTCTACGAAATTAAAGAGGGTGAAAAAACAAGAACTCAGTTCTTTAAAGGAGTTGTGATTCAAAGAAGAGGTTCTGGAGTTACAGAAACTTTTACTATCCGTAAAATGTCTGGATCTGTTGGTGTTGAGCGTATCTTCCCAGTAAACTTACCAGCTTTACAAAAAATCGAAGTGAACAAGAAAGGTGCTGTACGTAGAGCTAGAATTTTCTACTTCAGACAACTTACTGGTAAAAAAGCTAAGATTAAAGATAAAAGAAGATAATCATTTATCAAAATGTTATAAAAAACTCGTTTCAGATTACATGAAACGAGTTTTTTTTGTCTTATATTTTTACTGCTGTCAAAACTGTAATTTTTTAATACCAAAATCATCGATTTAGCAATTTAACGAGCTCGAAATAACAATCTGTTAATTTCGTCTTTTCTCATCAAAACTCAACCGTTTTCGTTGTGATTTTATTATATTTGCTCCGCTCATTTTGAGCCGAATATATCTTTTACATCGTTAACTCCTGACGATACGATTATAAAAAAAAAAGAAAATGAATAAATCAAAAATTTTTTACACCTTAACTGATGAGGCGCCTTTATTGGCAACGTACTCTTTGTTACCAATTGTTCAAGCTTTTACAGCAACAGCTGGAATTGAAATCGAAACCAGAGATATTTCGCTGGCAGGAAGAATTTTATCAAACTTCCCGGATTCTTTGACAGATGCTCAAAAAACTGGAGATGCTTTGGCAGAATTAGGTCAATTAGCAACTCAGCCAGAAGCAAACATTATTAAATTACCAAACATTTCAGCATCTGTACCGCAATTAAAAGCGGCAATTGCTGAATTACAATCGCACGGATACAACGTACCAAATTTCCCAGAAGATCCACAAAACGATGCTGAAAAGGAAATTAAAGCAAAATATGCTAAAGTTTTAGGTTCTGCTGTAAACCCAGTTTTACGTGAAGGAAATTCTGACCGTAGAGCTCCAAGAGCAGTTAAAAACTTTGCAAAAGCAAATCCACACTCAATGGGTGCTTGGTCTGCTGACTCAAAAACTAAAGTAGCTTCTATGTCAGGCGGTGATTTTTACGGAAGTGAAAAATCATTGACTGTAAATGAAGCTAATGATGTAAAAATCGAATTTGTTGCTAAAGACGGAACTACAACTGTCCTTAAAGCAAGTACTCCATTAAAAGCTGGAGAAATTATCGACAGCTCTGTTTTAAGTGTAAGCAAATTAAAAGCTTTTGCTGCTGATGTAATCGCAGAAGCTAAAGCTGCAGGAGTTTTACTTTCTGTACACTTAAAAGCTACAATGATGAAAGTTTCTGATCCAATTATCTTTGGCGCTATCGTTGAAGTATATTTTGCAGATGTTTTCAAAAAATACGCTTCTTTATTTGCTGAATTAAACGTTGATACAAGAAACGGATTAGGTGATATCTACGCTAAAATCGCTGGAAGACCTGAACAAGCAGAAGTTGAAGCTGCTATCGATCAAGCAATCGCAAACGGACCAGCTTTAGCAATGGTTAATTCTGATAAAGGAATTACAAACTTACACGTTCCATCTGATGTAATTGTTGATGCTTCTATGCCAGCAATGATTCGTACTTCTGGACAAATGTGGAACAAAGAAGGAAAAGCACAAGATACATTTGCTGTTATTCCAGATCGTTCTTATGCTGGAGTTTATACTGCAACTATCGATTTCTGTAAAAAACACGGTGCTTTTGATCCAAAAACAATGGGAAGTGTTCCTAACGTTGGATTAATGGCTCAAAAAGCTGAAGAATACGGATCTCACGACAAAACTTTCCAAATGAAAGCTGACGGAGTTGTACGTGTTGTTGATGCAAACGGAAATGTTTTAATGGAGCAAAACGTTGAAGCTAATGACATTTTCAGAATGTGTCAGGCTAAAGACGCTCCTATTCAAGACTGGGTTAAATTGGCTGTAAATAGAGCTCGTTTATCTAGCACTCCTGCGGTTTTCTGGTTAGACGAAAACAGAGCACACGATAGAGAATTGATCGTAAAAGTTCAAAAATACCTTAAAGACTACGATACTACAAACTTAGATATCCGTATTTTAAACCCGATTGCTGCGACTGAATTTACTTTAGACAGAATCATCAAAGGTTTAGACACTATTTCTGTAACAGGAAACGTTTTACGTGACTACTTAACAGATTTATTCCCAATTTTAGAATTAGGAACTTCAGCTAAAATGCTTTCTATCGTTCCATTAATGAATGGTGGTGGATTGTTCGAAACTGGTGCTGGAGGTTCTGCTCCTAAACACGTTGAGCAATTTACAGAGGAAGGATATTTACGTTGGGATTCATTAGGAGAATTTTTAGCTCTTGGTGCTTCTTTAGAGCATTTAGGACAAACTTTAGATAATTCTAAAGCAATTGTTTTATCTGAAACTTTAGACCAAGCAAACGATAAATTCTTAGCAAACGATAAATCTCCAGCTCGTAAAGTGGGTCAGATTGATAACCGTGGTTCTCACTTCTATTTAGCATTCTACTGGGCTCAAGCTTTGGCTGCTCAAACTAAAGATGCAGAATTGAAAGCCATCTTTACTCCAATTGCTGCTGAATTTGAAGCTAACGAAGCTAAAATCGATGCCGAATTAATTGGTGCTCAAGGTAAACCTCAAAACATTGGTGGTTACTACCAACCAACACCAGAATTGGTAAGCAAAGCAATGCGTCCAAGCGAAACTTTCAACGCTATTGTTGCTAAAATCAAATAATTCAGAATACATTTTGTATTTCTAAATAAGTAAAAGGACAACTCTCAAAGTTGTCCTTTTTTTTCTTAACTTATGTTTAACAAAAATTCCGTAAGAATATATAGTAAGAATTTGTTAACTATGTAAATCAAAATCAATATAATGATTACAAAAAAGACCTGCACATTTTTTCTTTTTATTCTTACGATTTTCACCTCATTTGCGCAGGAAAAATTCACTTTAAGCGGAACCATCAGTGACAGCAAAAACAACGAAACTTTAATTGGAGTTAATATCTTTATTCCGTCTCTAAAAATAGGAACTACAACCAACGAATATGGTTTTTATTCCCTTTCTGTTCCTAAAGGAGAATACGACATCGAAATCAGCTATGTTGGCTATCAAACCATTCAGAAACATATTTCTTTACATCAAGATACAAAAAGCAATTTCTCAATTAAAGAAGGTGGCGAAGAACTGCAAGAAGTTGTTATTACAGAAAATAAAGGCAAAATAAATGTCAAATCGCCAGAAATGAGCGTAAATAAACTCTCCATTTCAACCATAAAAAAAATGCCGGTTGTTTTAGGAGAAGTTGACGTGATAAAATCTATTTTGCTACTTCCTGGTGTAACCAATGCAGGCGAAGGCGCTTCCGGATTTAATGTCCGCGGAGGCGGTGCAGACCAAAATCTCATTCTTTTAGACGAAGCAACTATCTTTAATTCTTCTCACGTTTTCGGATTCTTTTCTGTTTTTAATCCTGATGCTATTAAGGATTTAAAATTGTATAAAGGTGGAATTCCTGCGCGTTATGGCGGTAGAGCTTCTTCGGTTTTAGAAATCTATCAAAAAGACGGAAACAGTAAAGATTTCCATATGAATGGCGGTATCGGACTAATTTCAAGCCGTTTACTGGCTGAAGGCCCAATTGTAAAAGACAAAGGTTCTTTTTTGATTGGCGGACGAGCTTCTTACGCCCATCTTTTTTTAAAACTATCTGAAGACAACAAAAATAACTCTGCCTATTTTTATGATTTAAACACCAAACTAAGCTATAAGCTCAACGACAATAACAGTTTATATTTATCAGGCTATTTTGGACGTGACGTTTTCAGCTTAAACAAAAGCTTTACCAATACGTACGGAAATTCAACTTTAAACCTAAGATGGAATCATTTGTATTCTAATAAACTATTCTCCAATCTCTCTTTAATTTACAGTGACTATTATTACGGACTAGATCTTGATTTTGTGGGATTCAATTGGGATTCTGGAATCAAAAACTACAATATCAAATACGATTTCAAGCATTATCTTTCAGATAAACTGAAACTAAATTATGGCGTAAACGGTATTTATTACGATTTTAATCCTGGAACCATAAAACCAACTTCTGAAGATTCGGGCATAAATCCTGATCAATTAGACAAAAAATATGCTTTTGAACCTTCTGTTTATTTGGATGCAGAAAGTCAGCTTTCTAAAAAAATCACCATTGCTTACGGTATACGCTACAGCTTATTTTATAGATTAGGTGCTTCTACTATTAATTATTATGATAATAATCAAGCAGTTGTTTTCAATAATAATATGCAGATTTACGAAAAAGGCACGCCTACTTCAACAAAATACTTCAGCCAAAACAAAGTCATTCAGAGTTATGATAATTTTGAACCTCGTTTTTCTCTTTCTTACCAATTAAATGAAGATCAATCTGTAAAAGCGAGTTACAACAGAATGGCGCAATATCTTCAGTTAATTTCAAACACCTCATCTCCTACTCCTCTGGATGTCTGGATGCCGAGTGATAATTACATTAAACCTCAACTCGCAGATCAGGTGGCGTTAGGATACTTTAGAAATATTTATAATGATGCCTATTCTTTAGAAATCGAAACGTATTACAAGAAAATCCAAAATAGATTAGACTATATAGATGGAGCCGATTTAATTGCCAACAATGCCATTGAACAAGTTATTTTAAACGGTCACATGCGTTCGTATGGTTTAGAGCTTATGATAAAGAAAAACAAAGGCCGATTTAATGGTTGGATTTCGTATACATTATCAAAATCTGAACAGCAGACTCCTGGAAGAACACCTGAAGAAATCGGAATTAACAATGGTCAATGGTACGCTTCAGCTTATGATAAAACTCATAATCTTGCCATTACATCTGCTTATAATTTAAACGAAAAATGGTCATTTGGTGCTAACTTTGCTTTACAGTCAGGACAGCCTGTTACTTATCCGAATGGCCAGTACGAATATTTAGGAATCACTGTGCCAAGTTACGGTTTGCGAAATGAAAATAGACTTCCTGCCTATCATCATTTGGATATTTCAGCAACTTTAACTCCAAGCAAAAATAAAGATAGAAATTGGAAAGGAGAATGGGTATTCAGTATTTACAACCTTTACAATCGCATGAATGCAGCCTCAATCAATTTTCGTCAAAATACCGACACAGGTTTGAATGAAGCTGTTCAGCTATCAATTTTCGGAATTGTTCCAGCTGTTAGTTACAATTTCAAATTCTAAAAACCAGTTTAAAGACTAAAAATATACATATGAAAAAATTAGTTTTTTTAATCGTGCTTTTCACATCTCTATTTTTCGCAAGCTGCGAAAAGGTTGTGGATGTTGATTTAGATACAGCTCCTCCAAAATTGGTAATAGAAGCCGCTATTACTTGGGAGAAAGGAACAACAGGAAATGAGCAGACAATAAAGCTGACAACTACAACGGGTTATTTTGAGAATAAAATTCCAACCGTTTCTGGAGCAATTATTTATATAGAAAATAGTAAAAAGGAAAGATTTAATTTTATCGAAATTAAAAAGACTGGCCAATATTCATGCATAAATTTTACACCCGTTATCGATGAACAATATACGTTAACTGTAATTAGCCGAGGAAGTAGATATATCGGAACAGAAACTTTAAAATCAGTAGCTCCCATTACCCGCATCGAACAAAATAATCAAGGCGGTTTTACTGGAAAAGACATTGAAATAAAAGCTTTTTATACTGATCCTGCCGATACAGATAATTTTTATTTATACAAATATTTATACTCAAATAAAGTTAAATCAACTTTCTATGTAGACGAGGATAAATTTTTTAATGGCAATGAATTTTTTAGCCTTTCAGACGATGAAGATTTAATAATTGGAAATGAAATTGAAATCAAACATTACGGGATTTCAAAACAGTACTATAATTATATGAATATTTTGGTCAGCATTGCAGGAAGCACTGTTGGAGGACCATTTCAGTCTCCTCCAGCAACCGTAAAAGGAAATATGATCAATGTAACCAATAAAGATAATTATCCGTTAGGCTATTTCTCTCTAAGTGAAACCAGTACAGAAAATTACAAAATTAAGTAATTATGAAACCTATCATTAGAAACTTAACCGAAAAAAAACTCCTTGGACATTTTATTGAAATGTCTTTTATTGAGAATAAAACTTTTCAATTATGGAATGGTTTTATGCCAAATCGAAAAGAAATAAAAAATACAATTAATGCCAATTTATATTCTTTAGAAGTTTATGCAGAAAATCATTTTGATAATTTTGACCCTAACGACAGTTTTCAAAAATGGGCTGCCGTAGAAGTTTCAGATTATTCAACTATTCCAGAAGGAATGCAAACTTTAATTATTCCTGATGGTTTATATGCTGTTTTTCTTCATTTAGGGCCAGCGACAGAAGCTCATCAAACCTATCATTATATTTTTGCAGAATGGCTTCCAAATTCTGAATATACGGTAGACAATAGACCGCATTTTGCTGTAATGAATGAAAAGTATAAAAAAGACGATCCTAATTCTGAAGAAGAAATCTGGATTCCTATAAAAAGCAGAAATTAATCATTCGGAATTTATCATTATAATGAATTATAAAAATTACTCTGACAAAGATCTTGAGGAAGCTTATATTACTATGGTTGATTACTCTGGAAAAGCTAGTAAGGAAATACTTTTGGAGATAAATAACAGAGGCGAAATTGACGTTTTTCTATCTACTCTAGAATCCAATAAAACTAATAAAAAAGAAATACAAAGAATAACGAAGGAAGTGTATGATTTGAGTAATGATTATTCTGATTTGGACTTCATAAAACAATTTATAAAATCAGACATATTAGATTCTAATGAATTAAACAATTTAATCGACTCTAAATTTAATGAACATCAAGCAATTTTAAAAGATAGAGAAATTAATCAAAAAACAATTTATGGAAGTCTAGCCGGAATGACATTAGGAATTATAATCAGTTTAATTTTCTATATTTTGATTATTAACCTTTTAGGAAAATTTATATATTATCCTATTATAAGTGTATATTTCATTTGCTATCGAACTATTAAATTCATGACCAAACAAACACGAGATAATACATTTGTATTTCTAACATCACTAATAGGAACAATACTAACATTGATTTGCCTTTTTTCCATTTACCGTTAATTTAAATAAAAAAATGTCAATAGAAACACTAAAAACACTTTTCAATCGAGATTTAAACAAACTAAAAATCGAAATTGAATCTTATCAAAATGAAAATTCAATTTGGGCCATTGACAAGAACATCTCCAATTCGGCTGGAAATCTGTGTCTTCATTTAGTTGGAAATCTCAATACTTACATCGGGGCTGAAATTGGCAAAACCGATTATGTCCGAAATCGTCCTTTAGAATTTTCATTAAAAGATATTCCGAAAGCAGAATTGATTTCAAAAATCGAAAATACAATTAACGTTATCAATAACAGTTTAGATTCCTTAACAGAAACAGATTTAGAAAAAATTTATCCGCAGATTGTTTTCGAAAAAGAAATGACAACAGGTTTTTTCTTAATTCATCTTTCAACCCATTTAGCGTATCATTTAGGGCAAATCAATTACCATAGAAGATTGCTTGATTTCTGATTGTTTCAAGCTTTGAAAAAATCAGAAATCTAAAATTGTAAACCTTACCTTTGCATCACATTCAAAAAACAGTTATGTCATCACATCATATAGTCCGAGACGATCAGGAACCAGCTTTAATAATTGCAAATGGCGCAGCCTGTGATCCTGAATTATTAGGACAATTACTAGAATGGTCACCGTTGGTTGTTGTTTTAGATTCGGCTATAGAAAGAGTAATTGAATTAGGTATAAAAGTAGATGTTTTATTAGGTGATTTTGACCGTGGTTTTGATCCTGAAATTTATAAAACTTCGCAATTTCCAATCGAAATCGTTCATACACCCGATCAAGATAAAACAGATTTAGAAAAAGCTTTTGATTATCTTATCGAAAGAAAAATTCCTGCCGCTAATGTCGTTTGGGCAACTGGAAAACGTGCAGATCATACGATTACAAACCTCACGCAGATTGTTCGCTACAGAGATTTACTCAAAATTGTAATTCTCGACGATCATTCTAAAATATTCTTGCTGCCGACAAAATTCGAAAAATGGTATACCGCAAAAACACCTATTTCGTTAATTCCAATTGGTGTTGTTAACGGAATTTCTTCAACCAATTTAAAATACGAATTAAACAACGATACGCTCACAATGGGCTACAGAACCGGAAGCAGTAATTCTGTTGAACAAGACGGAATTGTAACCATAACACATCGCGACGGAGATTTGCTTTTAATGGAGTGTTTTGATTAATTTGTCTTCTTAAATTTCTTAATGCCGAAACTTCGCAAATAGTTTTTTTTGATATAAACTAATGCAAATTTTACCCCAAATTAGACTAAAAAATCTAAACCAAACAAAAGATTTTTTAAAAAATTTGTAATAAAAAGATTATTGATATATTTGATTTAATTAAAACATTCGCCGTGACGTTGGTTTGCTTTGTATGTTTTTGTCATAAACATATAATACTTATGCCTCTGTTAAAAAAAATGAAGCGTAAAATAAAATAAATCTAATGAAAATATTTTTAACGATATTTCTATTGAATATATCATTTTGCTTCGGTCAAAATTATTCATTAAATGACTTTGAAGAATGCAACATTCCTGATATGGAAAGCAAAGAATGGTATGATTTTAATCATTCAAATAAAGAGTTTGTTTTTACATTAGAATCGGGTAAGATAAAAGTGTTAAAATACAAGGAAGCATCTTCTGTAGAGTACAATATTCCCAATGGACAGTTGATTGCTATCAATATGGGAGAATTTGGAGGTGGATTATACTACAGACAAAAAGATTCAACTAAAATATTTTATGTTAATGGAAAAAATGGAAAGGATATTACACCAAGGTGGTTTGGAGGCCTAATGACTAACGAAACAGATCCAATTACTAAAGTCCTTAAAGATTGTAAACTTCTGAAAAGCGGGAATGTAAAATTTATTTTTGGAATTAAAAATTCAATTTATTTGCTAGAAGGCTTATCGCATATGGGATTAAATTCTGGAGGACTTTATACAATTAAGTGCTCTACAAATAATTTTTTTATTTCCGAAGCTTTAAATCTTGAAGATGCTCCGTCAGCTATGTCGATTTATAAAGATTGCATTTATCTAGCAGGTAGTAAAGGATTTTATATAATTGATGAAAACTTGAAGTTAAAGACAATTTTTGACAATTTATTTTGGTATGGACTTTATCCAACTTCAGTTGTTGTACTTGATAAGAAGAATGTATTTGTAACGATAAGAGGTGGCTACGTAAAAATCAATCCCGAAGAAAAAAAAATAAAACTTTATAAAGCAAAATAAGTACATCGCCCAACAGCCACTAAAACAGTTTTGGGCATTTGCCTTAATGGAAAGATGGTTTTATCTTTGAATGATTTGCTTCGCCTGTTCGCTATCGCTCAGGTGGCAAATCAGAGGAATGGGCTTAATTTAGTCCCAGACCCGCTGTAGCAACGGGAGGTTACCACCAATATTAAAAAAAAAAAAAACGAAATAATGATTCCTGATTATCAATCCATAATGTTACCACTCTTGAAAATAATGAGTGATGAAAGAACTCATAAACTTAGAGAGCTTATAGAAATCTTACATAGTCATTTTAAATTGAGTGATGTTGAGAGAAAAGAATTGTTGCCAAGTGGAAATCAAGCAATTTTTGACAATAGAGTTGGTTGGGCAAAATTCTATTTGGAAAAAGCTAATTTATTAAAGACTGAAAAAAGAGGATACTACCGTATAACAGAACTTGGGATGAGTTTTTTAAAATCAAATCCAAACGAACTTAGAACAAAAGATTTGGATAAATTTAAAGCTTTCAAGGAATTTAAAGAATCAATTACTCCCAAAAATGATGTTGCCAATTCTTATTCGGAAAATCAAGAAAATGTAGACATAAGTAAAACTCCAGAAGAAGCTTTAGAATATGCATATCAGAAATTAAAAAATGATTTATCAAGAGATTTACTTGATACTATCAAAAGTTGCTCTCCATCATTTTTTGAAAAGTTGGTCATTGATATGTTAACAAAAATGGGATACGGAGGTTCACGTAAAGACGCCGGAAGAGCTTTAGGCAAATCAGGAGATGGGGGAATTGACGGAATAATAAAAGAAGACAAATTAGGTCTCGACACAATTTATATTCAAGCAAAAAGATGGGAAAATATTGTTCCGGTTAGAGAAATTAGAGACTTTGCGGGTGCATTACTTTCAAAAAAAGCTAGAAAAGGTATTTTTATTACAACATCTAGTTTTCCAAAAGGAGCTTATGAATTTGTTGAGAGCATCGAACATAAAATAGTATTAATTGATGGTGGACGACTTACAGATTTAATGTTTGAGTTTAATGTTGGTTTATCAACTCAATCTACTTATGAAGTGAAAAGAATTGATACTGATTATTTTGACGAATAAAAATACCGGTAGTAACAGCTATTACAACAGATTTGGGCAATAGGCTTAATGGAAAGATGTTTTTTGTATTTGGGATGATTTGCTTCACCTTTTCGCTACCGCTCGAATGGCAAATCCGATGGATGGATTTGATTTTGTGCCAAACCTGCTTTAGTGCCAGAACGTTAGTCCCAAACTTAAGCGAAGAACTCACAACGACAAATGACAGAGAATATTGAAATTATACAGACGACTGAATTAAACGAACAAGCAAAAAAGCAAGTGCTTGACTTATGGAATAGCGAATATCCTGAAAAACTTTCATACAATAGTTTGACTGAATTCGACAATTATCTGCAAAACTTAAATAACCTTAAGCATTTTTTGATGACAAATGACATAGGCTTAATTTTGGGTTGGGCTCTGACATTTGACAGAGATAATGAGAAGTGGTTTGCTATCATTTTATCAGAAAAAATAAAAGGAAATGGATTAGGACGAAAAATGCTAGACAAAATTAAAAATACTGAAGTAGTATTAAATGGTTGGGTAATAGCTCATAACAATGACAAGAAGAAAAACGGTCAAGAATATATTTCACCATTGAAATTTTATGAAAAATGTGGTTTTAGAATTTTAAAAGATGTAAGACTTGAACTTGACAAAATTTCAGCAGTAAAAATAAAATGGCAAAAATAAACCAATAAAGTCTGAGACTAACAGTTAGCACAACAGATCTAGGCAATAAGCTTGATGGAAAAATGATTTTGAGTTTGGAATGATTTGCTTCGCCTGTTCGCTATCGCCCGGGTGGCAAATCCGATAATAGGCCTTAATTTAGTCGCAAAGCCACTGTAGTAGCAGGATGTTACCAATAATATGAAGAAACTAACTCTAATATTCGTAATTATTTTTTCAAACGTAGCCTTTGGAAATAAAATAGATGAACTCAAAACAGATAAAGACGTTGAGGATTTTATCAAAACTGTAGCTCCTGAATTTGTTAAGAAAGTATGGAAAGATTTTGATTATGGAAATTTTAGAATCGTTCCAACAGATAGCATTTATACAAATTTAAAATGTCAGAAGATTTTCAATCAATCTGAAATAAATAATTGGAAAAAAGTAGACATTAACAACGATGGACTAACTGATTTGCTTTTCATTCCGCATTACTACGGATATTCACAATATGCTATAATTGATCAAGGCAGTAATAATTTTAAACTAACTAGATTTATTATAGATTTTGCAATTTGTGAATATGTGAAACCAATTAAAGTTAAAGATAAAAATGAATTACAAATTCGAAAAGTAAATTTACCCTTTGATTTTGATGATAACATTGAGAAATATATCAAGATAGATACTTTAACATATAAGTTTGATTCTTTTATTGAACTTAACGACAAAGTCATCATTGATAATAAAATTAAATCTATAAAAGTTAAAACGGATTATTGCTTTGGAACCTGTCCAGTTTTTAAACTTACAATTAATAAAGATGGTTTAGCTGAGTTTGATGGTATAGAATTTACTAAGTTTAGAGGAAAATCAATAAAGCAATTTGACCCAAAAAATATTGCAGAAATATTTGACTTACTAAATTATATAGAAATTAAGAAATTAAAAGATTCCTACGAAGTTAATTATACTGATGCTTCAACAGCAACTCTTGAGATAATTTTTGAAGATGGATCAATTAAGAAAATAAAAGATTACGGGTTAAGTGGCACTTATGGATTAAGTGCTCTGTATTCAAAACTAACTAAATTAGCAACAGAAACTGAATGGAAATAAAATACTGCCGGTAACAGCTACTACAGCGCATTTGGGCAATTACCTTAACAGAAAAATGTTTTTATATTTGGAATGATTTGCTTCATCTGTTCACTATCGCTCGGGTGGCAAATCTGAAGAATGGGCTTAATTTAGTCTCAAATCTGATGTAGCACCTAAGCTTTTGCCTTAATACAAAGTAGAAATGAGTAAAATAAAGATTATAATTACTTCTCTCCTTATTTGCTTTATTATGCAAGCACAGGAAAAATCAGAAGCCGAAAATTTTGTCATTGACTTTTTTAAAAAAGAAAAAATAGATAAAATCACCTATACCGAAAACATACCACCTTCCCATTTAGAATATATAAAAGATGCTTTAAAAGCAACCACTCTTCAAATTCGGGATACAAGATTTGCAAAAAATATTGATGAAATGCCAAATAGTATACTATTCACAAGTAAAGAGATGGATTATGTATATAAAGAAATTGAAGACAACAATAAAACAGGTTGGGCAAAGGGAAAACTCGAGAATTCTGAATTTATTGCTAGTGAAAAAAGTGAAAAATATTATGGAATTTATAGTTTTTCGAAACCTGTATTTTTAAGAAATAATACACTTTGCATATTTTACTCTGAAGGCAATGAAAGTGGAATGCTTGCTACATACATAAAAATCAATGGCGAGTGGAAATATTATTCAGGCTTTTTCGCATGGGTAAATTAAGTACTACTGCTAACAGCAACTATAACAAATTTGGGCAATTGACTTAATGGGATAATGTTTTTATATTTGGGAAGATTTGCTTCGCCTGATCACTATCGCTCGTGTCGCAAATCCGAAGAATAGCCTTAATTTAGTCCAAAACCAGCTCTAGTACTAGAGCGTTGATAGTAATTTTGATTCAAAAACTATGACAAATTCATTTAATCAAGATGTAATAAACAAAATTGATGTTTTAAAAAATAGCATTAACTCTTCAGTTGAGGAAATCGAATTAATCGAAACTTATACAAAACTTAGTGAAATAGGTGAAAAATTTGAATTAAATGAAATAACAAATTTTTTAATTCAAAAGTACATAACTGAAAAAAATGAGAATGTAAAAAGCATAATTCATAGCTCGATACGAAAACAGGCAAAAAACGAAAATACCGAAGTAAAACCTTTACTCTTAATTTTACAGAAATATAAAAAAAGTAATATTGTAGAGTCTATCATAGAATTATTGCATAATTCGAAAAATTCTGAAATCGAAAATGCCCTAATTAATATTTTAGAAAGCAATCATAGTGACTGGATTTATAAAAGAGTAAATACTTGCTTACATACTTCTGGCACCAGAAAATCAATTCCTCATCTAGTAAAGAAAATTAATCATAAAAGCAATGATGTTGCTACCTCTTCATTAATAACAATTATTCGTCTTGCAGATGAACGCGAATCGGAATTATTTATTAATGAATTAACTAACGGAAAAATTAAAGATACTGCTATGGAAGGAGTTTGTCTATATTCTGGAATTGAAGCCGTAGACAATGTAATAGAAAGATTAAAAAAGAAAACGAATCGTAAAAGAGAAACTGATTGTTCAACTTATTTTTATTTAGGAAATGAAAATGAAACTACAATTGGATTAAAATTTCTAAATAAATTTAAAGAAGAAAGGAAGGATATAGAAACTTTTTTTACGTTTTTGCTAGAAAAAAGAATCGACAAACTCTTCGATTATGAAATTGATACTTTAAAAGAACTTATAAAAGCACCAAGTACTGAGATTACATTGAAAAAAAGAATATAGCATCAAAAAAAACTACCGCCAATAGCTACTACAACAGATTTGGGCAATAGGACTAATGGGAATTTCCTAAAATCATTTCCAAAAAAGGAATGCCTATCTTTGCATCGAAATCAAAAAAAATGAAAGCAGAAAACAATTCCCAAAAAGACAATTTACATCCAAGAAATCTTCATCGAAACCGATATGATTTTGAACTTCTCATTTCAAATTGTCCCGAATTAAAAGCTTTTGTCTCCATTAATAAACACGGAATAGAAACCATCGATTTCAGTAATCCGCTTGCTGTAAAAACATTAAACAAGGCTTTACTTAAAACGTATTACAACATTCAAAACTGGGATATTCCTAAAAATTATCTTTGCCCGCCAATTCCAGGACGTGCCGATTATATTCATTACATAGCCGATTTATTGGCCGAAAGCAATAACAATCAAATTCCAGAAACCAGCACTGTTTTAGGACTAGATATCGGTACGGGCTCAAATTTAATCTATCCGATATTAGGAAATTCGATTTACAATTGGAGTTTTGTCGGAACAGATATTGACCAAAAATCAATTGAAAATTGCGCTAAAATTATTGAAACCAATCCAGAATTAATTGATTCTATCAGCTTGCAGCAGCAAACCGAACCTCGATTTATTTTTAAAAATATTATCACGCCCGAAGATCGTTTTACATTCACGATGTGCAATCCGCCTTTTCATGCATCTGCCGAAGAAGCTCATAAAAGCACTTCTAGAAAAGTTTCTAATTTAAACCCGAAAGAAAAAAGAAATACAAATCCAGTTTTAAATTTTGGCGGACAAAATGCAGAATTGTGGTGCAACGGTGGCGAAATCGGATTTATCACGCAAATGATTTACGAAAGCGCTAAATATCCATCGCAAGTATTGTGGTTTACTACTCTAGTTTCTAAAAAAGAAAATCTTTCATCGATTTACAAAATCTTGAAAAAAGTAAACGCCGTTTCTGTCAAAACAATCGAAATGTCGCAAGGGCAAAAAAATAGCCGAATTGTAGCCTGGAGTTTTCTAAATAATTCTGAACAGAAATTTTGGGCTTTAAAAAACATAAACGATTCTAAAATCGAATATAATAACGATTTAAATTCTACCGAAGAAAATATCAAAAAAGGAAATTCTTATTTGCATTCTGAAATTAAAGATGAAATTGAACAATGGAAAAAGAGATAATTTACATTTAAAAAGACTTAATTTATTCTCTTTTTGCATATACTCTTTTGATTTCCAAAACAAAACCTTGATTTTATAATTAGCTTTTGCTACATTTATTGTAAACTATTTAAAATCAAGATTATGGCAGAATATATTGGTTATCTCGCATCTGTATTTATTGTTGGAGGTTTTTTGCTAAAAAATCTCCGAGCAATCCGATTTATTAATATGTTTGGCTGTATCTGTTTTGTCATTTATGGCATCTTTTTAAACGACTATAGAGATTTTAACCAATGGCTTTGGCCCGTAATAATTCCGAATGCTATTTTAGCTTTTGTACAGACTTATTATCTGACTTCCAAAAACGATAAATCTTAAAATTATGATATTTTAAAATAAAATTCTGATACACTTTTCGCCAGCTCTACTCGTAACTTTAAGCTGAAAATTGAATTTTATTACTATGTTAAAACTATATTTCCGATTGGCAGTTGTGCTCTTTTTAGTCGCAAGCTGTTCTTCGTCCAAAAAGGCAAAATTTGACGATTATGTTTTTAAAACTAGAACTGAAGAGGTAAAGTATCAAACTGCTTATGATAAAGCTTTAAAACTTTGGAATATTCCATATACCGAAGAAGATGTAAAAACTAGTTTTGGAACCGCACATGTAATTATTGCTGGACCAAAAAACGGAAAAGATCTTGTTTTACTTCACGGAATGGATGCCAGTTCAACCATGTGGCATCCTAACATTAAAACTTTGGCCAAAAATCATCGCATTTACGCCATCGATTTTATAATGGAACCCAATAAATCTAACTTAACTGCGAAACCGCTTTCATCCGATAATATTGTTGTTTTTTACAATGAAGTTTTCAGCTATTACAAATTAAAGAAATTTGATATCATTGGTGCTTCACGAGGCGGCTGGATTGCAACATTATTAGCCACTCAAAAATCAAATTCGATCGATAAAATTGTTTTATTAAGTCCAGCGCAGACTTTTAAATTTCTTGATAAACCAAGAAAAACGACTTCGGCCCTAATGCTAAAACTTTTTCCGAGCGAAAAGAAATTCAGTAAAACATTAAACACTTTTTCAACTCATCCAGAAAATATTAGTGTCATTTATAAAAGACAGTTCTATTTGGCCAATAAATATGCAAAATCAAATTCCAGCATGCTTAAAATGATGCCTTTTTCAGATAAAGAATTAGAATCTATTCAAAATCCGGTTTTAGTTTTAATCGGAGATAAAGACGTTATTAATTCAGAAGAAAGTTTAGATCTTGCAAAAAAACATCTTGTCAATTGTAAAACAAAAACGGTAAAAGATGCAGGGCATTTTTTAACCATAGATCAGCCAAAAGCGGTAAATGATGCGATCATTAATTTTTTAGATTAGAATTCAAACTTCGTATCTTTACAAAACCAAATTTTCAGTATACTCAAATGAAATTTCAAGTTTCCTCAGAATATAGTCCAAAAGGAGATCAGCCTCAAGCCATACAAAAATTGGCACAGGGCGTGGTCGACGGAGATAAATACCAAACTTTATTAGGAGTTACAGGCTCGGGAAAAACATTTACCGTTGCCAACGTAATTCAGGAAGTGCAAAGACCTACTTTGGTTCTGGCGCACAATAAAACTTTGGCCGCTCAATTATACTCTGAGTTCAAACAATTTTTTCCAAATAATGCTGTTGAATATTTCGTTTCGTACTACGACTATTATCAGCCAGAAGCTTTTATGCCTGTAACCGGAGTTTTCATTGAAAAAGATTTATCAATCAATGAAGAATTGGAAAAGATGCGTTTAAGCACTACTTCTTCCCTTCTTTCTGGTCGCCGCGATGTTTTGGTTGTAGCTTCAGTTTCTTGTTTGTATGGTATTGGAAACCCAGTTGAATTTCAGAAAAACGTTATTGAAATTAAACGAGACCAGGTTATTTCAAGAACTAAATTATTACACAGTTTAGTGCAGAGTTTATACGCTAGAACAGAAGCCGATTTTAACCCAGGAACTTTCAGGATTAAAGGAGACACAGTTGAAGTTTATCCAAGTTATGCAGACGATGCATATCGAATTCATTTCTTTGGAGACGAAATTGAAGAGATTGAATCTTTTGATGCAAAAACATCTCAGGTTATCGAGAAATTTCAAAGATTAACCATTTATCCTGCCAACATGTTTGTGACTTCTCCAGAAGTTTTACAAGGCGCAATTTGGCAGATCCAGCAAGATTTGGTGAAACAGGTTGATTATTTTAAAGAAATTGGAAAACATCTGGAAGCCAAACGTTTGGAAGAAAGAACCAATTTTGATCTGGAAATGATTCGCGAATTGGGTTATTGCTCTGGAATTGAAAATTACTCACGCTACCTTGACGGACGTGAAGCAGGAACGCGACCTTTCTGTTTATTAGATTATTTTCCGAGCGATTATTTAATGATTATTGATGAAAGTCACGTAACTGTTTCTCAAGTTCATGCTATGTATGGAGGCGACCGAAGCCGTAAAGAAAACCTTGTGGAATATGGTTTTAGATTGCCTGCCGCTATGGACAACCGCCCTTTAAAATTTGAAGAATTTGAAGCCTTGCAAAATCAGGTTATATATGTTTCTGCAACACCCGCCGATTACGAACTACAAAAATCGGATGGTATTTATGTCGAACAGATTATTCGCCCTACAGGATTATTAGATCCTGTTATTGAAGTGCGCCCAAGCTTGAATCAGATTGATGATTTGATTGAGGAAATCCAAGTTCGCTGTGAATTGGACGAAAGGGTTCTTGTGACAACTTTGACCAAAAGAATGGCCGAAGAATTGGCTAAATATTTAACTAAAGTGAACATTCGATGCCGATACATACATTCTGAAGTAGATACTTTAGAGCGTATCGAAATTATGCAGGATTTACGAAAAGGTCTTTTTGATGTCTTAATTGGAGTTAACTTACTTCGCGAAGGTTTAGACTTACCAGAAGTTTCGCTTGTTGCTATCTTAGATGCTGATAAAGAAGGTTTCTTGAGAAATTATCGTTCGTTAACGCAAACCATCGGACGTGCGGCGAGAAACTTAAACGGTAAAGCGATTATGTATGCTGATAAGATTACGGCAAGCATGCAGAAAACAATCGATGAAACCAATTACAGAAGAACGAAACAAATTAATTTCAACGTTGAAAATAATATTGTTCCTCAAGCTTTAAATAAAAAAATCGAAAGCGCATTTACCAAGAATCCTTTGGTTGAATATGAATTAGGTCATCCGATTCCTGTTGCAGCTGAACCAGAAACAGCTTATCTATCTAAAGCTGAATTAGAAAAAATGATTCGTGAAAAACGCAAAACGATGGAAAAAGCAGCTAAAGAATTAGACTTCTTGCAAGCTGCTAAACTTCGTGACGAGATTAAAAAACTACAGGAGCAATTACAATAAGAAAAACATAATTAACTATATATCAATTAATTAAAATAATTTCATAACTTTACCTGTCCATAATCTATCTGGAAATTCAGCCTTTCTTTTAAACTAGACAGATTATGAATACGAAATTACTTTGCACTACTGTAGCACTCAGCTCAGTAGTATCGTTTTTTGGGCAAAATAAACCACAGCCCGCGCCAGAAAAAATTGTCACAGACGAATATTTTGGAGAAAAGATAGAAGATGGCTATCAATATTTAGAAAATTTAAATGACCCGAATGTTGTCGCTTGGATGAAAGCGAATACAGATTATACTCGGCAAAAATTAAGCGAAATTCCAGAACGGCAAAATCTTGAAAAAAAACTCAAAGAGCTTGATGCAAGAAAAGAAAGTACAATCTCTGAATTACAAATTACAGAGAACGACCATTATTTCTATCTAAAACGAAATGCCAACGAAGAAAATGGCAAATTGTACCAGAGAATTGGTTATAAAGGAACCGAGAAATTACTTTTTGATCCAGAAACTTATAAAAAAGCAGCTGGAGTAAATTACAACATCAGCTCTATAACTCCCAATGAAAAAGGAGATAAAGTAGCGATAGAAATTTCACCAAGCGGTTCTGAAAGTGCCGAATTGCTTATTATAAACAGCGATGGAAAAGTTTATCCTGAAGTATTCGACAGATGCTGGTTCAGCTCCCCTTCGTGGATGCCAGATGGTAATTCATTTACATACGGTCGCTTAAATTCTTCCAATGTTACAGATCCAAATAGATTATTAAACTCCAAAGTTTACTATCATAAATTAGGAGAAGATCCAAACAAAGATGTCGAATTTTTGTCCAATACAACCAATCCTGAACTTAATATAGGTGCAGAAGAATTCCCTTTAAATCTTTATCATAAAAATTCTAATAAAAACTACGGACTGGTTGTTACGGTTGATAATCGAATTAAGTTATATGACACCGATTTAAAAGATAGTTTTAAACCTGCAAAATGGACCAACTTGGTCGATAAAAAAGATGAAGTGACCAATTATCTTGTCGATAAAGAGTTTATTTATTATTTAACTTATAAAAATGCTTCCAACTATAAAATCATCAAAGTTCCTATTTCAGATCCAGATATAGAAAAAGCAAAAACAGTTGTACCAGAACCAAAAAATGGAAACATTACCGATTTTAAACTTACAAAGGATGGCTTATATTATTCAATTACAGAAAACGGTGTTCAAGCAAAAGTATTTTTCTTAGCAAAAGGAAAAACAGATCCGATTGAATTAAAATTACCTCTGCAAGCAGGTTCAGTCTCTTTTTTGGCTATAAGCGAAAATAAAAGCGAAATTTGGATGACGCTTTCGGGTTGGACTTCTCCTCAAAAACGTTATTTGTACAATCCAACAACAAATACGTTTACTTTTCAGCCATTATCAAAACCTATTGAATATCCTGAATTTAAAGATTTAGTGTCTAAAGAAATTATGGTTCCATCTTATGATGGTGTTAAGGTTCCTGTTTCTATCATTTATAACAAAAACATTAAGCTAAATGGCGACAATCCAATTCTTATGGTTGGATATGGTGCTTACGGAATCTCGCTTGAACCACGTTTTAGCACTGGATTTGCATTGCCTTACTGCACTTATGGCGGCATATATGTTGTTGCTCACGTTAGAGGTGGCGGAGAATTGGGCGAAGCTTGGCATAAAGCAGGTTTTAAAACCACCAAACCTAATACATGGAAAGATTTAATTGCGGTTACTGAATATCTTATTAAAGAGAAGTATTCTTCTCCTAAAAGAATTGCCATTTGGAGCGCAAGCGCTGGCGGTATATTAATTGGACGAGCTATTACGGAGCGACCAGACTTGTTTGCAGCTGCCATTCCAGAAGTAGGAGAATTTAATACGATTCGTTCAGAATTAGCCCCAAATGGTCCTGGTAATATTCCTGAATTTGGAACTATAAAAGACAAAACAGAGTTCAAGGCGCTCCTAGAAATGGATTCGTTTCATCATATTAAAAAAGGAACTGCCTATCCGGCAACATTAATAACAGCGGGAATGAATGATCCTCGTGTAATTGCATGGCAACCTGCAAAATTTGCAGCTTCACTTCAAAATGCAAACACCTCCAACAATCCAATCTTTTTTTTAGCCGACTTTGAATCAGGTCATGGAATGGGTGACAGCGCAACAAAAGTTATCGAAAAAGACAGCAACTTAATCAGTTTTGCTTATGCATATACTGGACATCCAAAATTTCAACCTTCTAAAAAATAAATCCGAAACAAATAATAAACGAAAAAAGGTTTTAATCTAATTGTGTTGTTCGTGAAAAATTTCCAACAGCACAATTGGGTTAATTACTGTATTTGGTGCTTTTTTCATCATTTCTAAAACACGTTTTACAGCAGAAAGGTTCAGTCCCATTCCGATAGCGATCTGTTGAATAGCATGAAATTCTCTTTCGTGCAAAACGCCATCACAATGCATTAATAAAGCCAATCTATAAAACTGATTGATACGCTGCATTTCAGATGGTATTGGCAATGGTTTTGTTTCCTGATGAAATAAATCCTGAAATTCTTCCTCGCTAATATTCAATTCCAAAGCTACAATTCTCAAAAATTCAAGCTCACGTTTGTGCAAATGTCCATCTACAGTGGCGAGGGTAATCATTTCTAAAAGTAAACTTCTTTTTTCTGCTTCTGTATTCATCAATTTATTATTTTTAGCTAAAATATTGCTTTTAAATAAAAATACAAAACAAGGATGATGAAGAGGATTTTCTTGGCAGTTTTACTTCTATTTACTCTTATTGGCAAGGCACAAAGCACTGCTTCAAAAAATGTATCTACTTTTACAATTGAAGCGCCTCAACTAAATACCTCAAAAAAAATCTGGATTTATCTTCCAGAAAATTATTCCAAAGACATTCAGAAAAAATACAGCGTTATTTACATGCACGACGCTCAAAATCTGTTTGATGCTAAAACTTCTTATTCTGGCGAATGGAATGTAGACGAAAAATTGGACAGCCTAAAAGCTCCCGTAATTGTTGTAGGAATTGAGCATGGAAATGAAAAACGAATCGAAGAGCTTACTCCTTTTAAAAATGAAAAATATGGTGGCGGAAATGCCGATAATTATCTCGAATTTATCGTAAAAACCTTAAAACCGTATATCGATAAAAATTACAGAACCAAAACAAAAGCCAAAAACACGATTCTTTTTGGAAGCTCTCTCGGCGGACTAGTTTCTTATTACGGAGCATTAAAATACCCTGAAATTTTTGGTAAAGCGGGTGTTTTTTCGCCTTCATTCTGGTTTTCACCTGAAATTTATACTTTCACAGAAAAGCAATCTAAAATTAAAACTAAGATCTATTTTCTGTGTGGCGATAAAGAAAGTGATGACATGGAAAAAGATTTAACTAAAATGAAACGTTTACTAGATACCAAACGCTGTTATTGTCTTCATCTAGATAAAACCAAGATTGTAAAAGGCGGAGAACATAATGAAAAGCTTTGGCGTGATCATTTTACAGAAGCAATACTCTGGCTTGGCTATTAATTGAAAAAAAACTAAAAAAACATCGCATACCAATGAAACTAATTTTAAGAGAATACAATCTCAAACTAAAACACACTTTCACCATTTCGAGAGAATCCATAGATTTTCAGCCTTCGTTAATTGTTGAATTGCAAAGCGATGGCTTGTCGGGTTTTGGAGAAGCAACTTCAAATCCGTATTACAATACGACTGTGCCGATGATGATGCAGGATTTAGAAAAAATTAGATCTATTATTGAAAACACAGAAAATGAAACTCCAGAAGTATTTTGGGCAAAAATTCATCCCTATTTAAAAGACGATATGTTTGCTTTATGCGCCTTAGATCTAGCTTATAACGATTTGTATGCTCGCAAAAAAGGCAAAAAGCTTTACGAATTATGGAACTACACAACCGAAAAAAATCCGATGACGGATTACACTATCGGAATTGCTTCTATTGATAAAATGGTTTCTAAAATGCAGGAACTTCCATGGCCTATTTATAAAATTAAATTAGGAACCAAAGAAGATATCGAAATTGTAAAAGCGCTTCGAAAACATACCAATGCCATTTTTAGGATTGATGCCAATTGCGGATGGACAGTTGAAGAAACCATAAATAATTCGATTGAACTAAAAAAATTAGGTGTTGAATTTCTAGAACAGCCTATGAAAGCTGATAATTGGGAAGGACATAAAGAGGTTTTTAAACATTCTGCTCTTCCAGTAATTGCTGACGAGAGTTGTATTATTGAAGAAGATGTAGCTAAATGTTTCAATCATTTTCATGGCGTGAATGTAAAACTGGTAAAATGCGGTGGTTTAACGCCTGGAAAACGCATGATTGAAGAAGCTAAAAAACTTGGTTTACGAACAATGGTTGGCTGTATGACAGAATCTACTGTTGGAATTTCTGCTATTGCGCATTTGCTTCCTCAATTGGATTATGTAGATATGGATGGTGCGTTACTTTTAGCAGAAGATATTGCAACAGGTGTTACTATAAAAGATGGTGTTGTAAGTTATTCTGATTTAAACGGAACGGGAGTTACACTTTTATAAAATGAAAGTCGAAAAATTTCCAGATCGAGTAATCGAAATTGACCAAGAACATTATTTGTATTTTGGCGGAACTGCCTATTTGGGTCTTCCGACAAATACAGCGTTTCAGGATTTAGTCGTTCAGAACATTTTAAAATGGGGAACTACTTACGGAAGTTCTAGAACTGCGAATATTCAATTAACGGCTTATGATGTAGGCGAAAACTTTTTAGCATCTCATATTGGCTCAGAAAGTACCGTTACCGTTTCTTCGGGAATGCTGGCTGGAAAACTTGTTTTAGAAAAATTGAAAGAGCAAACCGATTGTTTTTATCATTTAAATGAAATTCATTCCGCTATTCAAATTGAAAATAGTGATCCTGTTTTTATAAATAAAAAACTGAGTGACCGTTTATTAGATTCAAAATCTGAGAAAATAACGATTCTAACTGATGGTGTTCCTTCTTTTGAAACAAAACCAATCGATCTAACTTTTATAAAAGAAATTTCAAAGGAAAAGGAAATTACATTAGTTATTGATGAATCGCATTCATTAGGAATTGTGGGAGAAAATGGTTCTGGAATTTATGCTTCAATTGATTTTCCAATTAAAAGAAAAATATTGGTTTCATCTCTCGGAAAAGCTTTCGGCTTAACAGGCGGAGTAATTGCATCAAATTCTGAATTCATTGACTCAATAAAAGAAATTGAAACTTTTACAAGTGCTGCCGGAATGAATCCTGCTTTTGTACAAACACTTTCTGATGCTAAAGAAATTTATAAAACACAGCATCAAAAATTGAAAGATAATTTGAGTTACATCGATACGATTTTAACTAAAAACAGTACTGTTCTATTTGATAAAAACTATCCTTTAATTTATCTTTTATCAAATGAATTAGTTGAAAAATTAAAACAGGAAAAAATCATTATTGCTAGTTTTAGATACACCAAAGAAGCTGAACCATTAAATCGAATTGTAGTTACAGCAAATCATTTAAAAGAAGATTTGGATAAATTGGTCGCAACTTTAAATGATTTCAATTCTAGATTTTAATCATTTTAAAAACTACCTTTGTAAAATAAATTAGGAGTTTTAGTTTCAGATTGAAAACTTGAAACTTGAAACAGAAAAAAACCTGAAACAAAAATTATGACAAATAACGATATACTTAAAAAACTTCGCGTGGCTTTGATGCTCCGTGATGACCAAATAGTTGAAATTTTAGAATTGGTAGATTTTAGAATTTCAAAGTCTGAATTAGGTGCTTTTTTTAGAGCCGAAGATCATCCAAATTATATGGAATGTGGCGATCAGGTTTTAAGAAACTTCTTAAACGGATTGGTTATTCATTTAAGAGGAACTAAAGAAAATCCTAAAAATCCAAATGACGTTTTAGCAAAACATAAAGCTGAAATTCCGAAGAAGGAAACGTCTAAAGAAAGACCAGAATTCAAAGCTGCTCCAAAAGATTCAGAAAAATACAGAGGTGATCAAAGTGCATCAAAGTCAGGTTCATCAGCTGGAAAACCTAAAAAGAAATCATTCCCAAAAGGAAACGGAAAACCGGTTGTTGTAGAAAAAGTGGTATTCAAAAACGGCAAGAATAAGAAATAATTTTACCGCAATTCCAATAATTTATCTGGAATTACTATATTTTTAGCCACAGATTAAAATGATTATAATGATTTTTTGAAAATCTGTGTTAATCTTTTTAATCTGTGGCTAAATTTTTTGCGTTAAAATTTAAATCTTATTCTCTTCTATTTTATCAAAAAAAGCCTCTTTAAAAGTTGCACCAATCGGCAATTCTTTTCCATTTATAAAAACAGAAAAATTATCTGTGGATTCTATATGCTGCAATGAAACCACATACGATTTATGTATTTGAATAAAATCCTTTTCTGGCAATGATTCAATAACATTTTTTAATGACGAATGTGTAATAATCTGCTGCTTTACAGTATGAATGCAAACATAATTCTGTAAACTTTCTACGTATAAAACATCATTCAAAAAAACTTTCTGAAACTTATTTTTTCCATCTGTTTTTATAAATAAAAAATCTGGTGCAGTACTATTAGCGGTACTCGAAACTTCTATTTTGGATTCAGAGTTTAGTTTAGAAACGGCTTGATAAAATCGTTCGAATGCAATTGGTTTTAATAAATAATCAACTGCATTTAATTCAAATCCTTCTAAAGCAAAATCTGGATAAGCCGTTGTAAAAATTACTTTTATATCCTTAGAAATGATTTTAGAAATCTGTAAACCTGTTAATTGCGGCATTTGAATATCAAGAAAAATAGCATCTACAGATTGTGAATTTAGAAATTCTAATGCTTTTAACGAATCATTAAAAACGCCTACTTTCTCCAGAAAATTCACTTTCCCAATGTAATTTTCCAATATTCGAGTTGCAGGCGGTTCGTCGTCGACAATTATGCATTTAAAAGCCATAAATTATTTCTTTAGCGGTATTTTTAAGTAAGTTTTAAAGGTATTATTTTCTTCTGTTTTTTCAAGAATAAATTGGCTTTTATAAGTGTATTCCAGTCTTTTTGTCAAGTTATCAAAACCGATTCCAGTTGACGAATAATTTTCTCCCTGAATGAAATAATTGAAAGTTGAAATTTCTAGAAAATCGTTTTTTATTTGAATTGAAATAATAGCTTTTTCTTCTTCATTATTAAATTTTCCATGCTTGAAAACATTTTCAACAAAGTGAATTAAAGCCGACGAAATGATTTTTTCGTTTGAATAATTTCCTTCCACTTTAAAATCTAAAAATAACTGATCTTCAAATCTTTTCTTTTGCAGATGAATATAGTTTTGAATAAATTGAATTTCTTTTGAAAGTATCGCTTCATCTTTATCTGTTTCCGTAATAACATACCGAAGTAAATCAGAAAGGACCAAAATATCATCAGCCATTTCATCTTCTTTCATAACCAACTGACTGTAAAAAGAGTTCAACGTATTAAACAAAAAATGCGGACTAACTTGCGCTTTTAGCATTTGAAATTCTGCTTTTTTATTCTCTAAAAGCAATTCTTGATTTTGATGCTGAGCGGTTTGAAATTGCCAAAATAAAAAGGTCAAAGCACTTAAAAAGACAGCTGGCAGTCCAAAGAAAAAGTTATCTTTTATGTAATAACCTATTTCTCTAGCTTCTTCATAGTAATTGTGCATTCCGGTAATATTATACATAACGACTTCTTGCAAAAAATAACGAACAGCCGCAAAAAGCAATAGCGAAACTGGAATTGTCAGGATATAAAAAAGTAATTTCTTCTTGTTTAAAAACCATTCGCAGAAATAGTAAAAGTTGAGAATGTAAATACAAAATATTGCTAACAAATGAGTTGGCGTAATTCCATAACATATTCCTTTAATTACAATTTCTATTTTTTGATCATTAAGTCCAATATCCCAGAAAATGTAGGTTAGGAATAATAAAAAGAAAAAAACAATGTGATAGTAAAAAGGTATTCTTGATTTCATAGTTTTTGATAATTAACTCAAAAATACCATTAAGCCTTAAATAGAAAATGGCATTTATTTAAAACATGCTTTTTTAGGGATGAACTATCCAAAACGTTACACGAAATTATTACTATGCAAATTTCATGTGTTTATAAAATGAAATCCTATGTTCATCAAAAACAAAAAATAGAGGTCAAAAGACAGAATACATTTGTCATGAATTTAAAAACAAAACGTCATGCACAAAATTATTTTATTACTAACAATTATTACATTAAACCTAACGTCTGCTCAAACTAAGAAAAAACAGATATTATTGGTTGGAACTTTTCATTACGCTAATCCTGGTCTTGATGTTGCTAAACTAAACAGTTTTGATATCTTGTCTGAGAAAAGCCAAAAGGAACTCGAAATAATGAGTGACAAAATCAAAAAATTTGGTCCCGATAAAATATTTGTAGAATGGGAATTTAACGAACAAGCCGATTTAGATAAGTTTTACAATAAAAACACCGATAGTCTTTTTAAAACTAACAAAAACGAAATAACACAACTGGCACTACGCACAGCTAAAAAACTAAATCATAAAAAATTATACGGAATGAATCTCTACACTTCTTTTCCTTATGACAGTTTAATGATGTCAATGGAAAAAGCAAACCAGCAGGATTTATTGAAAAGAAATAATGAATGGAAAAAAAGGAATGAAAAAGATCATAATGAAAGAATAACAAAAAGCTCGTTACAAGAACTCATGCTACATTACAATAAAAAAGAAACCGAAAATAAAAATATACAATGGTATTTGGAAGTAGCAAATAGAGCTGGAAATCCAGATGATTTTACAGGAGCGCATTTAGTTTCAAATTGGTACAAAAGAAATTTATATATGTATTCTTTAATTCAGAAACTAACTGAAAGCACAGATAATAAAATAATGGTTTTAGTAGGTGCTGGTCATGCTGCATTGATTAGAGAATTTATAACACATGATCCAGAATTTGAAATTATAGATTTGGCGACTGTTTTGAAATAATTCATTTTTAACCGCAACCCCGATAGCTATCGGGAGCAAAGTTTTTTTTTAGCCACAGATTATTAGGATTAAAAGGATTTTAAAAATCTGTGTTAATCTGTATAATCTGTGGCTATCTTTTTAAACAAATAGCTTTGCAAATTTTGTGTATCAAATGATTTTAATTACAAAATCCAATTGTCAAATATAGCCCATAAAATTTTATTGATTTAGCTTTGCGAACTTTGCGTTTATATCCATAATCCTTGACAAAAAAACCTTGCGAACTTTGCGATTAAATAGACTCCTAAAAAAAAATCCCTCCGAAGCACGGAGGGATTTTCTATATAAATTGATTTCTTAATTAATTAAGAAAGAGCAGCTTTAACTTGGTCAGCAGCTTCTTGGAATTGAACTGCAGATAAGATTGGCATACCAGAGTTGTCAATTAATTCTTTTGCAATTTCAGCATTTGTTCCTTGCAAACGAACGATAATTGGCACTTTAATAGCGTCACCCATGTTTTTGTAAGCATCAACAACACCTTGAGCAACACGGTCACAACGAACGATACCTCCAAAGATGTTAATTAAAATAGCTTTTACGTTTGGATCTTTCAAGATAATTCTGAAAGCTGTTTCAACACGTTTAGCATCAGCAGTTCCTCCTACGTCAAGGAAGTTAGCAGGCTCAAAACCAGCGTATTTAATTAAATCCATAGTTGCCATTGCAAGACCAGCTCCGTTTACCATACATCCTACAGTACCGTCAAGGTCAACATAGTTAAGACCAACTTCTTTAGCTTCAACTTCGATTGGATTCTCCTCACGGATATCTCTCATTTCAGCATATTTTGGTTGTCTGTATAAAGCGTTATCGTCGATGTTAACTTTAGCATCAACAGCTAAGATTTTGTTATCAGAAGTTTTTAAAACTGGGTTGATTTCAAACATAGAAGCATCAGAACCAATGTAAGCATTGTAAAGTGCGTCGATGAATTTAACCATTTCTTTGAAAGCATTTCCAGAAAGCCCTAAGTTAAAAGCAATTCTTCTAGCTTGGAAACCTTGTAATCCAACAGATGGATCAATTTCTTCAGTAAAGATTAAGTGTGGAGTGTGCTCAGCAACTTCTTCGATATCCATTCCACCTTCAGTAGAATACATGATCATGTTGCGTCCAGTACCTCTATTCAATAAAACAGAAACATAAAATTCAGAAGTTTCGCTTTCACCTGGATAGTAAACATCTTCTGCAACTAATACCTTATTTACTTTTTTACCTTCAGGCGGAGTCTGAGGTGTAATCAACTGCATTCCGATGATTTGTTCTGCTAACTCTTCAACTTGTTGTAAGTTTTTTGCCAGCTTAACTCCACCACCTTTTCCACGACCACCTGCGTGAATTTGTGCTTTTATTACATGCCATCCTGTACCAGTTTCGGCAGTTAATTGTTTTGCAGCAGCTACAGCTTCAACCGCATTGTTAGCCACAATTCCGCGTTGTACGCGTACTCCGTAACTCGCTAAAATTTCTTTTCCTTGATATTCGTGTATGTTCATAATATAGAATTTGTCTGGTTCTGAATTTATTTCAGAATAAAAGTGCGACAAAAGTAACAAAATACAACTTAATAGTAAAATCTTTTTCAATTAAATAAATGTTATATATAGGTATTAGGCGTTGATAATTTTTCAAAGCAAACAAATCGTTAACGGAACAATTTGTTAATGTTAACACAATTCACATAAAACGTTTGATATTTAACAAAAAATTCATTGGTTTTATTGGCCTGCCGACGATTTTTCCTAATATATTTTAAGAGTAATTATATTTTTAGCAATTCGGGATGCCTTATATAATAATATTAATAATTAAGAATGCTTTTTCTAATATTACAGCAAAAATGAAAGCAAAAACACTATTTCAATACATTATGTTTAATGAAATCTTTATTTTTGTAAAAAAAATATCAAGAATGAGAGTTAAAGAACAAGGGCTTTATCTGCCTGAATTTGAACACGACAATTGTGGTGCAGGATTTATTTGTAATTTGAATGGTATTAAGTCAAATGATATTATTCACAAAGCATTAGACATCTTAATTAAATTGGAACATCGTGGTGCCGTAAGTTCTGATGGAAGAACTGGTGACGGAGCCGGAATTTTATTCGACATTCCTCATGATTTTTTTAAGAAAGTATGTGACTTTGAAATCCCAGAAGCGCGTGAGTATGCAGTAGGAATGGTTTTTTTACCAAAAAGCAAAAACCAAGTTTCTTTTTGTATTAATGCATTTGAAGCAACTATCAAAGACCAAAACTTAAAAGTTTTAGGTTGGAGAGATGTACCTGTTGACGTTGAAAATCTAGGTGAAATTGCCGCAGAAAAAGAACCAACAATTAAACAAGTTTTCGTTTCTAAAAACGGACAAGATTTAACTGAACAAGAATTTAATGCAAAACTTTTTGCAGCTAGAAAAATTGCTGAACATGCAGTGAGAGGATCTAAAACCTCAGAAAGCCACATGTTTTATTTTACTAGTTTATCGACAACTACTATAATATATAAAGGTCTATTGATGCCAGAAGACATCAGCCGTTATTATATAGATTTGAAAGATCCAGACTTGGTGACGCGTTTAGCGCTTGTACACCAGCGTTTCTCTACAAATACATTCCCATCTTGGGACTTAGCTCAACCATTTAGATACATGTGTCACAATGGTGAGATCAATACACTTCGTGGAAACGTAAGCCGTATGCGTGCTCGTGAAGAGCTTATGCAAAGTAAAGTTTTCGGAGAAGACATTAAAAAATTATTCCCAATTATCTTAGAAGGAAAATCAGATTCTGCTTCTATGGATATGGTGGTTGAACTTTTATTAATGACCGGCCGTTCTCTTCCAGAGGCAATGATGATGGTAGTTCCTGAAGCTTGGGAAAAACACCAAACAATGTCTCCAGAGAAAAGAGCTTTCTATGAGTACAATGCTTGTATCATGGAGCCTTGGGATGGACCTGCTTCTATTCCGTTTACAGATGGAAACGTAATTGGTGCTTTGTTAGACAGAAACGGATTGCGTCCTTCTCGTTATACATTAACGAAAAGCGGATTCGTAATTATGTCATCTGAAATTGGTGTATTAGACATCGATCCAGAAGATGTAATTCAGCATGGTCGTTTAGAGCCAGGAAAAATGTTCTTAGTTGATATGAATGAAGGTCGTATCATCGAAGACGAGGAAGTTAAAAAAGCAATCGTTACAAAACGTCCATACAAACAATGGGTTGATGAAAACTTATTGCCATTAGCTAGTGTTCCTTACACAAACAACCCTACTCCTGTTGAAAAATTAGATTTCTTGACAAGACAGCGTTTGTTTGGATATACAATTGAAGATTTAAAAACGATCATCAACCCAATGGGAAGCGACGGAGCTGAAGCAATCAGTTCTATGGGTAATGATACACCTTTGGCAGTTCTTTCAGATCAGCCTCAGTTGTTGTACAATTACTTCAAACAATTGTTTGCTCAGGTTACTAACCCACCGTTGGATGGTATTCGTGAAGAAATTATTACTGATATCAGTTTAGCGATTGGTGGAGATTTCAATATTTTCGAAATCGAATCTAAACAATGTAAAAAATTAAAAATCCAGAATCCGGTTATTTCTAACGAGGATTTGGATAAAATCAGAAATATCGATCACGCAGATTTCAAATCGGCTACTATTTCTACTTTATACAAAATAGAAAAAGGAGTTAACGGTTTAGAAAGAGCGCTTGAGAAATGCGTTCAGGCAACTTTTAAAGCGGTTAATGAAGGATGCAACATCATTATCTTGTCTGATAGAGGTGTAAGCGAAGAATTAGCTCCAATTCCTATGTTATTGGCTTGTTCTTACATTCACCACTCATTAAACATTTTACAAGTTCGTTCTAAATTCGGAATCATCATCGAATCTGCTGAACCACGTGAACCTCATCATTTTGCTTTATTGTTCGGATATGGCGCAAGTGCAATCAACCCTTACATGGTAAATGAAATCATTCACGATCAAGTTGAAAAAGGTTTCATTACAAAAGTAAAAGCAGATTATGCAGTTGTTAATTACAACAAAGCGATTGCAAAAGGAATCGTGAAAATCATGAACAAAATTGGTATCTCTACTTTACATTCATATAGAGCTGCTCAGATTTTCGAGATTTTAGGTTTAAACAAAACATTTACATCTAAATACTTCCCTTACACGCCATCAAGAATTGAAGGAATTGGTTTAATGGAAGTAGAAAAAGAGGTTAAAAAACGTTTCCAAAAAGCTTTCCCAAATTCAAAAATTGCAAACTTGCTTTCTCTTGAAATTGGAGGTATTTACAGATGGAGACGTGGTGGTGAAAAACACATGTTCAACCCAACCACTATTTCTAAATTACAGCAAGCGGTTCGTTTAAACAGCCCTGAAAGTTATAAAGAATACTCTAATGCCGTTAATGAGCAAAGCTCAAACTTAATGACCATTAGAGGTTTATTTGAATTCAACAACTTAGATCCAATTTCTATTGACGAAGTAGAACCTTGGACAGAAATTGTAAAGAAATTCAAAACTGGAGCAATGTCTTATGGTTCTATCAGCCAAGAAGCGCATGAGAACTTAGCAATTGCAATGAACAGAATTGGTGGAAAAAGTAACTCTGGAGAAGGTGGAGAAGATCCAAGACGTTTCCAGAAAGAAATTAACGGAGATTCTAGAAATTCTGCTATCAAACAAGTTGCTTCAGGACGTTTTGGTGTTTCGATCAACTATTTGACAAATGCTAAAGAAATCCAAATCAAAATGGCTCAGGGAGCAAAACCTGGTGAAGGTGGACAGTTGCCTGGAGAAAAAGTTGTGCCTTGGATTGCTGAAACTAGAAACTCTACACCTTATGTAGGTTTGATTTCGCCTCCTCCTCACCACGATATTTACTCTATTGAGGATTTATCTCAGTTGATTTACGACTTGAAAAACGCAAACCGTGAAGCTCGTATTAACGTAAAATTAGTTTCTGAAGTTGGAGTTGGAACCATCGCTGCCGGTGTTGCCAAAGCAAAAGCTGACGTTATCCTTATTTCAGGTTATGACGGAGGAACGGGAGCTGCTCCATTAACATCTTTACAGCACACAGGTATTCCATGGGAACTTGGTTTAGCTGAAGCGCAGCAAACTTTGATCTTAAACGATTTAAGAAGCCGTGTAGTTTTAGAGTGTGACGGACAGTTAAAAACAGGTCGTGATGTTGCCATTGCTGCCTTATTAGGAGCTGAGGAATTCGGTTTTGCAACGGCTCCGCTTGTAGCTTCTGGATGTATCATGATGAGAGCTTGTCACTTAAATACTTGCCCAGTTGGTATTGCAACTCAGGATCCTGAATTGAGAAAAAATTTCAAAGGAACTCCAGAGCACGTAATCAACTTCATGTATTTCATTGCTGAAGAGTTAAGAGAAATCATGGCGCAGTTAGGTTTCAGAACTTTAAAAGAAATGGTAGGTCAGTCACAAAAATTAAATGTGAACAAAGCTATCAAACATTATAAAGCAAATGGTTTAGACTTGTCTACAATTCTATACAAACCGGAAAAAGCGAAAACAGAGCCAAATCATAATACAACTACTCAAGATCACCAACTTGAAAACGTATTGGATTTTGACATCATCAAAGAAGCGATTCCGTCTATCTATAGAAAAGAGAAAACAAGAGTAACTTTTAAAATTAAAAATACAGACCGTTCTGTAGGTGCTATTTTGAGTAACGAAATCTCAAAAATCTACGGCGCACAAGGATTACCTGATGACACTATTTTAGTTGATTTTGAAGGTTCTGCTGGACAAAGTTTTGGTGCTTTTGCAACAAACGGATTGTCATTTAAAATTCACGGAAACTGTAATGATTATTTAGGAAAAGGTCTTTCTGGAGGAAAATTAATTGTAAAAGTACCTCCTACTGCGACTTTCAACCCTGAAGACAATATCATTATTGGAAACGTTGCCCTTTACGGAGCTATTACCGGAGAGGCTTATATTAATGGAATGGCCGGAGAGCGTTTCTGTGTAAGAAATTCTGGAGCAACAGCAGTTGTGGAAGGAATTGGAGATCACGGATGCGAGTACATGACTGGTGGTACAGTAGTAGTTTTAGGAAAAACAGGAAGAAACTTCGCAGCTGGTATGAGCGGTGGTGTAGCTTATGTTTACGATCCAAATAAGAAATTCGACGCAACAGTTTGCAACATGGAAATGGTTGCATTCGATCCAATGGAAGAAGAAGATCTTACGAAACTAAGAAAACTGATCAAAAATCACTCGTTGTACACAAGCAGTCCATTAGCAAAAAGAATTTTAGCAGACTGGGAAAACCAACAACAGCACTTCGTAAAAGTAATGCCAACTGATTACAAAAAAGCATTGAAACGAATTGCAGAAGAAAAACAAATAGAAGAATTAATAGCTAATTAAGAGGTTCTGAGATACAAAGGTGCAGAGGTGCTAAGTTTTTTTTAACTCACCTCTCACATTTTACAACTCACAACTAAATTTATTAAAAATGTCATGGGTAAAATAGGCGGATTTAAAGAATATAACAGAGCCGACGAAAGTAATTTAGCAGTAGCAGAACGTGTTTCTAACTACAACGAATTTACTATTCCGGTACCAAAAGATAAATTAAAAGAACAAGGATCAAGATGTATGGACTGTGGAATTCCTTTTTGCCACAGTGGTTGTCCGTTAGGAAATTTAATTCCTGACTTCAACGACATGGTGCATCAGGAAGAATGGCAGAGTGCATTAGAGATTTTACAATCTACTAATAACTTCCCTGAATTTACAGGACGCTTATGCCCTGCTCCATGTGAGAAATCATGTGTATTAGGAATCATCAAAGATCCGGTTTCTATCGAAAACATCGAAAAAAGCATCGTTGAAAGAGGTTTCGCTGAAGGATGGATCAAACCACAGCCACCAAAAAAGAGAACTGGAAAAACGGTTGCTGTCATTGGTTCAGGACCTGCAGGTCTTGCAGCGGCTCAGCAATTAAACAGAGCGGGGCACACGGTTACTGTTTTTGAAAGAGACAACGCAATTGGAGGTTTATTACGTTACGGAATTCCGAATTTCAAATTAGAAAAAGGAATTATCGACCGCCGTGTTGCTATTCTTGAAGCAGAAGGAATCACTTTCAAAACTGATGTAAATGTTGGTGTAAACTTTAGTGTTGAAGAATTAAACGCATTCGATTCTATCGTTTTATGCGGAGGAGCAACTGAAAGAAGAAGCTTGCCAACTAAAGGTATCGAAAGCAAAGGCGTTGTACAGGCAATGGATTTCTTGACACAGCAGACTAAAGTTTTATACGGAGAATCAATTCCAGATCAGGTTAAAGCAACTGGTAAAGATGTAATCGTTATTGGTGGTGGAGATACTGGTTCTGACTGTATTGGAACTTCAAACAGACATGGAGCTAAATCGGTAACTAACTTTGAGATTTTACCAAAACCTCCAGTTGGAAGAAGCGAGTCAACTCCTTGGCCTTTCTGGCCGTTGCAGTTGAAAACATCTTCTTCTCACGAAGAAGGTTGCGACAGAAACTGGTTGATCAACACTAAAGAATTCATTTCTAACGATAAAGGCGAATTAACTGGATTAAAAACAGTTGAAGTGCAATGGAAAATGACTCCAGGTCAGCGTCCAGAATTAATCGAAAAAGAAGGTTCTGAGAAAATCTGGCCTTGCGATTTAGCTTTATTGGCTCTTGGATTTACAGGTCCTGAGAAAACATTAAGCGAGCAATTAGGAATCGAAACTGATATGAGAAGCAACTACAAAGCGCATAACTATCAGACAAACGTTCCTCACATTTTCACTGCAGGTGATATGAGAAGAGGACAATCATTAATCGTGTGGGCTATTTCAGAAGGTCGCGAAGCAGCAAGAGAAGTAGATTTATTCTTAATGGGATCTACAAACTTGCCTACTAAAGGAAAAGGAGATTTACCGAGCTTATAATTTAAGGTTCTGAGGTTCTAAGATGGTAAGGTTCTAAGTTTTTTTTTCCTTGCATTTTATTAAATCTTTTATTCCGATAACAACATAACTACTAACAAACCCTTGAATTTATATTCAGGGGTTTTGTTTTTTTTAGCCACAGATTTCACAGATTAATTGGATTTTTTCTCGCCACGACCCGAGCGATAGCGAACTGGCGAAGCAATTGCACAAATTTTCACTAATTTTTCTCTTCTCTTTGGTTTCTATATTCAAATATAGCCCGTGGTTTCAACCACGGGGACGCAATATATGATTACGCACAATCTATAACGTTTCCCGTAGTTGAAACCACGGGCTATGTTTTGGGCATTTTGTGAAAAATCTAAAATTAAAAAATTGTGTAATTCGCGTAATTACTTCGCCAGTTCGCTATCGCTCGGGTCGTGGCAAACAAAAAATAATCTGTGCAAATCATTTTAATCTGTGGCAAAAAACAATTTCAAGAGCATTTAAGAAAAAGTTAATTCGCGAATTCGCGACAAAAAACCTTTGTATCTTTGCACCTCTGCCCCTTTGAACCTCCTACCACGTTATAAAATTACAAAAACAGCAACTTTTTGTTCAAAATAAAACAATTTGTTATAATTTGTTATTTTTCTGCAAATTATTTGCTGATAGATAAAAGTGTAATAACTTTGCCCAAAATGATTTAAAAATGCAAGCAAAAGATTTACTGCAGTTAGCAGACCAATTTGGAAGTCCATTGTATGTTTACGATGCTGAAAAAATCCAATCTCAGTACAACAGATTAACTAAAGCTTTCTCTAAGGTAGAAAACTTAAGAGTTAATTACGCCATGAAGGCATTGTCAAACGTTGCGATTCTACAGTTATTAAAGAACATGGGGTCTGGTTTAGACACTGTATCAATTCAGGAAGTTTTATTAGGACTTCATGCTGGCTATGAACCCGAAAGAATTTTCTTTACACCAAACGGCGTTTCTTTAGAAGAAATCGAAGAAGTTGCCGCAATGGGTGTACAAATCAATATCGACAATTTATCTATTTTAGAGCAATTCGGAACAAAACATCCACATATTCCGGTATGTATTCGTATCAACCCACACGTAATGGCGGGCGGAAACGCTAACATTTCTGTTGGACATATCGATAGTAAATTCGGAATTTCTGTACACCAGATTCCGCATATCTTGCGAATTGTGGAAAACACAAAAATGAGCATTGTCGGAATTCACATGCACACAGGATCTGATATTTTAGATATTGAAGTATTCTTATATGCTGCTGAAATCTTATTTGATACAGCTAAACATTTCAAAGATTTACAATTCTTAGATTTCGGAAGCGGATTCAAAGTTCCTTACAAAAAAGACGATATCGAAACAGACATTGAAGAATTAGGCAAAAAATTATCTAAAAGATTCAATGCTTTCTGTGCAGAATATGGCAGAGATTTGACTCTTATTTTCGAACCAGGAAAATTCTTGGTGAGCGAAGCAGGTCATTTCTTAGTAAAAGTAAACGTAGTAAAACAAACAACTTCAACAGTTTTTGCAGGAATCGATAGTGGTTTCAACCATTTAATTCGTCCAATGTTTTACGGGTCTTCGCACCATATTGAAAACATCTCGAATCCAAAAGGAAAAGAGCGTTTTTACTCAGTTGTAGGATACATTTGCGAAACGGATACTTTCGCGAATAACCGCAGAATCGCTGAAATCACAGAAGGTGACATCTTAGAGTTCAGAAACGCTGGAGCATATTGTTTCTCAATGTCTTCAAACTACAACTCAAGATACAAACCAGCCGAAGTTCTTTGGATGAACGGTCAAGGAATCTTGATTCGTCAAGCTGAAACATTTGAAGATTTACTTAAAAATCAAATCCCGTTGCCACAAGAAATTGCTGCTACGGTTTAACAATAGAAAAAAAGAGAATATCAATTGTTGAAATCCCGTTCCCGAAAGGTGAACGGGATTTTTTTTACTCAATCTTGTCATTTCGAGGGACGAGAAATCTTCACAAGAAACTCCGTAAAGAGAGTTACTTCACACCAGTTTGTCATTTCGACGAAGGAGACTCGAGCGATAGCGAACAGGCGAAGCAAATCCTCGCAAGTAGCTCTACAAAAAAAGTCAAAACACACATAACGAAACCACCAAGTTTGTCATTTCGACGTAAGGAGAAATCTTCGCAAGAAACTCCACCAAGCATATAAAACCCATTACAAAAGAAAGAAAAATCTTAAACAATTATTTATCTTTAGCCGAAAAAAAATGCATCAACAAGAAGGCTATCACACATACTACATATACATCCTAACAAACAAATACAAAACCGTTTTCTACACAGGAGTCACAAATAATTTAAAAATCCGTTTAAGCCAGCACAAAGAACACAATACAACGGGAAACAAAACTTTTACCGCAAAATACAATGCTACTTATTTGTTGTACTACGAAAAATTTACTTGGATTCAAGAAGCAATTGCTCGTGAAAAAGAAGTAAAAGACTGGCGAAGAGAGAAGAAAATTGAATTAATAAAAACCATTAATCCTGATTTGGATTTTCTGAATTATTTATTTGAATGATCTGTTTCCAATCTTTGCGGAGCTACTTGCGAAGATTTCTCCTTCGTCGAAATGACAAGATTAAGGATAATTGCAACTGTAAATAGAAAATTGAATTATTAAATCTTACCTCAGAAAAATCATATATTTACTCTTCAATAAAATCAAAAATTTTAAATACCTTTGAAATTATGAGCACAACATCAAAACCAAAACATATCGGCAGAAACATTAGCCGAATCAGAGAGCTTAAAGGTATGAAGCAGGAAGCGCTTGCAATTGCAATTGGTTTAAGCCAGCAAACTGTTTCTAACATTGAAGCAAGTGAAACTGTAGATGAAGAAAGACTTATCGAAATTGCAAAAGCTTTAGGAGTAACTAAAGAAGCAATTGAAAATTTTTCAGAAGAATCTGTTTTTAATTTTTTTAATAACTTTCACGATCATAGCTCTATTAGTGGTGCACAAGGAATTAATAATAATTGCACTTTCAATCCACTTGATAAAGTTGTAGAACTTTACGAGCGTTTGGTTCAAGCTGAAAAAGACAAAGTGGAATATTTAGAAAAATTACTAAAAGGAAAATAATTCCTTAGAAATATAAATTTTACAAAAGCACAGAGATTTACTTTGTGCTTTTTTTAAGCCCAGAAACAAAATGTCATATCTTCTTCTTGCCCTTTTTATTGTCTTATTAAATTGCTATATTTTTTATTTTCTAAAACCTGAAAATGGGTTAAAAAAAATACTTTTGTATGCATTAGTTTATTTTGTAATTGCAATAGTTTTTACCAAAATTTATACTTTACTAAACATCGAAGAAATGCCAAATGGTTTTGCCTTTTTTATCCTTTTAATGTTTAGCTGGTCAATCGTATTAATGCATTTTTTAAAAACCTTAAATAACAGAAGAGTAAATATTGCAAAACAATTACAGATAGAAAACAATAAACTTATTAATTCTTCTGCTTATCTCACACTTATTACGGTCTCTATAACTGCCTTTCAATTGTATTTAATTTTATCAAAAACGATTAATGTTTTTAGAAATTAGTTCGAATTGTAAAATTAAACTTGGCAAATAAAAAAAAACATTCAAAGTTTTAAAAGTAAAACAGCTTTTTAACTCTAATAAACCATCACTTCAATGAAAAAAATTTTACTTGTCGGATTACTTTTTTTTGCAATATCAAATGTTACAGCTCAAAGTAAATTTACTTTAGAAGAATCATTCTCAAATTACGACATTAAGTACGAAAAAAAAAGTAAAGATTGTGAATATAAAATCTACGTAGACAGTATTGGCACAACAAAATATACTCTCTTTTTAATTAAACTACCTAGCGGAAATAATTTTAAAAATACACATTCGGTATTGGTTTATAATGAACTTGACAGGAAGTCAACTTACTTTTTTCCAAAAGAAGAAAATAAAACTTCAAATTTAGATACCATATCTATAGTAGTCAAAAGTTTAATTTCTCAAAATTTTAAGCCCAAAAAAGATATTACTTTATTGGATAAAAACCTGAATAGCCAAATAATAAGTCAAGCTAATAGTAAAATTGCAGATTTAGTAAATAAAAATTATAAAAAATTCGCATTTTCATTGCATCCGTTTACGCTAAAAGGGCAAAACTATAATGAAGCAGGTCAGAAATTACAGGATGATTTTCTGCAAAGCAAAATAAACCTTACCTATTTAAAAGGAAAGTCTGTTGTTACATCTCAAATAATCAATCATAATCAGCAACTAGAATGTCTGATGAAATGGGAACTTGATGTAAAAGCTGATAATCAGAATCAAAAATTGGTCTGGAATATTTTAGCAACTTCTATTGACGATGGCAAAAATTGGTTTTTTACAGAGTTTGGAAATAAAGAAGGTCTAGAAATTTTGGCAAATGATAAATTTATAAAACTGAATAAAATAATAATTTCTAAAATTACTCTCAATAGTTTTAAATAATCCCCGAAAAGCAATGAAACCTACAATCCTACTATCAACATTATTACTATTATTTGCAACCAATTTATTCAGCCAGACCTTAGCCGATTTAAAACTAAAACCAAAAGAAATTCCGAAAGGCTATACACCAAACGACGGTAATATTTGTGTGTCACCTCAGGCTTGTAATTTTTATACTGATATTGAAACCTACAGCAATATTGTTGGAACTGTAAAAAGTAAAGCCATTCAAAGTTTTAAAAACAAAGGTGACAAAGGCTCTATTATGTATTTTGAATTTGATCATGTTTTTAAAGGCGATCGTTTTCTGCAAGGTTTATTGTGGGGAAAAGCTGGCGAACCAACAGACGAACATCCGGAAGAATATGTTGTAAAAGGAAAATTTCTAATCATTTGGAGTTTGAAAGCCGATAGTCCGCTAAAAGAAAAATCGGAAACCAAAATAGAAACGCTTTTGCCATAAAATAAACTTGAATAACGTTGCAAAACATGACCAAAACATACAGACAAGGCGCAATTGGAGCTTTACTCGATGAATACGAAAGAGCGATTTTAGATTTAAGTAAAACAATCTCATCTTTTAATGACACAGCACTTACGGCAACAATCAATGATGTATCAGTTCAATCGATACTGGCGCATGTAGTTCGTTCTGGATATGCTTATGCTTTGTATGTTCAAAAATTATTAGGAGAGCAAAATGAAGTTCCTAATCTTGTGTACAGAGATACTATTTCTGATTATCAAAATGATCTAACTGCTTTTTTTGTTTTCACAGAAAATGTGCTTAAAAATTTCAACGACAGTCAATTAGAAGAATCAGACAATGCAAAAAAAATAGTAACTTCTTGGGGACAAGTTTATGATATTGAACAAATGATGGAACATGCAATTGTACATATCTTACGTCATAGAAGGCAAATTGAAAAATTCAAAATTGAGCTTGAAACTAAATAATCAAAAAAGTTTGTTAATCTTGATCTATGAAGTTCACAGACTTCATCTGGCATTCATCATTTAGTAGTATCTTCGTGTATAAAAAAAATCATCCTAAAAATATCAAAATGAAACCACAAGTACGAATCCTAATTTATTCTATTCTTTTCTTTTTATACCTTACTTCTACGCATTTTTTTCTTGAATTAAATGAGAAATTTAAAGGTGATGGTTTTGTAACTTTAGGAGTTGGCTTTGGTATTCTAAATCTTATTTATGCTTTTACAGCCCTAAAATGGAAACCTCTGCTTAATGTACTTTGCGCTGTCGGAATTGCCGCTTTAGCTATGTTTTTGGCCTTACAGTTTACCAATTTGCATCTGCTCGTAAATTACGATCCGTATCAGGTTAAAACTGCCATTTTTGCCAATGCTGTTTTCTCAATTATCTTTTGGGAAATTGTATATCAGGTGAAGATTAGAAAATCTAAATAATTTTTTGAAATTTTACTAAAAAAAGCAAAAAGCAAAAATGAAATTAAAAGCTAGAATCTTCATTTATTTGACAATGCTTATAGTGTATTTTTTTGCTGCTCCCTTTTTATTTGAACTTTCCGATAGATTAAATAGTGATTTTTTTATTACTGTAAGTTTTGGATATATATTCTTAAATATTATTTATGCTTGTTTTGTTTTGAAATGGAGCTTATTATTAAATATTATTTGTTCGTTCCTAATTGCATTTTTAAGTGTATTTTTAGCTATAAAAGCAGGAGAAATGCTTTTGTTTAGAACATTCACTGAGAATGTCCAAACTGCCATTTTTGCTAATGCTGTTTTCTCAATTATCTTTTGGGAAATTGTATATCAGGTTAAGATCAGAAAGTCTAAATAAATATATTTTAAGTTGCCTCCAGCTTTAGCTGGAGGTGCATAAAAAGTCTCGGAAGGGCTTTAGCCAAATCAAAAAATTTCGGCTAAAGCCCTTTCTTTCCAACACACACTACCTCCAGCTAAAGCTGGAGGCAATTCATAATATGATTTGTAAGGATAATATTCAATAGTTCGCAAAACCATATATTTTCGTACGTAATTTTTTATATTAGCATTTTAAAATTTATCTAAGCCTAATATGAAAATTAGAACTCTACTCTTTTTGTCTGTACTTACTATTTCTTGTAAAAAAGAAGTAAAAACAGAAACTTCTAAAATTGCTCCAAAAGATTCTTTGAAAGTAACTGAAAAGAAAGAACCAGAAACACAAAAAGCAGATACGATTGTGTTATCTACAAAACATAAAACCAATAAAATCTTATGTGATCTTGACGGAGATAATTTAGATGAAACTGTTGAAATTTTCAGAAGTACCAAAAATGATAAAAGCGGTCTAAAAATAACTTTTGGAAACGGAAAAAGAACTGATTATTTAGGCTTTGGAAATGATATTTTAGCACAAGGTTTTGATGAAATTGATTGGGCTGGAATATTTGAAAAAGCGCCCAAAAATGAGGTTTATTTTGAAAATGTAAATGAAGACGGAGAAATCATTGGCGAAGAACAAGTTGCAGAAGAAGACAAAATAAAACTTCCAAACGACGGAATCTTTATTCATGCCGATGAAAGTTGCGGCGGTGGTGTTATTTATTTGAAAAACGGAAAATACGAGTGGATTCAGCAGGAATAAACTCTTTATAGTAACTCCTAAATTATGAAATATGAAAAGTGCGACAGAAATTGCCAATCGGTTTAGAGAAGTCATTTTAGACGGAACTTGGATTGCAAACACCAATTTTAAAGATCAGCTCGAGAATCTAGATTGGAAAATTGCAGTTAGTCCAATAAAGAACTTAAATACAATTGCTGTTCTGGCTCAGCATATTCATTATTACATTAAGGGACTTAATGAGGTTTTTAAAGGTGGAACTTTGGATATAAAAGACAAATTTAGTTTTGATTTTCCGCCAATTCATTCGCAAGAACAATGGAATGTCTTTTTAAATAGATTCTGGAATGATGCCGAAGAATTTGCTTCACTAATAGAACAAATGCCCGATAAAAAACTCGATGAAGTTTTTGTAGATGCCAAATACGGAACTTATAAAAGAAATATCGAAGCCATGATTGAACATAGCTATTATCATTTAGGGCAGATAGTTTTGATTAAAAAACAGCTTAACAACTTAACATAAATTTCCTTTTCAAATCATTAAAAGTCATTAAATTAGAATTCAACTTTAAAATTTTAAAAATGAAGAAATTAATTGCAGCATTCGTCTTTTTAATCGGTTTATCTGTTTCCGCTCAAACTTCTAAAGAACTAATCGGGAAATGGCAATTGGTAAAATGGACCAAAAACGGAAAAGAAAAAAGCATTGAAAAACGTTTTAAAACAGATCAGGTTTTTCAGGTTTTTAAAGAAAATGGCGATTTTGAAAGTGTTATTGGAGAAGAATCACACAAAGCAAAATGGAAACTATCTAAAGACAATTCTCAACTTACAATTATTTCTGTTATACTTCCAGTTGTGTTTACTATAAACTCTTTTGACAGTCAAAAAAGGGTCATAACAAATCCTGAAGTGGGTACTTTTGAATATAAAAAGATCTCTGAATAAATTAGTTTTATTTCACATTTCTTCTGAAAAACAAAAGTTCTAATCTAGCCCCGATGGAAGCGGTATCTCCCGATTTAGAAAAACAAGGCTATTTCAGCCGTAGTTTTTGTTTATCGGGAATTTAGCGGACAGCGGGACTAAACGTTCTTATGAAAATAGCTTTTTCTGCTCCTTAAATAAATTAGAAAAAGGCATAGTTGTTGAAAGTTAAATAAAATATATTTGCAACTTCAAAAAACACACTATGCAAAAAATTACTTTTCTAGTTTCTATATTGTTTTTAGCCCTTTCTTCTTGCGGCGTAAAAACAACACAATCAATGCTTAGCGATGGAAATTATGACGGTGCTATTGATCGCGCGGTTGAGGCACTTCGTACCAAAAAAGATTCTAAAGGAAAACAAGATTATGTTTATCTGCTTGAAGAAGCTTTTGCAAAAGCCAAAGATCGCGATTTGCGTAATTTGGAAATGCTGAATAAGGAAAACAATCCAGCAAACGCTGAACGTATCTACAATACTTATGTGCAGCTAAATAATCGTCAAGAAAAAATTAGACCGATTTTGCCTCTGCCTTTATTAAAGCTGGGAAGAAATGCAAATTTTCCGTTTGATAATTATTCGAATGAGATTGTAAACAGTAAAAATGCGCTTTCGAAGTATTTATATGAAAATGCGTCGACACTTTTAAAATCAAACAACAAATTGGATTTCAGAAAAGCATACGACGATTTTGCTTATTTAAAAAGCATTAATCCTGGCTACAAAAACACCAAAAAACTGATGGACGATGCTCAGTTTAAAGGAACTGATTTTGTAGATGTTTATGCCAAAAACGAAACCGAAATGGTGATTCCGAAAATGCTTCAGGAAGATTTATTAGATTTTAAAACCTACGGTTTGAACGATAAATGGACAGTTTACCATAGCGCAAGACAAAAAAATGTAACGTACGATTATAGTCTGATTTTGAGTTTCAGACAAATTGCGATTTCGCCAGAACAAATTAAAGAGAAAGAATTTGTTAAGGAAAGACAAGTTAAAGATGGTGTAAAAACGCTTTTGGACAGCCGCGGAAGACCTGTAAAGGATAGTTTAGGCAAAGAAATTAAAGTGGATAATTATAAAACACTTCGCGCAACAGTTTACGAATTCAGACAATTTAAGTCTTGTCTGGTAACGGCAAAAGTTGATTATATCGATTTAAAAAGCAATCAGCTGGTGCAGACTTTCCCGATAAGCAGCGAATATGTTTTCGAAAATATTTATTCGACTTACAAAGGAAACAGAGGCGCTTGCGATGATAACTATCTTGGATATTTTGACAAACGCGCTGTTGCGTTTCCAAACAACGAACAGATGGTTTATGATACAGGTGAAGATCTGAAAGCTAAGCTGAAAGATATCATTGTAAAAAATAAATTTAGACGGTAATTATATAACATGATTATAAAGAAAAAGGCGCATTTTTGATGTGCCTTTTTTTTTGCTTTAAACTTTTTCATTAAAAAAAATGTCTTTTTGAATTGTGCAACCAAAAAGTTGCGTATATTTGCAACTTATTAGTTGCGAATAAATATTCAAAAAAATGAAAAGAGATATTTTTCAAGCTATTGCCGATCCCACGAGAAGAGCAATATTAGTTTTGATTTCTTCAACTGCATTAACCCCAAATGCTATTGCAGAGCAATTTCAAACTACAAGACAAGCGGTTTCTAAACACATTAAAATACTGAATGAATGTGATTTATTGGAAGAAAAGAAATTGGGCAGAGAAATTTATTATCAGCTCAAAATTGATAAAATGAAAGAAATTGATCAATGGCTAGAGCAGTTTAAAGCAATTTGGGAACAGCGTTTTAGCCAATTGGATCAGGTATTACTTAACTTAAAATCTAAAGAAAATGAAAACTGATTTATTAATGAATTTTTCTGTAGACAAGGAAAATAAAACGGTGAATGTAAAACGTGAATTTGATGCGCCATTGTCAAACGTTTGGTCTGCTTGGACAGAAGCCGAAATTCTAGATTTGTGGTGGGCGCCAGCTCCGTTTAAATCTAAAACCAAAAACATGGAGTTTAAAGAAGGTGGAAAAAGATTGTATGCCATGGTTGGGCCTGATGGTAAAGAAAGCTGGAGTTATTTTGTGTATTCTTCAATTTCTCCTAAAACAAACTTTAAACACTCTGCTACTTTTTCTGATGCAGAAGGAAATCCGAATTCTGAATTTGGAAGTTCATATTGGGACATCACTTTTTCTGAACAAGGCAATTCGACAATTGTTGATATTTTAATTAGACGTGACAGTTTTGAAGAACTGCAAAAAATAATTGAAATGGGCTTTAGAGAAGGATTTACTTCTGCAATGCAAGGTTTAGACAAAATCTTAGCCGAAAAATAAAATCTGTTGATCTTAATTAACTAGTAACGAATTTAAAATCTAAAGAAAATGAAATCAAATCTTTTAATGAATTTTACTGTAGATAAAGAAAATAAAACTGTAAATGTAAAACGCGAATTTAACGCTTCTTTATCTCAAGTTTGGTCTGCATGGACAGAAGCTCAAATTTTGGATTTATGGTGGGCACCAGCTCCGTGGAAATCTGAAACGAAAAGCATGGAATTTAAAGAAGGTGGAAGAAGATTATACGCCATGGTTGGACCAGAAGGCGAAAAACATTGGGCAATTGCTGATTACACTTCGATAAACCCGAAGACAAATGTAAAATGGCTAGATGCTTTTAGCGACAGCGAAGGAAATTTAAACAAAGAGTTTCCGCGTTCTGATTGGGATGTGACTTTCTCTGAAAAAGACAATGCTACTTTTGTTGATATTGTAATTAAACATGAAAAACTTTCTGATCTGGAAATGATTATCCAAATGGGCTTCAAAGAAGGTTTTACCATTGCAATGGAAGGTTTGGATGCTATTTTTGCAGAAAAAAAATAAATTTTAAATAATTAATGCCATTTGTTAAATCCTGCATTTTTGCAGGATTTTTTTTGTATTTTCGATTCAAAAATTAATTTTATGATCTAAAAAACTAAAAAAATGATGAAATTCTTTACTTTCCTGTTTTTGTTCATTTCAGTTACCATTTTTTCTCAAAACAGATACGAGCTTTCTGACGAAGGGCAGGACAAACTCTATCTTTCAGATTCTATTATAAATCTTGCCAAAGCTGGAAAAATTACAGATCATCCGATTGTCGTAGTTGACGGAATTCCGCATCGCTTTGAAGGTCTTGAAAAAGAAAAACTTGTTCTTTCTAAAATTGAAATCAAAAAAATTATTGCTCTTGAAAAAAAAGCTGGAATTAGTATTTATGGCAATTACGGCGAAGCTGGCGTTTTAATTGTCACTACAAATAGAAGCAGTTATTACAAGCCTGAACAAGAAGTAAAACAAGAATCTTTACCACAAAATTTTAAAAATTAATGACCAAATTTATTGCCTTAGCTTTTCTACTCTTTTCTTCGAATTTTATATTCTCTCAAAAGAAAAAAGCTAAAACCCTAGAAACTTTAAAACCTTTTGTATTAGGCGTTATCGATGAAATTCAATCTAAAGAATTAAATGAAAAAAGAATTCTGAACATTTATCTTCCTGAAGGCTATAATCCTGCCGAAGCGACAAAATATCCTGTCATTTATCTATTAGACGGTTCTGCAGATGAAGATTTTATTCATATTTCTGGATTAGTGCAGTTTAATAGTTTTGAATGGATCAATCAGGTTCCAAAATCAATTGTTGTCGGAATTGCAACTGTGGACAGAAGACGCGATTTTACTTTTCCTACTACTGTTGAAAATGATAAAACTCGCTTTCCTACAACTGGACATTCTGATCAGTTTATTGCTTTTATCGAAAAAGAATTACAGCCTTTTATTGAGAAAAAATACAAGACAAATGATTCTAAAACCATTATTGGCCAATCTCTTGGCGGATTATTAGGAACTGAAATCTTACTCAAAAAGCCAGCTCTTTTTAATAAATATGTTATTGTAAGTCCGAGCTTATGGTGGAACAATGGCTCATTGCTAGATTTGGATTCTGAAATGCTGAAAGAAAATTTTACACAACCAACTGAAATTTATATTGCGGTTGGCAAAGAAGGATTAGCTCCAACAGCGATTCCGCATGTTATGGAAGTTGATGCTAATTTACTGGCAGAAAAACTAAAAGGATCTAAAAGCAAAAATGTAAAAACGTATTTCGATTATTTCCCAGAAGAAAACCACGGATCAATTCTACATACAGCTGTTTCTAATTCGTTTAAATTCTTTTATCCGGAAAGTAAAGAATAGACCTTGTTATATTGTAAGATGTGAAATGTGAAATGTAAGATGCTAAAGTCTTCATTTCACATTTCACATTTCACATTTCACATTTCACAATAAACAGTTTATCCCAACCACCCTTCTCGATCCAAACTTCTATATTGAATCGCTTCAGCAATATGTGAAGAAACAATATTTGGAGCATTATCTAAATCTGCAATAGTTCTAGAGACTTTTAAAATTCTATCATAAGCACGTGCTGAAAGATTAAGTCTTTCCATGGCAGTTTTTAGCAATTCTTTTGAAGGCTCATCCAAAACGCAAAACTCCCGAATTAGTTTACTGCTCATTTGTGCATTATAATGAACATTCTCAACCATTTCAAATCGTTTGGTCTGAATTTCTCGTGCTGCCGTTACTCGTTTGCGAATTTCTACACTGCTTTCTGCTTTTCGTTCGTCTGATAATTTATCAAACGGAACTGGAGTAACTTCAATATGAATATCAATTCTATCTAATAAAGGTCCAGAAATTTTACTCATATAACGCTGCATTTCGTGTGGCGAAGAAGTATTTGGCATACTTGGATCATTAAAAAATCCGCTCGGACTTGGATTCATACTCGCAACCAACATAAAAGACGACGGATAGGTTATGGTAAATTTGGCTCTCGAAATAGTTACTTCTCGGTCTTCCAATGGCTGACGCATGACTTCTAAAACATCTCGTTTGAATTCTGGCAATTCATCCAAAAACAAAACACCATTATGCGCCATCGAGATTTCTCCTGGCTGCGGATAACTCCCTCCTCCTACCAAAGCGACATTAGAAATCGTATGATGCGGACTCCTAAAAGGCCTCTGATTCATTAATCCGACCTCCTTTAATTTTCCTGCAACGCTATGAATTTTGGTGGTTTCCAAAGCCTCTCGCAAGGTCATTGGTGGCAAAATACTCGGAACACGTTTGGCCAGCATTGTTTTTCCTGCTCCCGGCGGACCAATCAAAATAATATTATGTCCGCCCGCTGCCGCAATTTCCATACAGCGTTTAATGCTTTCTTGTCCGCGAACATCTGAAAAATCATGTTCAGGGAAATCGAGCGTTTTATAAAATTCCGCTCTTGTATCGATAACTGTGGGTTCAAGCGTGCCTTTACCAGCAAAAAAATCAATGATTTCTTTTAGATTTTCGACTCCATACACATCTAAACCTGTTACAATAGCCGCTTCCTTTACGTTTTGAATCGGGAGAAAAAATCCTTTATAACCTTCTTCTTTTGCTTTTATAGCAATTGGCAACGCTCCACGAATGGGTTGTAAACTTCCGTCTAGAGAAAGTTCTCCCATAATAATATAACGTTCAATTTCTGGCGCTTTTATCTGATCTGAACCGACTAAAATTCCCATTGCCAATGTCAAATCATATGAAGATCCTTCTTTTCGAAGGTCGGCAGGCGCCATGTTTACTGTAATTTTCTTTCCAGGAAAGCTAAATCCGTTATTCTTCAAAGCAGCGGCAATTCTAAAACTGCTTTCTTTTATAGCATTATCTGGAAGTCCAACTAAATGATAACCAATCCCTTTATCCATATGAACCTCAACTGTAATTGTTGTGGCCTCAACTCCAAATACGGCACTTCCATAAACTTTTACTAGCATAATTATCTATTCATTAATTGTTTTTAAAACTAACGAAAAAATAATTAATTGTAAATATTTTATTACAAAATAATTTAATTCTAAAAAGTCAACTGAATTTGATTTTTAATAGCCTCCACAATTACACTCAAATCCAAACAATTCTGATGCGACCAAAGTTTACTTTCAATTTCGTTGTTTAGAATACAATTTTGACATTCGATAATTTCATGTGAATATCCTTTTCCTAAAGTTGGTAAAGTAAAAGTGGCTTCTTTTTCTTCACTTATAAATAAAGAATAACCATCAGCAACAAACCACGGAGCATTTAATTCTATTCGCCCTTTTGTTCCCGCAATAACGGCTTTCATATCAGATTCTGAAATTATGGAAGCGTGCAAAACCGATTGAGCTGTTTCGTATTGCAAAATCATAGAAGTCTGCAGATCTATATCGTTTTTATGTTTGATTGCTTTTGCCATAATCTCTTTTGGCTTTCCTAATACTATATAAGAGAGAAACAAGGGATAAACACCAATATCAAACAATGCTCCACCTCCTAATTCTTTATCAAAAAGTCTTTTGTTTTCTGTTTCACTTCCATGAAAGGCAAAATCGGCTTTTATATAATTTATGTCTCCTATTATTCCGTTATTAATTTTTTGTAAAACATCTTGAACAGAAGGAATAAATCTAGTCCAGAATGCTTCCATAAAAAATCTATTATGTTTTTTAGAAGCTTCTATTATTCTCTGAGCATCTTTATAAGACAGAGACATTGGTTTTTCGCAAAGAACATGCTTGCCATTTTCTAATGCTTTTATAGATAGTTCAACATGCGAATTATGAGGAGTTGCAATGTAAACAATCTCAACTTCTGAATCTTCAAAAAGCAAATCATAAGAATTGTACATTCTTAAAGTATTAAATTTTCCACCAAATTCCTCAGCTTTAGCAAAATCTCTTGAAGCAACTGCCGTTAACTCAGCATTTTCAATCAATAACAAATCTGATGCGAACTGATTTGCAATATTTCCGAGCCCTACTATTCCCCACTTAACACTTCTATTTTCCATTCTTATATTATAATCATCAAAATTGTTAAAAAGATTAAAAAATATCCTTCACAACCTGTATGAGGCATTTTTTAAACAACAAATATCTATTATCCTACAAAAAATAGCAATCAATTACCCTAAAAATTATCAAAAATGGTGGTAAGTGAAAAAAAAATGTTGCTGAATTGTAAATTTTAAGTTTGTTTTAAGAAATTCACGCAAAATCATAGGGGTTAAATTTTAAATTTAACAAAAATTAAACATCAAACCCTATTTTTTTAGGGGGTATTAAATCATTTTATACTTTTATAAAAAATTTTAAAACTAAATAACTATGCGAAAAATTATTTTAAGTGTGATTCTTATCACGATTTTGGTCCTAACCTTTATTTCGAACTTCATTATTGCAGACAACCCAATTCCTGCAGAAGCTGTAAAGTTTGATACGGGAGATACTGCCTGGATGATCGTTGCAACTGCTTTTGTATTGTTAATGACACCTGGATTAGGATTTTTCTACGGAGGTATGGTAGGTAAGAAAAACGTAATTAGTACTATGCTTCAAAGTTTTATGGCTATGGTAATTGTTACTATTCTATGGACAGTTGTTGCTTTTGGTTTGGCTTTTGGACCAACAATAGGAGGAATTATCGGAAATCCATCTGAGAATTTGTTCTTTGCAGGAGTTGGAACCAATACCGCATGGAGCCTTGCACCAACAATTCCATTTATATTATTCGCATTATTTCAGGCAAAATTCGCCATCATTACTCCTGCATTAATTACAGGTGCTTTTGCAGAACGTATTCGTTTCTGGGCTTATTTGTTATTCATGGTTTTATTCATACTATTAATATACGCTCCGCTTGCTCACATGACATGGCATCCTGATGGATATTTCTTCAAAATGGGAGTTCTTGACTTCGCTGGAGGAACAGTAGTGCATATGAGCGCTGGATGGGCTGCTTTGGCTGGAGCAATCTTCTTAGGAAAAAGAAAAGTTCAAAAAGTAAATCCAGCTAGAATTACTTACGTTTTATTAGGAACTGGTTTACTTTGGTTCGGATGGTTTGGTTTCAACGCTGGATCTGCTTTAGGAGCAAATGGTCTTGCTGCTCAAGCTTTAGGGACAACTACTGTTGCCGCTGCCGCTGCTGCAATGGCTTGGGTTTTCCTTGATAAAATCTTAGGACACAAATTATCTGCACTTGGAGCTTGTATTGGAGCTGTTGTTGGTCTTGTTGCTATCACTCCTGCTGCTGGTTTCGTAAGTATTCCTCACGCAATCTTCATTGGTTTATTCTCTGCAATTGTAAGTAACATTGTAGTGAGCAAATTTCCTAAAGGAAAAATCGATGATGCGCTTGATGTATTTGCTTGTCACGGTGTTGGCGGTATGGTAGGTATGCTTTTAACTGGTGTTTTTGCATCAAAAGCAATCAACCCAGCTGTTGGAGACAATCAAGGTTTAATCTTCGGAACTCCAACTTTATTCATCAACCAATTGACTGCTTTAGTTGCAGTTTCAATCTTTGCTTTTATAGGTTCTTATGCATTATTCTTTATCGTAAATAAAATTACTCCTCTAAGAGTTACTGAAGAAAAAGAAGAGCTTGGATTAGACATCTCTCAACACGGAGAGTTCTTGTAATAAATTAATTTTCACTTTCGCTTGATAAATAAAAAGCACTCTAAATTTGACTTAGAGTGCTTTTTGCTTTGAATTAAATCCCCTTTTATATTTTAGATTGTAGATTTTTGAGATCCAATTTCTTTCTTCTTTCTTCTTTCTTCTCTTCTCTTACTTGAAATTCGAAATCCCTTCTTTTAGCCATTGCAGATATTCTTCTGTACTTACATAACTAATTGTTGGTTTTGTTTTATTTAAATTATTTTCTTCTAAATCTGTAATCACATACAAAGGCTGTGTATTGGTTTTATATTTAGAGATCATAAAATCTGTCCATTTATCGCCAACAGTTATAATTTTATCTCCTGATGCAGTTGTAAATTGTTCTTCTTTTGGTAATTCACGTTTATCATCAACGTAAAGCGAAATTAAAACCACATCATTTTTAAGGATTGGCAAAACTGAAGGATCTGACCAAACGTTGTTTTCCATTTTTCTGCAATTTACACAAGCATAACCCGTAAAATCGAGCATAATTGGCTTTTTGATTTCTTTTGCGTAAGCTAAACCATCTTCGTAATCGTGAAAAACCATAATTCCATGAGGGCCTAATTCAGCTCCTTCTGGCATACCTTTAATAGATTCTGAAGAAACTGCTCCGTTTCCTGAACCTCCTACTCCAAATGGACTTTCGCTGTATTGCGGAGGCGGCGGGAATGCACTAATTAATTTTAAAGGCGCTCCCCAAAGTCCAGGAATTAAATACATCGTAAACACAAATGTCAATAATCCTAAATACAATCTTCCAACAGAAATATGATTTGTCGGACTATCGTGAGGCAATGTAATTTTTCCGAACAAATACAACGTCATTGCTCCGAAAATAGCAATCCAGATTGCAATAAACACTTCTCTTTCTAAGAAATGCAATTGCAAAACCAAATCTGCATTTGATAAGAATTTGAATGCTAAAGCTAGTTCTAAAAACCCTAAAACTACTTTTACAGTATTTAACCATCCTCCAGATTTTGGCAAAGAATTTAACCATCCTGGGAACATTGCAAATAACATAAATGGAAGCGCTAATGCTAAAGAAAATCCTAACATTCCAACAATTGGCGCAATTCCTCCGTTTGATGCCGCTTCAACCAATAAAGTTCCAACAATTGGCCCTGTACAAGAGAATGATACAATTGCTAAGGCTAAAGCCATGAACAATATTCCAATTAAACCTCCTTTATCTGCCTGTTGATCGGCTTTATTCGCCCATGAATTTGGAAGCATAATTTCAAAAGCTCCCAAAAATGAAGTAGCAAAAACAACCAAAATCACAAAGAAAATCAGATTAAACCAAACATCTGTTGACAAGGCATTTAGAGCATCTGCACCGAATATTTTAGTTACAATAAGGCCTAAAATCACATAAATTGCAATGATCGAAAATCCGTAAATAATCGCATTTCTAATTCCTTTTGCACGGCTTTTACTTTGTTTTGTAAAGAAACTTACAGTCATCGGAATCATTGGAAAAACGCAAGGCGTTAACAATGCCGCAAAACCTGATAAAAAAGCAATAAAAAATATTGACCATAAACTTCTTGAAGGCGCTGATACAGGAATTTCTTCTTTTGCAGTTTCAGCTGTTTTCTCTACTTTTGGCTGTACAGCTTCTTCTTTTTTAATGGTATCAACCGCCAAACCAACAACTTTTGTTTCGTCTAATTTTGCCTCTGCTACAACTGGAACTTCATCCATTTTAAAAGTTGAAGGAACTGCAATTGAGAATTTTTTATTTGAATTGATACAAACTTCTTTACAAACCTGAAAATCAAACTCTACATTTACCGTTTTTAAATTTGGGTTTATGATTTTTATTTCTTGTTCGATATGCGCTTTGCCTTCAAAAAAAGTTTCGTCTACACCAAAAACATCGTTAAAAGCTGTTCTTGTTTTGCCTTCTTTTGCTTTTCCAACTAACTCGTAATTTCCTTTTTGGTTTTTAAACGAAATTTCCAACGCAAGTGGCCCGCCATCTGGCGTAAACTGAGAATACATGTGCCAGTCTTTTTCGATAGTTCCATCAAAAATCAAAATAACTTTATCTCCTTTTTTCTCCATTTTAGAAGTCCATTTTACTGGTTCTAAAATTTGCGCGTTACTTGCTAATGCAAAAAAGAAAAAGAGTAAAAAAACATTGATTTTATTCCAGATACTTTTCGAAGTTATCGACTGATGGGCTTGAGTAAAGTTCATTATTGTAATTCTATTTTAAGTATTTTATTTGTGGCTTTTTCTATTTTAAAACGTTCGTCCTGTCTCATTCCGACTACCCAGACAATTTGATTGTCAGAACATAAAATCCATGTTTTTTCCTTTTCGATTAAGGATAGCTTTTCATCTTTAAAAAGTTTGCTTACTTTTTTTGACTTTCCACGCATTCCAAAAGGCTGAAAAACATCTCCCTCTTTCCATTTACGTAATATCAAAGGATAGTGGATTTTATCGGAATCGACAAATATAACTTTATTTGAACCGAATGTTGTGTGACCTACGTTACAAAGACTCATTTTTAAGGGAAAATTAACTTCTGTATCGTTTTCACTAATTTCATATTCGTCTTTTTCTGATCTTTCAGAAAGCGGACTCAAAATCAATATTTCTCTATTTTTCAACAACCTAAACTCTTCTGAAAACACCTGTTTCCCAGATTGGCTTTCAACCAAATCATAAATATCATTCCATGCCGAAAAACCAAATTCTTTCAGCCATTGATACAAATATGATTTGTAATTAGGAAGTTTTTTTAGCTGATTTAAATCGAAATGAATATCATCGCCTTCTTCTTTTGCCACCTGCTGATAAACAATGATCGATGCATCTTCAACCATTTCTTTTGATTCTTGAAGAAAGGATTGTGTTTTCTGAAAAGCATCCAAAAAATTTGGATTGATTTCTTTTAAAACAGGAACCAAATTATGGCGAATTTTATTTCTGAGATATTTCGTCGATGCATTACTGCTGTCTTCTCTCCATTCAATTTTGTTTTCTTCTGCATATTTCAAGATTTCTTCTCTTGAAAAAGGTAATAACGGACGAATAATTTTATCATTTTGTTCTGGAATTCCAATTAAACCTTCTAAACCAGTTCCGCGGGTTAAATTGATGATAAAAGTTTCCAGATTATCATCGGCGTGATGCGCAGTTAAAATATAATCGAAGTTTTCTTCTTCTAATAATTCATAAAACCAACTGTATCGTAGTTCTCTTGCTGCAACTTGTGTAGAAAGCTTGTAATCTTTAGCGAAAGCTTCTGTATCAAAATGAGTCGTAAAAATCGGGATATTATTCTGATCGCAATACTTCTGAATAAATTCCTGATCCCCGAAACTTTCTAGTCCGCGAAGCTGGAAATTGCAATGCAAAACCGCAATTTCATATGGCAATTGATTCATTAAATGCAACAAAACCATACTGTCTAATCCACCACTTACAGCCAGAAAAAGTTTTTTTTCGGCTAAAAAGGGAAATCTTGAAACGATATGATTTTGAAATTTTAAAAACATCTGATAAAAGTAAAAAATTAAATTCGATCTATTTTTAAACGAAATGTTAAGCGAATATTTTTTTGCCACGAATTACACGAATTTGCACAAATTTTTCTTTACTAAATTCTATAAAATAGCCACAGATTAAAAGGATTAAAATGATTAAAAAATCTGTGCAAATCTTTTTAATCTGTGGCAAAAAAAATAATTCGTGCAAATTCGTGTAATTCGTGGCAGAAAAAATTACTGCAAAACTTCGTGCATTGCCTTTGCCTTTAGCAAACATTCTTCGTATTCTTTTTCTGGAATTGAAAGTGATGTTATAGCGCTTCCAACCGAAAAAGAAACATATTTATTTTCCTGATTATATAAAATACTTCTGATTACGACATTAAAATCAAAATCCCCTTCAGGCGTAAAATAACCAACCGCACCGCTATATAATCCTCTTTTGGTTTCTTCTATTTTTTCAACAATTTCCATTACTGAAATCTTTGGAGCTCCGGTCATGCTTCCCATTGGGAATGTTGTTTTCAAAACATCTACAACTGAAAATTTTGAATCTAATTTTGAAGTTATAGTAGAAATCATCTGATGCACTTGTAAAAACGAATAAATTCCGCAAAGTTCTTCAACCTCAACCGAGCCTTTTTGCGACGTATGCGACAAATCATTTCGAACTAAATCGGTTATCATAATGTTTTCAGCTCGTTCTTTAGCATCAGAAGCTAAAATATTTTTTGATTTTTCATCCTCAATCGGATCTGCAAAACGCTTAGAAGTTCCTTTTATTGGTTGCGAAATAATTTTATCTCCTACTTTTTTCAGATAACGTTCTGGTGAAGCAGAAAGCAAATATTGTTTGTAATTTTTAAAGAAAACCGAAAAAGGAGCTTGTGAAATCTCATTCAGTTTCTGAAATTTTTCTAACGGATTTATAACGGCATTTTCTGCATAAAACTCTATACAGAAATTTGCTTCGTACATATCCCCAATATGAATATGATGAAGCATTTTATTTACTTTTTCAACATATAATTCTTTCGAAATACGTTGCTGTATGATTATCGTTTCCTGACTTTCGACTTTCGACTTTTGACTTTCAACTATCTCATTAAAATCCTCTTCAAGCTCATCATCACAAAGCAGTAAATACTGAATTTCGAGTTCATTTCCCTTTAGAATAAAAACCTTCTTAGGCTGAAAGAAAAACAAATCAGGAAAGTCCAAACCATCAAAATTATTCGATTGAAGATCTTCAATATCATTCTTTAAATCATAAGAAAGATATCCAAAAAGCCAGTCTTTTGTGTTTTGCTGATATTGTTTTAAATCTTCAAAAGCATTGTAATAGTCTGTTTTTAAAGAAGTAAAAGCATCTACTGCCAATATGCAGTCAAAGCTAGAATACTGCTGCGGATAAGAATTACTGTCTAAAAAAACGACTTCACGAAATTGCTGCGCCCAACTTAAAAGCTGTTCTTTAAACAGTTTCGGATTGGCAATATTTTTACGGATGGAAACTCTCAAAAATGGTAATTTTAAAGGTCAAAATTACGACAAAATTCTTTCATTAGCAGAAAACAAAAAAATAATCCAACGTTTTGAATTGCATTACAAAACTGTTAAAAACAGATACTTTTTATAAGAAAAAATTCGTTATATTTGATATACATTTAGATTAATCCTAAAAGAGCATTAATTTGATTGTAAAATTCTTAAAAAAGAACCTCAAAAAAAATAATTTGAGATTCTCGTTTGAGCTTTAGATTGCATCTTTTCCAATAACTTAATTATATTTTTTAACCCTTAAAAAATCCTAAGTATTATGAAAATTGCCACAATTATTGTCCGCGTTTTAATCGGTCTTTTGCTGCTTTTCGCCTCTATCAGTTATTTTTTCCATCTTATGCCTGAACCAGAAACTACAGGAGACTTTAAAGCTTTTAATGTTGGTTTAATGGCTTCTACGTATTTAATGCCTTTAGCAAAATCTATCGAATTGCTTTGTGGAATTGCATTTGTAACTGGGCGTTATGTAACTTTAGCAAACATCTTGATCTTACCGATTACGGTAAATATTTTGTTTATCAATTATTTCCTTGCGCCAGATGGCTTGCCTATTGCGGCCCTCCTTTTTCTAGGAAATTTATTCTTGATCTACAGATACTGGGATAATTACAAAAGTGTTTTTACTGCCTAAACATTTTTTAACTCAAAATAAAAAGTCCGTCAGATGTAACACTGACGGACTTTTTATTTTTAATTTGTCTTATCATGTTTTACCCAAACTAAATCGGTTACTTTATACCCAATTTCTTGAGCCTTGATAAGAAAATCTGCTTTTATACTTTCGGGAATTGTTTTTTCTCTAGAAAGTATCCACATGTATTTTAAACTTTCTCCAGCTACAAGTGCGTATTTGTAATCAGAATCGATTGCTACGACATTGTAACCAGAATAAAAAGGACCAAAAAATGAGACTTTCAGCATACCAATATTGTCCTTTTTGACAAATCTAGCTTTCCCGACACTTTGTTCCCATTTGTCTTTTTTGACATTATAGCCCTTATTATCGACTTTTATAGTTTTATCTTCGTTTAAAGAATACTCGGCTGTTACATTGTTCAAATCTCTTTCCCATTTGTAATCTAATCTGGCAATTTCATACCATTTTCCGAGATATTTTGCGCTGTCAAAGTTTGTTACAGCTTTTGCTTTATTTGGAATTCCTCCTCCGCATGAGTACAACGCGATTCCGATTCCTGCTCCAATCAAAACTGGAACTACATATTTAGTTTTCATAATACTATCTTTTTAATTATCATAAAGATAGCACCTGAACTACACATCTAATTTACAAAATTATTTTTGATTATTATATTATATAACGCTTAAAAATATTGCATAAAAAAACCGCCAGACTACTCTAACGGTTTTAAATATGATTCAACGCAAAAATTATACGTGTAAAGCTCTATTTTCAGTTGCTGCCAAAGCTGCTTCTTTTACCGCTTCCGCGAAAGTTGGGTGCGCATGGCTCATTCTAGAAATATCCTCAGCAGAAGCTTTGAATTCCATTGCAGTAACCGCTTCAGCAATTAAATCTGCTGTACGAGCACCAATCATGTGAACTCCTAAAACCTCATCTGTTTTTTCGTCAGCTAAGATTTTCACGAATCCGTCTAAGTCAGCACTTGCTCTTGCACGTCCTAACGCTTTAAATGGAAAACTTCCAGATTTGTATTTTACTCCTGCCGCTTTCAATTGCTCTTCAGTTTGACCAACTGCTGCAACTTCTGGCCAAGTATAAACTACACCAGGAATTAAGTTATAATCAATATGTGGTTTTTGACCTGCTAAGATTTCAGCAACCATTACTCCTTCTTCCTCTGCTTTATGCGCTAACATTGCTCCACGAACAACGTCACCAATTGCATAGATATTTGGAACACTAGTTTGTAAATGATCGTTTACTTCAACTTGTCCTCTATCTGAAATTTTAACTCCAGCTTTGTCAGCATTTAATCCGTCTGTATAAGGACGACGACCAACAGAAACTAATGAATAATCTCCTTCAAGAGTAATTGTTTCTCCTTTTGCATTTTCAGCCTGAACCACAACTGCGTCGCCGTTTCTTTCTACTGATTTTACTTTATGAGAAACGTAGAATTTCATTCCTTGTTTTTTCAACACTTTAGTCAATTCTTTAGAAAGAGCTCCGTCCATTCCAGGAATGATTCTGTCCATGAACTCAACTACAGAAACCTGAGCTCCTAAACGAAGGTAAACTTGCCCAAGCTCGATTCCGATAACTCCACCACCAATAATTACTAAGTGTTTTGGAACTTCTTTTAAAGCCAAAGCTTCAGTAGAAGTAATGATTCTTTCTTTATCAATTTTGATGAATGGTAAAGAAGATGGTTTTGATCCTGTAGCAATTACAGTATATTTTGCTTCGATAGTTTCAGACGTTCCGTCAGCTTTTGCAATAGCTATGTGCGTTGCATCTACGAAAGAACCTAAACCATTGAAAACAGTAATTTTATTTTTATCCATTAGATAGTTGATTCCACCTACTGTTTGATCTACAACAGCTTGTTTACGTGCGATCATTTTCTCTAAATTGATTTTTACATCTCCAGAAACTTCGATTCCGTGATCTGCAAAATGAGCAATTTCAGCATAATGATGAGAAGAAGATAATAATGCTTTTGAAGGAATACAACCTACATTAAGGCAAGTTCCACCCAATGAATTATATTTTTCTACAATTGCAGTTTTGAAACCTAATTGTGCGCAACGAATTGCTGATACATATCCTCCAGGACCTGAACCTATAATGACTACGTCAAATGAACTCATAGTAATTTGTTTTTATTTTAGCGGTTACAAAATTAAGCAATAAAGTTCTGTTTAAGGTTTAAATTTCAATGTTTTTTGTGTGAAATATTAGCCTGTTTTAATCTTGAAGCCGGTAAGATTGTATAATTTGTTTTTATCTCGCAAAGACGCAGAATCACAAAGTTTTTATTGATTTTAATATGAAATGTTTTTTCATGAGTAATTTTGTCATCCTGAGGAACGAAAGATCACACATGAAACTCTACAAAGATTGGCAATTCAGTTTATGGAATTTCTAGTGTGATCTTTCGTTCCTCAGGATGACAAACAAAACGTTAGACGCACTGCAGTGCGTCTCTACGAAAAAACTTGGAATCTCAGAATCTTAGCATCTTAGTAGCTTAGAACGAAATCACCGTAGAATTCTTCACTTCGCTAATCATAAACATACTTTGCGTGCTCCCAATGTGCTGTAGCGAAGTTAATTTGGTTACTAAAAATTCGCGATACGCTTCCATGTCTTTTACCAGAACTTTCAGAATATAGTCGTAATCTCCACTTACGTGATGACATTCTAAAACTTCATTAAGTTTAATGACTTCGCTTTCGAATTTAGTTAGGAATTCTTTAGTGTGCTGGATCAATTTTAAATGACAGAAAACCACAAAACCTTTTTCGATTTTGGATTTATCGACTAAGGCAACATAGTTTTTTATTATGCCTTCGCGTTCTAATTTCTTGATTCTTTCGTATACCGCTGTAACAGAAAGATCAAGTTTTAATGATAATTCTTTGGTTGTTTTTTTACTGTCGGTTTGAAGCAAAACCAAGAGTTTTTTATCTGTAGCGTCTAAAGTCATTTTTAGTTGATGTTTTTTGGTTGATGGTTGATAGTTTATCACAAAAGAAAGAAAATCTATCCAACTGTGTTTTTTTAATCAAATTTAGATTAAAAATCATAAAAAATACATTTTTACAGTTTTAAAATCTAATTATTCAATTTATGATTGATTAATTTTCTTATTAGACCTTATTTTGGATGGAATTTCTTTTGAAAATGAGTGCCCTAGCCCTGATAGAAGTGGAAATCCTTTTGTGCCGGTCTCGATAGCTATCGGGAGACACAAAAGATTGAAACGAATAGCAGGAAATAGCTCCTAATAATTTTGTTTCAGGTTTCAAGTTTCAGGTTGTTGGAACTTAAAACCTGAAACTTGACCCGAGGCTGAAAGCCGAATGGGCGAAGCAAACAAAACAAAAAAACTAACTAATATGAAAAACTTTAACCCAGCAGATAAAATTCAGGATTTGCAATATTTTGGCGAATTTGGCGGTGTAAATCCGTCGATTTCTGATTCTTCGACTTATACTTTTCTTTCGGCCAAAACGATGTTTGATACTTTTGAAGGAAATATGGAAGGCTGTTATTTGTATTCTCGTCATTCGTCTCCAAGCAATTTATATTTGGATCAGGCTTTAGCAGCGATGGAAGGAACAGAAACCGCAAACGTTTCTGCATCTGGAATGGGCGCAATCACTCCTACTCTATTGCAATTGTGCGGGGCAGGCGATCATATTGTTTCGAGCCGAACTATTTATGGCGGAACATATGCTTTCCTGAAAAACTTTACACCAAGATTCGGAATTGAAACAAGCTTTGTTGACATTACGAAATTGGACGTTGTTGAAGCTGCAATTACTTCTAAAACTAAAGTTTTGTATTGCGAAACGGTTAGCAATCCTCTTTTGGAAGTTGCAAATATTGCAGGCTTGGCAGAAATTGCCAAAAAGCATAATTTGAAATTGGTTGTAGATAATACATTTTCACCCTTATCTGTTTCTCCTGCAAAATTGGGTGCTGATATCGTAATTCATAGCTTGACAAAATACATTAACGGAAGCAGTGATACAGTTGGCGGGGTGACTTGTGCATCAAAAGAATTTATTAATTCACTGAAAAATGTGAATTCTGGCGCAAGTATGCTTTTAGGTCCAACGATGGATAGTTTGCGTTCGGCAAGTGTGATGAAAAATTTGAGAACACTTCATATCCGTATTAAACAGCACAGTCATAATGCGCATTATTTGGCTGATCAGTTCGAAAAAGATGGTTTAAAAACGGTTTATCCGGGTTTAAAAAGCCATCCAAGTCACGAATTATATAAAACGATGATTAATCCAGAATACGGTTTTGGAGGAATGCTAACGATTGATGTTGGAACTTTAGAAAAAGCCAATGAATTGATGGAATTAATGCAGGAAAGAAATCTTGGTTATCTGGCTGTAAGTTTAGGTTTTTATAAAACGTTATTCAGCGCTCCGGGAACCTCAACTTCTAGCGAAATTCCATTAGAAGAACAGAAAGAGATGGGATTGACAGATGGTTTGATTCGTTTTTCTATTGGTTTGGATAATGATATTGACCGTACTTACGAAATGATGAAACAATGTATGGTTGATGTTGGAGTTTTAAATTCCGTAGAGATTCACAAAGAAGTTTTCACAGAGATTCGCTAAGCTTTTCTCTCGCAGATTTGGCTGATTATGCAGATTTTATTCTAGAAATCTATAAAAACAATCTGCAAAATCTGCGCGAGAAAATCACTCACAATAAAGGCAAACATTCCTCTATAAATAAATTTGCACATTTTTTATTAGATTGTTTGAATCCGCTGGAGATCTTTTCTCTTAGCGGATTTTTTTTAAAACAAAAGCCGTTCTGAGGTTGTTCAGAACGGCTTTTGTCATTTATCTTGGCTCAAAATGCCTAAATGTCTGCCAATATTTGTCTTTATAAATTTCGTAGCTAATTTCAAAAACCTCATTGTATTCTTTGATTAAGTCATCGGCTACTTTGGTTGGCTTTCTGAAATCTTTGCAGGCGAAAAATATTTCTCTTTTATTATCAGCCGTTTCTCTCCCGATGTTCAAATATCCATCAGAATCTGGCAAAATTTGTATTATTTCTTCTTCAATACTATCTAATAATTTATACGTTTTTTCATCTGGAAGTCCGCCATTACCGCAGTCATCAAACGGAATTGTCACAATAAAAATCCATGGATGTGATGCTTTTTTATCCCACTGAATTAATGTGGTATTAATTAATGCTAAAACTATTGACCCATCTTGTTTTTTACCTTCAAAATTAGCATAGCTGTCATTTTCTGTATTATGCCTCGTTCCTTCGTATTTTTCAACGAATTCCTTTTCTCTCCAAATTAGGTAATCTCTTAATTTTTCGATCGAAATTAATTCTTTCGAAATGTCATTTGTCCCCACCACTTTCATATTGTCTATTAAAGTAACTGAATGCAATTCGCCTAAATAGTTATCCAGAAAAATATAAACTCCATTAGTGACTTGCTGTTTTTTATCCTCTGTGAAATGATCGTAAACAATCGTCAAATCAATTTCGTCAGGGTAGTTTTTATGTATGTTGGGATAAAATTTTAAATTGTCTTTATTAAAATCGAAATTTTCGTAAGTAATACTAACATCCTTAATATCTGACGCTGGTTTAAGGGCTGTAAATTTCCAACCTTTAATTTCAGGCGCTGCATTTACTAATTCTTCTATCGCATAAATATTTCTAATTGCTCCATCCGGAGTTAGAATTAATTCAGCTGTTTGATCATTAAACATTCCTGTCAGGAAATAAATCCCTTCATGAACTTCATCAAGTTTTGGAGCTAGTTTATCAAAAAAATCTTTATGTATATTATCTCCTATTTGAACTGTTTTAAAAAAATCTTTTTCATTTTTTAAAAACCAATTCCAGAAGTCTGCATTAGATTGCATTAAAGCTTCTTTTTTGCCCAATATTTTATCGAGAAAACCCATGTATTACTAATTAAATTTAAAATTTTACTGAAAACAAACTTAAGGAAAAGTGTTTTTAAAACATAAGAATATTTCTATAAAATATCAATAATGCAAAAAGCCGTTCTGAAGTACTCAGAACGGCTTTTCTATAAAAAATTTACTTTTTAAACTATATTTTCAGTATTCAATTTACTGTTTTTTCGGCTATAGCCAAAATAAATCAGCAATCCGATTATTAACCAAACTGTAAAATAAATCCAATTCCAAACGCTTAATTCGGCCATCATATACAAACAGCAGATTAATCCTAAAAGCGGAATTAAAGACAGATTTTTTCTGAAAGCCCAAACAGCTAATCCAACCAAAACAAATAAAAATATCCACATTGGAATTTTGTGTTTGAATAAGCCAAATCCTGACTCATACTTTGCAGAATCTGCAATTGGCAATCCTTTTACAACCTCAGCATATTTTACTTCGTCGTCTTGATATTGTCCTAATAAATGTTCTAAATCTGAAGTTTCAGCTGTTTTATTGTTTACTTCAATACTCTCTAAATATTTAAAAACTTGCTCTGATTCTGATTTATCTAAAGAAGTTACAATTGATGTTGCATCGTAAATCTGCGGATCGTTATTGATAAATACCATTGTAGCTTTATTGTTGAAAGCAAAAGCATAATACAACCCCAAAATCAAAAGTATTGGCAGAATAAATTTTGAATTGATATAAGGTGTTTTGAATTTTCCTCTTGGAATTTCAGGTTTGTTTTGTAAAACTAAAACGCCTGCACAAACCAACACAAAGGCAAACAAAGTCCCGATACTACATAAATCGGTCACCATTGTCAGGTTTAAGAATAACGCCGGAATTGCTACTACAAATCCTGTAACGATAGTTGCAAAAGATGGAGTTTTGAATTTTGGGTGAACAGTAGAAAATTTCTTTGGCAATAAACCATCACGGCTCATACTCATCCAGATACGAGGCTGTCCCATCTGGAAAACCAATAAAACGCTTGCCATCGCCACTACTGCACTAACTGCGATAATTCCTGACATCCATTTTAAGTTTAATTTATCGAAAACAAATGCAAGAGGATCTCCAACATTTAATTCGTGATATTTTACCATTCCTGTCAAAACCAAAGCGATAGCTATATAAAGAATCGTACAAATAATAATCGCCCACATCATTCCGCGTGGTAAATCTCTTTGAGGATTTTTACATTCTTCAGCAGTTGTCGAAATCGCATCAAAACCAATATAAGCAAAGAAAACGGCAGAAACTCCTTTTAAAACTCCGCTAACACCATTTGGAGCAAACGGATCCCAGTTTGCTGTATCTACATAAAAAATCCCGACAGCAATTACTAAAAGAACCACACAAAGTTTTACTACAACCATTAAATTACTTGCATTACGAGATTCTTTCATTCCTCTGTAAACCAAAGCTGTAATCAGAATAATAATGAATAATGCTGGTATATCGGTTACGAAATGAAAAGATCCGATTGTTGGCGCAGTTGTCCAGGCTGTATGCGCTTGCTGTAAAGCAACACTTAAATTTTCGAATGATTTACCCCCTCGCATTAAGGCCTCGGCATCATTAAATCCATTTGAAGCAGTTAGGTAATCCATCTGAATCCATTGCGGCAAATGAATGCCACCACTTTGTAGAAGTCCCGTGAAATAATCACTCCACGATATGGCGACGGTTATATTTCCAACAGCATATTCCATGATTAAAGCCCAACCAATTATCCAGGCAATTAATTCGCCAAAAGCGACATACGAATAGGTGTAAGCACTTCCTGAAACTGGAACCATCGAAGCAAATTCTGCATAAGCAAAAGCAGCAAAACTACACGCCAAAGCAGTAAATAAGAATAAGAAAATTACAGCTGGTCCTCCGTCTGCACTGGCTTTTCCAATAGTACTGAAAATTCCCGCTCCAACAATAGCCGCTATTCCAAAAGCCGTTAAATCCCTAGTTGTCAAGTGTTTTCCTAAGGCATTATGACCGTCTGTTTCGTTCTGTGCAACCTGCTTCAGAATATCCTGTACTGTTTTCTTTCGGAATAAACTTGAAAATGCCATATAATGTTTTGCTGTTATAAATTAATTTAATTCAGTTCTTTTTGTTTTATTTTGCAAATAATGCAAAAATTATCTTGATTTCAAATATATAAAACGATTTTGTTTTCGATGAAGTTTTTTTCGCCACGAATTCGCGAATTATTTTTTCTATCTGTATCTATATTTTTCTCTCGCAGATTTAGCAGATATAGCTGATTTTTGTTGGTGAGAAGATTACACCAATCTTTAATAAAATTAAATCTGCTCAATCTGCCAAATCTGCGTAAAACAAAAAAACTTTGCGTTCTTAGCATAATTCTTAGCTCCCGATAGCTATCGGGATTGCGGTTAAACTTTACTTCAAGCAATTTCTCAAAATACTAACCGGATGCTGTGCTTCACGTTTTGTCCCGTCGTAAATTTGATGGCGACAGCTCGTTCCTGCAGCGGCAATTTTTACGTTTTCGGCAGTGTTGCGCACTTTTGGAAAAAGCGTGTCCTCTCCCATTTGCATACTTACTTGATAATGTTCTTTTTCATAACCAAAAGAACCAGCCATTCCGCAACAACCCGAATTGTAAATCGTAACTGTATTATTTTTAGGAAGATTCAGCATCGCAAAAGTCGCTTCAACAGAACTTAATGATTTCTGGTGGCAATGTCCGTGAATTTTAATTTCTTTCGCTTCTTCTGAGAATGAATCTGGCGTTATCTTTCCGTCGATGATTTCTTTTTTGAAGAATTCTTCAATTGTAAAAGCGTTTTGCGAAATACGTTCCGAATTTTCTTTATCCGATGCCAATCGTAAATATTCATCTCTAAAAGTCAAAATCGCCGAAGGTTCAATTCCGATTAAAGGCGTATTGCTCGAAATCAAATCTTTAAAAATATTCACATTAATATCGGTTATCTTTTTGGCTTCTTCCAGAAATCCTTTCGATAAGTAAGTTCTGCCACTTTCTTCATGATTCACGATTAAAACTTCGTAACCTAATTTCGTCAATAATTCAAAAGCATCGATTCCGATATTTACGTCGTAATAATTAGTAAATTCATCAACAAATAAATATAATTGACCGTTTGGAAAATCGGCGTTTTTAAGTTTATTATTTTCATACCATTTTCTAAAAGTCTTTTTCGCCAAAAGCGGCACTTGTCTTTCTGGCGCAATTCCCATTGTTTTTTTCACCAATGACTGATTCGAAATAAAATTCGTAATCGACGGGAATTTGCTTCCCATTTTATTCAATTTGGCGTTATTCGCAAAAATTTTATTCCTGGTCGAAAATCCGTTTGCTTTTTGATATTGATATAAAAATTCCGCTTTAAGAGTCGCAACGTCAACATTACTCGGACATTCGCTTGCGCAGGCTTTACAGCTTACGCACAACTCAAAAACTTCGTATAATTCTTTCTGATCAAATTTGTTTTCTTTTTCAGAATAGGTCAAATATTCGCGTAATGCATTTGCTCTTGCACGAGTGGTTTCTTTTTCATTTCGCGTCGCACGATAACTCGGACACATCGCTCCGCCCGCCGATGGCATTTTCCGGCAATCGCCAGAACCGTTACATTTTTCGGCCGCACGTAAAATTCCTAAACTATCTGAGAAATCCTGAAACGTTTTAATATCCGGTTCTACTCTTCCTGAAATCACACGATGGTTTTCGTCCATTTTTAAAGCGTTGACAATCTTCCCGATATTTAAAACCGAATTCGGGTCAAACGCTAATTTGATTCTTTTCAGCAATTCGTAATTCTTCTCGCCAATCATAAACGGAATAAATTCACCGCGCACGATTCCGTCGCCATGTTCACCGCTTAGTGAACCTCTATATTTTTTCACCAAATGCGCCACTTCGGTCGCAATGGTTCTGAATAATTTTAAATCTTCCGTTTTCTTCAAATTCAAAACCGGACGCAAATGCAATTCTCCCGCACCGGCATGCGCATAATAAATCGCTTCCTGTCCGTAACGCAACATCATCGCCGAAAACTCTGCAATATACGCTGGCAAATCGCTTAATTCTACGGCTGTATCTTCAATAGAATCGGCTGCTTTGTCGTCGCCTACGATACTTCCTAAAAGTCCGAGTCCGGCTTTTCTCAGTTCGTTGGCTTTATCAATATCTGGTCCAAATAATTTAACGCTGGCATATCCAAAATTGTGTTTTTCTAAATCGGCGATTAAAGCATTGGCCTGATTTTCTGCATCTTCTAAAGTGTGCGACGCTACTTCAAACAACATAATTGCTTTGGGTTCGCCAACCAAAAAGAAACGATTTTTAATGTGCTCACGATTGGTTTTCGTACAATCCAAAATCGTGTCGTCGATCATTTCGCAAGTGTATAAATGATGCTTCATTGCCACGACAACCGATTCTAACGATTCCTGAATTGTATGATAATGTGCCACTACCATAATACTGTGAGGCGGTGGCAGATCGTCTACTTTTAAAGTGATTTCGGTTGTAAAGGCCAAAGTTCCTTCACTTCCGCAAAGTAGTTTTCCTAAGTTTATCGTAGGTTCTGTTCCGCCAAATAGTTCTGATCGTAACAGAATATCAACGGCGTAGCCTGTATTTCGTCTGTGAATTTCTGGTTTTGGAAACTCTTTTATAATTTCTTCCTGATTTTCTTTTACCGAAAGTTCGTCGTAAACGCTTTTGTAGATTTTATTTTCTAAAGAATCTCCTTTGGTTTTCTCGATAAATTCCGCCGAAGTCAATTCGCCAAAAGCCACTTCTGTTCCGTCGCTCAAAATCGCTTTTACTTCAGCAATTTTATCGCGCGTAACGCCATAACGAATCGAAGTGGTTCCAGAGGAATTATTTCCCACCATTCCGCCAATCATCGCGCGATTTGAAGTAGAAGTAATTGGCGCGAAAAATACATCATAAGGTTTTAAATATAAATTCAGTTCGTCGCGAATAACGCCCGGCTGAACCGTAACCGTTTTTTTCTCGGCATCGTAACCTAATATTTTGGTAAAATGTTTCGAAACATCAACCACAAGTCCGTCACCAACGGCTTGTCCTGCAAGTGAAGTTCCAGCGGTTCTTGGCGTAATTGAAATATTATGTTTTCCCGCAAAGCGAATTAACTTGCTAATATCAGCCACAGATTTAGGCAAAGCCACTGCATTTGGCCGAATCCGGTACACTGATGCGTCTGTCGAATAAAGTGTTTTATGAAGATCATCGTATAAAAGTATGCCTTCGAGTTCGCCGGCTAATTGCTCTAAATCCTTAAGTATTGACATTTTTGCTTTTCTTTTGAAGTACAAAAATAGTTATTTTTTTAGGTTCAAAGGTTTAGAGTTACAAAGTGGCAGAGGTTTTCTTTGATGCTGTTTTTAGGTTGGAATTTTAAATCAGGAGCTATTTCCTGCTGTCCGCTATATTCCCGATAAACAAAAACAAAGCTTTTAACCGTAGTTTTTGTTTTTCGGGAGATGCCGCTCCCATCGGGGCAGGCACTTGGTTTCATAAGAAGGTTTATTGAAGAAAAAACGATTCCTGAACAACTCTATAACATTTAAAAACACATCCAAAAGCTTTTCCTTCAATTCTCTCAAAAGTTAACCATTCTAAAATTCCTTTATTTATAAGCTGGTAAAGTGCATACTCGATATAATTTTCACTATAATTTAATTTTTGATATTCTGGATGTGTTTTAATAAACTCTGTAATTTCCCATTGAGTAAATTCGATGATATCCTTTTCAAAAATTGAAATATCGTAAGCATAAGTAACTCCATCTTTTTTTGCAGTGCATCCACTTCCGTGAAAATAATATTCAATCCCCTCAATTGAACCTACTCTTTCAAAGAAAGTAATTGAAAATGAACATGGATTTATGTCTTTTTGGTATTTATCTTTTAATAAAGCTTCGAAGCTTCTGATAAATGTAATGTAGTCTGTTAAGATTTTTTCGATCATAATTAAAACAAATATCCAAAACTTTATATATTTAGCCTGATATTCTTTTTAAAATAATTCCAAAAACACAATGGCAACAGACGGCGTAAAAATAATCGATGGTGATTTAGCTCGAGATACTTACGAATTAATAATGGATTTATATGACAGCGATGCAACTATAGAAACCATTAAAAAAGAAATTCCTTTTATCATAGAAGATTACGGCGACGATACCGATTTCTATCACGAAATTTTTGTAACATCTTATGCACTTGCTTTTTGGGAAATTGGTGAATTAACCGAAGAAATTCTTGAAGAAGTAAAACGTGTTATTGAAATAAAAGCTGGGGTAAAAATATGGACTGAGGAATGCGATGCCAATGAAGGTAAAAAAAGACAAAAAGAGCTTGATAAACTTTTAAAGAAAATAAATCAGCCAAATTTGAAAGTTAGAAAAAGAAAAAAATACAGGATTATTAAAAATCTATATTTTCAGCCAAATGATTTGCTAACTTTCCAACTTTCAGACAATAATTATTATGCCGTAATTTGCGCCAAAGTTACACAACAAAGAGGACAATGTTCATATGATTTGGCTATCACAACATATAAAGGCGTAAACAAGCCAACTGTTGAAGATTTAAAATCTTGTTTCATTTCTGGCAGAAAAATTCCTTCAACTTATGATTGGAAAACCATTTTAGAGCAACAGCCAAATGTAGATGAAATTTGGGAATATGCTAATCAAGATAATTTTTTATTTGGACTTTGCTATCATTTAGTAACTCATAGAGATATTATATCTTTTAAAGATAAATTTGAAGTTATTGGTACACTTAAAATTAAAGAAAGTTTCAAAAAAGATGGAAGCTATGGTTATGAATCTTCTTTTGATAGATTTGAAAGCATATTTTCTGATCTTGATAATCATATGAAAATATTTCGTGAAGAAAAATATCCTGTATCTTTACTTTGTGAATTTTAAAACATAATCCTTTTCTTACTTTAAAATATTTTTTTGATATCTTTACAATCCTAAACACAAAGAAATATGATATCAAAAAAACTTTTGCCCGTGCGGTATGGTGGCGGTATTGGAAACAACTGCAACGCACTTTGTGGCGTAGGACACCTTAGCTGTGCGGGTTCTTTTCCTAAACACAAAGATTATGAGTACAAACACAATTTCAAAACAGACTGAAATCAAGCTTTTGAATTTCTTCAACGAAAGAATCGATCCTGTTGAAATGGCTAAAACTTTAAGGCAGGTAAATTTTACACTCGCTTTATGCGTTTTGAGCGAACATGAAACATTTCAAAGCGAAATCATCAAATTAAGAGACAGTTTTTACTGGCTCAATGAATTGGCTGAAACTCTAAATCCTTATTTGGAATTGACGTAGAATTTAAAATGAAACCCCTCGATTTTAAAAAATCTAGGGGTTTATTTGTTGCAATAATTGTTTTTTTATTTTTTAATCCTATAATTATCCAATCCTAACTTACTTAATTTTCTACAATTTTTTACACACTCCAGCTTTTCATTAAAATAAATGCTTTGTTCGTCTTTTGTGAATCTATATTCCAGCGAAGGGTAAATGGTAATAAAGTCATCCGATAGAATTGCTTCATCAAAAATAAATGGCAGTATAATTTTTCCATCTCTATCAATAGCACCATATTTATCTTTCTGTTTTACAACAAAAAAATCAGCCGTGCTCATGAGGGCTTCTTCATATTTAAAATCAATTACTACATTGTTAGATTTATTAATATATCCCCATTTACCTTTTTTCTTGGCTGGTATATAATCCTTTAAACCTAACTGAATTGAATCATACTTAAAAGGGATAATCACTTTACCAACACTATCTAAAAGCCCTACTTTACCTTCTTTTTCTGCAACAATCTGATTCAAATATAAATCCGAAAGCGATTCATAATTATTTGGAATTACTATTTTACCACTTCTGTCAATCATTCCGATTTTCTTATTTAGCTTATATTTCGCTCGATTGTTATAGAATGAAGAGACAGCGTCGTACACAAAAGGTGCGATTATATTTCCTTCATTATCAATTAATCCCCATTTTCCATTTTTTGAAGCTACAGCTGATCCTGTTTCGTCAAAGGCATACAAGTTGTTAAGTTCAATAGGATAAATAATTTTGAGTTGCTCGTTAATAAGTCCTATTTTTTCATTTAGACAAATTCTTGATAGTCCTTTATAAAACCAGAGATCTTGATCATATTGTATTGGAAGCAAAATCTGATCTGTTTTGTCAATCAAACCATATTTATTATTTTTTTTTACCGAAGCATAATTTTTATCTTGAAATCTAAAAAGCCCTTCATATTTTGCAGGAATAACCATTTTGCCAGCAGAATCTACTGCACCCCAGAGATCATTTTTTTTAACCGCTATTGGAAATTGCATATCAAAAACGTCAACATCTTGATATTCTACTGGTATAACTAAGTTCCCTTTTTTATCCTTTAAACCAACTTTGCCATTTATTACAACTTTTTCAAATGACAGCCCAGAATAATCTACAGATACAGTAGGACCTAAATCCGAAACATTTTCCTGAGCATAAACAGCATTATTAAAAAGCACATTTATAGAAACTCCCAATAACATTGTAAATATTGTATTCTTCATAGTATCGTAAAAAAATCAAATTGTGATTGCTACTTTATAAAACCTTTTACTCTTTCCCCCAAATCCTGGTATTCAAATCCAATTCATGTACAATATCATGCATAAACTGAACAATCGAAAGATCATCGGTTAGTAAATCGGGAGCTAAAAGTGAGGAATGAATTGGCGCTTCAAAGTAATTTTGAGACAAAGGGAAAGCGATATACATTTTAGAATTAATAAACGATATTGAAATTGTATCCTCCGATTTTTGATTTAAATCCAAAATCCTTTCCATCATAGCGGGCGTTAAAATGTATCGCGCTTCGATTTGATTTTTGGAATAGGTTACAAATATTTCGTCAAAGACTTTATTTTCTAATTGAACTAACTCGGAATTGCCTAAACTGAAAACGTTTTTCGAAAACCATGAACCAATAGCATCTGTAATACCTTTTGGACGCACAATAGTCGAAACATTAAAGTTTTTATTGAAATCAGCTACAAAAACAATTCCTTTAAAGATGGTGTGCCAAGTTGTTTTTGTCCCATTTTTATCACGAGTTTCTGTTTTATATTCAGCATGAGCTTCGGCAAACCAAAAAGAAGTTTTATCTGCTGTTCCACTTATTAAATCTTGCGTTTTATAGCGATCTGGTTTGGTTGTAAAAAGCTCCGAGCTTATAAATTCGTATTCTGGAAGCCCACTTTTTGGCGTTATAGTCAGCGTATCGTCGATGTCTTTTAACGCCGCTCCAACAATACTCATTTTATAAGCCTCTTTGTATTTTTTGACATCGTCATCTATTCTAAAATACATTACGATTCCAACAATTAAAGGAACTAGTCCTAATATTACTGCAAAAACTCCTAATCCTATAAATATACTTACAGCTATAATTATTGCGGCAAGACCAAATAAGATATAGCTGGTTTTATAGGTCTCTGCTATTTTTTTTCGATCAACTTCTAAAGTATTCAGAATGTCCTGCAAGTTTGCTTTCGATTTTATTTCTGAATCCATTAATTGTTAAATAGTTCTTTTGCACTAATATTTTTGCGTTCTTCTTCTGGCGTTTCTAAAACATCAATTTTAGTATAACTCAACATTCCTGCAAACATATTGCCTGGAAACATCATAATCGCATTATTATAATCGGTCACTACTGCATTGTAAGTTCTTCTTGCTGCAGCGATTTGCTCTTCACTTTCTGTCCAAGTTGTTTGCAGATTTAAAAAATTCGTATTTGCTTTTAGATCTGGATAATTTTCAACCGTTACCATTAAGCCTTTTACAGCAGAACTTAATTCGGTATCCAAACTTGCTTTCTCTTTGTCTGTTAAAGTTCCTGAAGTAGCTTTTGAACGGAGCTCCACGATTTTAGTCAAAGTGCTTTGTTCATAATTCGTGTATTGTTTTACGACTTCAACTAGATTCGGAATCAAATCGAAACGTTTTTTCAACATTACATCAATTGCAGAAAAAGCATTCGCAACCTGATTTCTTTTTCCGATAAGTGAATTGTAGATTACTATTCCGATGATAAAAAGGAAAACAAAAATTCCTATAATAACTAACATATATATATATTTTAAATTGGTTATCAGCAAATATATAGAAAAGACAGGAAGTTTGAATTATTTTTTTAGGATTTTTACCACAAAATATTATTCTACAATAGTGGCATTCAAAAAATAAAAATTGTCTAAAATCTATAGTTTTATATCTGAAATAATCTCATTTTAGCGTTTCCAAATTAATTGCGTTTTTTTAAGATTAGTTGAAATGAATAAAAACATAAAAGCTCTCTACGAAATTGCCCAAAAAGATACTCGAAAAATAGTAGGTTTAATGTCAGGAACTTCACTTGACGGACTTGATCTGGCTCTTTGCGAAGTTTCGGGCGAAGGCGGAAATACTGTTGTCAAAATCGAACACTTTGAAACCATTGATTACAACGAAGACATTAAAACCGAAATCAGAAAAGTGTTTGCTAAAAAGACAATTGATTTTCAGCATTTGGTTTTATTGAACGAATGGATTGCAAACCTGCATGCCGGAATGATCAACGATTGTCTTTCTAAATGGAATATTCCCGCAAGCGAAGTCGATTTAATTGCCTCACACGGACAAACGGTTCTGCATGCGCCAAAGTTTTTGCATCAGCAGGAAAAATTTCCAAATGCGACTTTGCAAATTGGCGATGGCGATCATATTGCAGTAAAAACCGGAATTATAACGTTATCAGATTTCAGACAAAAACAGGTGGCTGCAGGTGGCGAAGGCGCGCCTTTGGCAGTTTATGGCGATTATTTGTTATTCAGTAAAAAAGGCGAAAACCGAATTATGCTGAACATGGGCGGAATTGCAAATTTCACTTATTTACCAGCTTCACAAAACGCCGAAGAGGTCTTTGTAACCGATACTGGAACTGCAAATACTTTAATCGATATTTTTACCAAACAGTTTTTTCCTGAAAAAAGCTTCGATAAAGACGCAGAGATTGCTAAAAAAGGAACTGTAAATCAGGAACTTTTAAGCAAATTAAAAAGTGACGCTTTCTTCCAGAAAAGCTTTCCAAAAACTATCGGTCAGGAATTGTTTAATCACGATTTTGTAAACTCGGCTCTGGTAAAATTAAGTTTACAAAACATTTCGGCATCAGATTTGCTGGCAACTTTAACACGCTTGAGCGCAGAAACGATTGCCGAAGCGGTTTTGTTTGTTGTAGAAAATACTAAAACACCAATCGAAGAGTTTACAGTTTATATGTCTGGCGGTGGTGCAAGAAATCCGTTATTAGTGAGCTGGTTACAGGATTTATTGCCTTGTAGATTTGAAAAAAGCGACGTTCTCGGAATTTCAGGCGATGCAAAAGAAGCGGTCTTATTTGCCGTTTTGGCCAATGAAACTGTTGCAGGTGGCAATTATAATTTTGGTTCGCAAAAAGGAATTCCGTCAGTAACAATGGGGAAAATTTCTTTCCCTGATTAAAGATAGCCACGAATTCACGAATTTATTTAAAAATCTATGCAGAAAAAACGTGATTAATTAAACGAATTATACTTACTTGGATTATATAAAATGATTCGTGAATTCGTAGCGGGAAAACTTTGATTAAAAAAAATTCGTGAATTCGTGGCAGAAAAAAAATTAAGCCTATTTTTGGTTCTTGTTAAAATAAAGATTGAAATGCATAAAAATCAGCACTTACTATACTCTCTCCTATTTTTGTTTTTCTTTGGATGGAAATCTGTTTCTCAGGAAAAAATACTGCATCCTAAAAATGAATTTAGAGGAGTCTGGATTGCAACAGTCGTAAACATTGACTGGCCACAAAAAGCAACAGACAACGTAGAAAAAGAAAAAGCTGATTATCTTGAAATTTTAGAAGCGTATAAAAAACTGAATTACAATGCTGTAATCGTTCAGGTTAGAAGTGTTGGCGATGCTATTTATCCTTCAGAATTTGCGCCTTGGTCTCGATTTTTAACTGGAAAAGAAGGCTTGGCTCCAAACCCATATTACGACACTCTAGAGTGGATGATTGAACAAGCACATAACCGTGGATTTGAATTTCACGCTTGGTTAAATCCATATCGTGCAACTTTCGACTTAAATAAAAATCTTTTAAGCCCTGGACACGATTTTTTTAAACATCCGGAATGGATGATTGAATATGGGGGAAAATATTATTACAATCCTGCATTACCAGAAGTTCAGGCACATTTAACTAAAGTAGTAAAAGAAGTCGTGGACAAATATGATATCGACGCAATTCATTTTGACGATTATTTTTACCCTTATGCGGTTCCTGGAAAAGTGTTTAACGATACTGCATCTTACAAAAAATACGGAGCTGGTTTGAGCCTTTCTGATTGGCGCCGTGCGAATGTGAGCAATTTTGTGCATGCTATTTCTACAACTATCAAAGAAAGCAAACCTTGGGTACAATTTGGAATTAGTCCGTTTGGGGTTTGGCGAAACAAATCTCAAGATCCGAGAGGGTCTGAAACACAATCTACATCAAATTATGATGATCTATACGCAGATCCGATGTTATGGATGGATCAAAAATGGATCGATTATATCTTGCCTCAATTGTATTGGAGCATGAACAATACCAGAGCATCTTACTCTAAACTGGTAAAATGGTGGTCTGAAAATACGAATCCTAATACTGCTATCTACATCGGACATGCTACTTACAAAATTAGAGCCGATGGTGATAAAAACTGGAATTACATGACCGAAATTCCAACTCAAATTGATTTTTTAAGGACTTTTAAAAATGTTTCCGGAAGTGCTTATTTCAGTTCAAAATGGTTTATGGGCAAAAATTTCGACGTAGTGCGTCATTTAGAAGAAAACCAATATAAATATCCTGCACTTCCTGCAGCGGTTCCAAATTTAAGACACGTAATTATTGATACGCCAAAAGTTTTGGAATATAGCAAAGACAGCATTAAATACAACTTTACATTCCAAAGTCCACTAAATACAAAAGTTCGTTATATGGTGGTTTATGGAGGCGATCACGTTTCGAAAATTGATATTAACGACGCAACAAAAATCGTTGAAAAAGTAACTGTAAAAGAAGCTGACGGAAAAATCAATTTCTCTATCGCAGCAGGAAAACTAAATCTTTACAAAGCCTGCGCTGTAACTTTTATTGATTATTATGCCAACGAAAGCACCCCAACTGCTATTGACTTAAAAAAACCATTTAAAAACTATACACCAAATCAGCCTAATGAAAATAGATAATAAACCTTGGTTCTGGATTCCGCTTCTAAACTTCGCTTCAGGATTACCGTATGCCATAATTATTTCGGTTTCGGTAATTATGTACAAAAATCTAGGAATTACAAATGAAGACATTGGAGTCTATACCAGTTTATTATATCTTCCATGGGTTATTAAGCCACTTTGGAGTCCGCTTATAGAATTAATTGGAACCAAAAGAAAATGGTTTCTGCTGATGCAACTGATTATTTCAATTGCATTTCTATTGGTTGGCTTTACCATTCCGCTCGACAGATTTTTCATCATGACCTTATCAATTTTCTGGGTCGCAGCTTTTGCTTCAGCTTCCAATGATATTGCGACTGATGGCTTCTATTTATTGGTTTTACCCGAAGACAAACAATCTTTTTTTATTGGAATCAGAAGTACTTTTTACAGACTTTCAATGCTTGCAGGAAACGGTTTGGTAGTACTTTTTGCTGGATATTTGGAACATAAATACGGAGACAATACCAAAGCTTGGTCATATACCATGATTTGTGTAGGTTTATTGATGGTGTTTATTACTGCTTACAATTTCATTTTCACACCAAAAAATGAAATTAATGCTGTAGAAAATAAGAAAGAAACACCTCATCAAAACTTCGCAACTATATTTACCAGCTTCTTCCAGAAAAAACAAATTGGTTTAATTTTAACTTTTATATTGGTTTTCAGATTAGGAGAATCGCAATTATTGAAAATGTTGAGTCCTTTCTTGCTTGATAAAAGAGAACTAGGCGGAATGGGATTAGACACTGAAGCTGTTGGAATTATCTACGGGACATTAGGAATTTTTGCCCTTACGGTTGGCGGTATTTTAGGTGGAATTGCCATTTCTAAACATGGTCTAACAAAATGGATGCTTCCGATGTTTTTAGCAATGCACCTTCCTATACTTGGTTTTATTGGCTTAGCTCATTTTCAGCCACAAGAGCTTTTTCACCTTCATATAAATTTATATTTTTTCGAAATAAATTCTCCATTAAATCTTTATACTTGCATTACGGTTGTTCTGGAACAATTTGGTTACGGCTTTGGATTTACAGGTTTTATGATGTATTTAATTCATGTGGCAGAAGGCGAATCGAAAACAGCGCATTATGCACTTGCAACTGGTTTTATGGCATTAGGAATGATGCTTCCAGGAATGTTGAGCGGTTATATTCAGAATTTTTTAGGCTATCAAAACTTCTTTGTTTGGGTTTTAATAGCTACAATTCCAGGTCTTATTTTATCACGTTTTTTAACTTTCCCAAAAGATTTTGGGAAGAAATCAGAAGAAGTTTAAACCCCAAATCAAACTTTACCTATGGAAATCAATGAAAATTTGCAGAACGAACGAAATCTGAAAGGAGCTGAGTTCGAAAAAACTGGAAATCTTGAGAAAGCAATTGAATTGTATGAAGAAAATGCTACTGAAGGCTTTAAAGGAAATCATCCATATGATCGATTAGCTACGATCTACAAAAACCAAAATGACCTTGAAAATGAAATCAGGATTTTAGAAAAGGCTATTTTGGTTTACGAAGAAATCACCCTTGTAGATCGATTAGAAGGATTACCAAAACTTTTCCGTTTCAAAAACCGATTGGAAAAAGCGCTTGAAACCAAAAAGCAATTAGCCAAACAAAAGAAAGCCAAATTAAAGTAAGCGAATAAAAATAATTGTGTCCTTTTAAGAAGAACACAACTTATTTTAAAATCAAATTATACCATCATTCCGAATTATCTGTCCTAAAAAAATAGATAATAAAGTTTGCATGAAAAAGCCTTTATAATAATGAAAATTACAGCCGAAGCATTACGCCAAAGAATAGGACAATTCTTTTTTCCTGCCGTGTTCATCAACGACACCGAAGAAAATATTCAAGAAACCGAGCGCCTTATAAAAGAACATAATATTGGCGGATTGACTTTTTTCCATAGTCGCGCAAGCGCTGCAACCAATTACGAGAGTAAGAAAAAAGTAGTTTTTAATGACGACAGCTACGAAAAAATTAAAGCCTTAATTGCTCGTTACCAAAAAGCCGCTTCTACTCCACTTTTAATCAGTATTGATGCAGAATGGGGATTGGCCATGCGAATTGAAAAAACACCTCAATATCCTTATGCGATTACGCTTGGCGCTTTGCCAGAAAACAAATCTAATTTAGTTTACGAAGTTGGAAAACAAATTGGGTTAGATTTAAAAGCAGCGGGAATTCAGTATAACTTATCGCCTTTGGCAGACATCAACAATAATCCAAATAATCCGGTTATTGGTTATCGTTCATTTGGTGAAAACAAAGAAAAAGTAGCCGATTTTTCGGTTGAATATTTAAAAGGAATGTCGGAAGTTGGCGTTTTAGGCTGTCTGAAACATTTTCCAGGGCACGGAAATACCAATGTTGATTCGCATTTGGGATTACCTGTTTTAAAGGAAACTTTAGAAGAATTGATGGAAAACGAATTATATCCGTTTATCAAAGGAATCGAAAACAATGTCGATTCAATTATGATTGGACATTTGGCAGTTCCAAGTTTAAATGACGGAAAAGATACTTCTGCAACTTTATCAAAAGCGGTTATTCAGGATCTTTTGCGTGAAAAATTAGGTTATAAAGGTTTAATAATTTCTGACGCATTAAACATGCACAGTGTTTCTAAATTATATGAAACTAAAGGACAATTAGAATGGGAAGCTTTTAATGCCGGAAACGATGTTTTATGCTTCGCAGAAAATGTTCCCGAAGGAATTGAAGAAATTTTGAAAAATGCATCGCCAGAACGCATCGAAGAAAGTTTTAACCGAATTATGAAAGCGAAAGAAAAAGCTGGAATTCTTTCTGGAAGTACTGCGGTTTCTGGCGAATTGGATTTCGAAAAAACATCAAAAATAAACTTAGAAATTGCACAAAATGCAATTACTAAAATTATAGATAACTCAAGTGCTGAACTAGCTTTTGAAGCACAGAAAAACAATAAACTTGCTAAACTGAGTTTATATAAAAATACCGAAAATACATTTTTCAAAACACTAAATTCAAAACTGAATTCTCCAGAATTTGCTTTTGAAAATCTAGAAGTTTCAGATATTTCATCAATTCAAAAAGAATTAGACAATTTCGAAACGATTTTAATTTCATTATTTGTTCCAAAAGCAAAACCTCTAAATAATTTCGAAATTGATAATGAAGTTTTAAAACTACTTTCTGAATTATTGCAGACTAAAAAATGCATCGTATTTGTTTTCGGAAATCCGTATGCATTGCCTTTAATTCCGAATCTGAAAAAGGCTTCAGGACTATTTGAAGCGTATCAAGATTTTGAAGAATTTCAAAAAACTGTGGGAATTCAATTTTTAGAAAAAAATAGTTCATCAGGCGTCTTACCCGTAAATATTGACATTCAATAAGTTAAAAGATTAAATAGTCAAAATTTATCAACTTATAAGTTTTTATAATCACAACTTATTGTAAGTACCTATACTTATGCCCTACTTTTGCACCAGAAATAAATTTTTAACGTAAAACGAAAAATATGTCTTTAGTAGGAAAAAAATTCCCAAGTATTGCAGTAGATGCTATCTCAGAAATGGGTGATAATTTAAAAATCAACATTTTTGAAGAAGCAGTAAACAACAACAAAAAAGTATTATTGTTTTGGTACCCAAAAGATTTCACTTTTGTATGCCCAACTGAATTACACGCCTTTCAAGCTGCATTACCAGAATTCGAAAAAAGAAATACTATCGTAATTGGTGCTTCTTGTGATACTAACGAAGTTCACTTTGCTTGGTTAAACACGCCAAAAAACAATGGTGGAATCGAAGGTGTTACTTACCCAATCTTAGCAGATACAAACCGTAACTTAGCTAATATTTTAGGTATTCTTGATATCGAATCTACAAGCTACAGCGAAGACACTGATTCAGTTATCATCGAAGGTTCAAACGTAACTTACAGAGCTACTTACCTAATTGACGAAACTGGAAAAATCTTCCACGAAAGTGTTAACGATATGCCATTAGGACGTAACGTAAACGAATACTTAAGAATGGTTGACGCTTACACACACATCCAAACTAAAGGTGAAGTTTGTCCAGCAAACTGGGAAGCTGGTAAAGAAGCTATGTCTGCAGACAGAATCAGTACTGCTGAATACTTAAGCGCAAACTAATTTTTAATTAGTTTCTAAGATACTAAGATGCTAAGGTTCTAAGATTTACTCTTAGGCCTTAGTAACTTAGAAATCTAATCCTCTCTCAAAAAATCTCAAAAAATTATAGTTGCTAAAATCCACAAAGGTTCAAAAACTCAGAACCTTAGAATCTTAGCACCTTAGAATCTCAAAAAATAAAACTTATGTTAATCGACTTAAACGAAGATACGTTAGCAGATTTAGTTGCTAAAAACGAAAAAGTAGTAGTACAATATTCAGCTTCATGGTGTGGAAATTGCCGTATTATGAAACCAAAATTCAAAAAATTAGCAACAGAAAATGAAGCTATCACTTTTGTTTTGGTTGATGCAGAAAACTCTCCAGAGTCTAGAAAATTAGCTAATGTGAGCAACTTGCCAACATTTGCCACTTTCGTAAACGGACAATTAGTTGGCGAAACGCAAACGAACAAACAAGAAGTTTTAATCGATCTTGTAAACGCAATTGCTTAAATTTAGATTGTTAGACTGGCTTAGATTTTTAGACATCTTAGATGTTTTAAAAATTTTAAAGTAAAGTCTAAGAAGTCTAAGAATGTCTAAAAATCTAAGAAGTCTAAATTATGAAATTACCAGTAATAAAGCATTTAACGCAATTCATCGAAGAAAACGATCAGGATTATATCATTGAAACAATCGAAGTTTTGGAAGCCATGACCGAAATCCCTTCTCTTAAAGACGAAGAATTAGACGTAATCGGCGAATTGATCTCGAACATGTATGGCGCACTTGAAGTACAGAAACTTGTAGCTCAAGGAACAGATAAAAAAGAAGCTTTAAATACGTTCATGAAACGTGTATTAGGCTCAATCGATAAGTAAGGCGACCTCCTTCCCAAGAATAAATACAAAAACAAGATTTAGAAAAGCGTTTCATACCACGAGGCGCTTTTTTTTGTTTGCTTTTTTGTCATCCTGAGGAACGAAAGATCACACTCGGAAATTGGCAAAGATTGTCGACATTCGCTGCGGAGTTTCTTGTGTGATCCTTCGTTCCTCAGGATGACAAACTGTATTTTAAATCTAATTTGAATGCAAAATCCGTGAATTCGTGGCCACCAAAAAACCATCCTTAATCTCTCCTTAAACCCTTAACAAATACTTTTAGATTAAAATATTAATCCTTACTTTTGAGCCTCATTAATTTTAAACAAAAATCATGGCATCTATCACATTAGGAGGAAATCCAGTTCATACATCAGGCGAATTACCAGCAGTTGGATCGCAATTAGCTGACTTCAAATTAGTACAAAACGATTTATCTGTTGCTTCATTAAGCACTTTCGCTGGTAAAAAATTAGTTTTAAACATTTTCCCAAGTGTTGATACTGGAACTTGTGCAACATCAGTTAGAACTTTCAATGCAAGTGCAAGCGGATTAGAAAACACTACAGTATTATGTATTTCTAGAGATTTACCTTTTGCTCAAAAACGTTTTTGTGGTGCTGAAGGTTTAGAAAATGTGGTTAACTTATCAGATTTTCAAACTGGTGCTTTTGGTAAAGCAAATGGATTAGAGATCGTTGACGGACCATTAGCAGGTTTACACTCAAGAGCGATCATTGTTGTAGATGCTAACGGAAAAATTGTTCATACAGAACAAGTAGCAGAAATTGCAAACGAACCAAATTACGAAGCAGCTTTAGCAGCACTATAATATTTTCCTTTAAATGGAGTTTCAAAAAGACAATACTTTTGTTACAGGTCGTTTAAAAAGCATGACGTATGCTTTTAACGGAGCTGTAAAATTAATTAAAACAGAACACAGCATTATGGTTCAATTCTCATTGGGAATTATCATGACAATTGCTGGATTCTATTTTCATATTTCTCAAACCGAATGGCTATGTCAAACCTTAGCCATTGGTTTAGTTTTAGCTATTGAAGGATTAAATACGGCAGTCGAAAAAATTGCCGATTTTATCCATCCTGATTACAGCAAACGAATCGGTTTTATTAAAGATATTGCTGCCGGAGCGGTATTTTTTGCCGCAATGACTGCAATTGCAATAGGCTTGATTATTTATATCCCAAAATTTATTTAGGCAAAGGAAAACGCAAGAATGGCAAAAAATAAAAAAGAAACTGTAGATAAAAAAAACGAAAAACAGGAAGGAGTTAAAAGATCATTTAAGATGTCTAAACAGCAAAGATTTGTTTTAGGCTGTCTTTTGGTTCTTTTTTCTATTGCACTATTGGTCGCATTTATTTCTTTTTATGTAAACGGACAATGGCAAAATGACCAAAGTGTCGTGAATCAGCTTGGTGATCGTACCGAAGTTGCTGAGAACTGGCTCGGAAAATTCGGGGCTTATTTGGCCGATTTAATTATTTACAGAGGTTTCGGACTTGCGTCTTTTATTTTCGTACGTCTATTTTTCCTAACCGGAATGTTTTTGGCATTGGAGCTTTCAACTCAAAAACTAAAAAACACCTGGTTCTGGGATATTTTTGCCATTATTATCGTTTCTGTACTGTTTGGTTTCTTTGCTACTTCTGCACCAGAATTAGGCGGAACAATTGGTTACGAATTGAACTTATTCCTTCAAGATTATATCGGAAAAACAGGTACATTGCTTACACTTCTTTTTGGTTTAATTATCTATCTGATTTTCAAAATCAAATTATCGCCAGAAAAAATTCAATCGTATTTTGATTCTACTAAAAAAGAATTTAAATCAGAATTAGACACTTTAAAACCAGCTGTAAATCAACCTGAAAGCGCTTATAATTTAGAAGAATTTGCTATTAAAGAAGAAGTAGAAAGCGATCCTGAAATAGATGACATTCACATCAAAACAGTTGACACGCAATTCGAACTTAACAAAGAAGCTTTAAAGCCAACTATTTCTCATTCGTCTGAAATTGAATTAAATCCAGTTTTAAAGCCAATTACTCCAAAACAAGAACTGCCATTAGTTTCTCCCGATGAAGCTTTTGTAATTGAAAAAGCAGAAGAAGAAGATATTATCGAAGAAAACTTGGCTTCTCGCTTAGTTGCCGATTTCGGATTATTTGATCCAACTTTGGATTTATCCAATTACAAATTCCCAACCCTCGATTTATTAAAAGAATATTCGACTGGCGGAATTACTATCAATCAGGAAGAATTAGAAGAAAATAAAAACAGGATTGTAGATACACTTCGTAACTACAAAATTGAAATTGCACAAATTAAAGCAACGGTTGGGCCATCGGTTACTTTATATGAAATTGTGCCGGAAGCCGGAATCAGAATTTCTAAAATTAAGAGTTTAGAAGACGATATCGCTTTATCATTATCAGCACTAGGAATTCGTATTATTGCGCCAATTCCAGGAAAAGGTACTATCGGTATTGAGGTTCCGAACAAAAACCCTACTATGGTTTCTATGAAAAGCGTTATTGGAGCTGCGAAGTTCCAAGAGGCCGAAATGGAATTACCAATTGCTTTAGGAAAAACCATTTCAAATGAAACTTTTGTTGTCGACCTTGCAAAAATGCCTCACTTATTGATGGCGGGTGCAACAGGACAGGGAAAATCTGTTGGATTAAATGCCGTGTTAACTTCATTGTTATACAAAAAACATCCAGCAGAAGTAAAATTTGTTTTGGTCGATCCAAAAAAAGTAGAACTTACGCTTTTCAATAAAATTGAAAGACATTATCTAGCTAAACTTCCAGATACAGAAGATGCTATTATTACTGATAATGCAAAAGTTGTTAATACTTTAAATTCACTTTGTGTCGAAATGGACAATCGTTATTCTTTATTAAAAGATGCGATGGTTCGTAACATTAAAGAATACAACGAAAAATTCAAATCTAGAAAACTAAACCCAGAAGCGGGCCACCGATTTTTACCTTACATCGTTTTGGTTGTCGATGAGTTTGCCGATTTGATTATGACTGCCGGAAAAGAAGTTGAAGTTCCGATTGCGCGTTTAGCTCAATTAGCCCGTGCCATTGGTATCCACTTAATTATTGCAACTCAAAGACCTTCTGTAAACGTTATTACAGGTTTAATTAAAGCCAATTTCCCTGCCAGAATAGCATTTAGAGTGACTTCTAAAATTGACTCTAGAACTATTTTGGATACTCAAGGCGCAGATCAGCTTATTGGACGCGGGGATTTATTATACACTAACGGAAACGACGTAATCCGCGTACAATGCGCTTTCATTGACACCCCAGAGGTAGAAAAAATTACAGATTTTATTGGAGGACAAAAAGCGTATGCTACAGCTTATTTGCTTCCAGAGTTTGTCGGAGAAGAAAGTGGCATTAATCTTGATATAGATATTTCTGAAAGAGATACTTTATTTAGAGAAGCGGCAGAGATTATTGTCAATGCACAGCAGGGTTCTGCTTCTTTATTGCAACGAAAATTAAAATTAGGATACAACAGAGCTGGTCGTTTGATCGATCAACTTGAGGCAGCAGGTATTGTTGGTCCGTTTGAAGGCAGTAAAGCACGCAGTGTAAACATTTTAGATTTAAATGCTCTTGATCAATTTTTTAATAATGAACAAAATTAATCCAATCATGAAAGCAAAAATTCAAGAAATCAACAACAATTCTATCACAAACATGACTAAAAAGTGTTTCCAAATGGCAATCATTTTGCTTTTGAGCTTCACTTCTATTCAGGCGCAAGATAAAAAAGCGAAAGATTTATTGAACGAAGTAACTTCTAAAATAAAAAGCTACGACAATATTGTTATCGATTTTAAATATTCTTTGAATAATGCCAAAGAAAACATCAATCAAGACAGTAAAGGAAACGTAACAATGAAAGGAAACCAATATGTTTTAAATTTCATGGGCGTTACTAAAATTTTTGACGGTCAAAAAACATACACTATTGTTCCTGAAGACGAAGAAGTTACTATTTCTAAAGTAAACGAGAAAGATGATAATGCAATCACTCCTTCAAAAATGCTTACTTTCTTTAATTCTGGCTACAAATACAACATGGACATTGTTCAGAATGTAAAAGGAAGAAAAATTCAATACATCAAATTGGTTCCAACTAGCGGAAAAGACCAAAGAAAAGAAATTTTGTTAGGTGTTGACGTTCAGACAAAACACATCTACAATTTGATTGAAACTGGAAAAAACGGAACAAAAACAACTTTAACCGTTAATTCTTTTAAAACCAATCAGCCATTATCAAAAAATCAATTTACCTTTGTAGCGAGTAAATACCCGAAATACTACATCAATAAAATAGATTAATTAGAAGGTTGAAAATTCTAGACAAATACTTATTAAAAACATTCTTACTTACATTTACTACGGTATTTGTAATCTTATTTTTCATATTCATACTGCAAACAGTATGGCTATTTATTTCAGAACTAGCAGGTAAAGATCTCGACTTAATATTGGTCGTGAAATTCCTGCTTTTTTCTATGCCACGAATTATCCCGTTAGTTTTACCTCTTTCGGTTTTATTAGCTTCGATCATGACCTTCGGAAATCTTGCCGAAAATTATGAGTTCGCAGCCATGAAATCGTCTGGAATCTCACTGCAAAGAGCAATGAGAGTACTAATTATTTTTATTTTCGTTTTAAGTATTGTTGCATTTTGGTTTGCAAACAATGTAATTCCTTATGCCGAATACAAATTTGTCAATTTTAGAAAGAACATTGCTCAAGCAAAACCGGCTATGGCAATTGCCGAGGGTCAGTTTAATGATGTTGGCACTTACAATATTAAAGTAAACAAAAAATCTGGCGAAAACGGCAATCACTTGACTGGTGTGACTATTCATGAGAAAGCGAATAATTTGGGCGAAAACAAAACCGTGATTAAAGCTAAAACAGGGGAACTTGTAAGCAATGAAAAATCTAGCATTTTAAAACTGGTATTAAATGACGGTTATTACTACCAAGACGTTACTCCAAAAAAATATGAGGATCGTGCGAAAATGCCCTTTATAAAAGGAAAATTTAAGACGCAGATTATCAATATCGATTTATCTGAACTAAACAAAGTAGATGACAGTAAAGAAAGTATTGCAGGAACAAATGCAATGCTAAACGTTAATGAATTGCGCTATACTTTAGACTCATTGAGTAAAAATTTAGATAACGAAATAGTTTCCTTTTCTGAAAACATCAATCAGCGTGTTGGAATTAAAAGATTCTATGAAAATACTCAAAAAAATATCAAGAAGAAACCGCTTCCAAACGATGTTTTGTCTATTTATTCTAATAAAGACAAAGTTGATATTTTAAAAATGGCAGGAAGCAATATTACCAGTAATATTTATTCTATAGAAACGACGCAGAAAGATTTAAAAGACAAAGAGCGAGAAATCAATAAACATTATAATGCATTATACGAGAAGTTTGTTATTGCTTTTGCCTGCTTCTTAATGTTCTTTATTGGAGCTCCGCTTGGCGCTATTATTAGAAAAGGAGGACTTGGCCTTCCTATTGTATTTGCTGTTTTAATCTTTATTACTTTCCATTTCATCAATACATTCGGAAAAAGGTTATCTCAAGAAGGCGGTATGACTCCATTTATGGGATCTTGGATGTCTTCTTTTATCTTGTCGCCACTTGCCATATTATTAACCTATCGCGCTACAAACGATAATGGCTTGATTAATTTTGATGCGATCACAACCCCAATTTCACAACTAATTCAGAAAATCTCTGAGCGGTTTTCATCTGCTCAAAAGCAAAAATAATTATGTCAACAACAAAAATACAACTGAATACCATTGAAGAAGCTATAGAAGATATTCGTCAAGGTAAAGTAATCATTGTAGTCGATGATGAGGATCGAGAAAATGAAGGTGATTTTTTGGCTGCTGCCGAAAAAGTAACTCCAGAAATGATCAACTTTATGGCTACTCACGGACGTGGTTTAATTTGTACACCGCTTACAGAAAGCCGATGCAAGGAATTAGATCTTCGTGCTATGGTTACCAACAATACAGATCACATGGAAACTGCTTTTACTGTTTCTGTTGATTTAAAAGGTCAAGGGGTTACAACTGGAATTTCTGCTGCCGATAGATCAAAAACAGTTCAATCATTAGTTGATCCAAATACAAAACCTCACGATTTAGCTCGCCCTGGCCATATTTTTCCTTTAATTGCTAAACAAGGCGGTGTTTTAAGAAGAACTGGCCATACGGAAGCAGCTATTGATTTTGCACGTCTTGCGGGATTTAAACCTGCTGGTGTAATCTGCGAAATTTTAAACGAAGACGGAACAATGTCACGTTTGCCAGAATTGATCAAAGTGGCAAAGAAATTTGATTTGAAATTAGTTTCTATTGAAGATTTGGTTGCTTATAGAATGCAGCACGATAGCCTAATCGTTAAAAAAGAAGATTTTGATATTGAGACTCGTTTCGGAACTTTCCGTTTAAGAGCTTACGAGCAAACGACTAACAAGCAAATTCATATCGCTTTAACTAAAGGAACTTGGAATCTTGGCGAACCTATCTTAACAAGAATTCACTCTTCGCAAGTAAATAACGACTTGTTAGGCACGCTAACTAATAATGCCGAACAGCAATTAGATGACATGTTCAAAGTGATTAATGAGAACGGAAAAGGTGCCGTTATCTTTATCAATCAAGACATGACTGCGGTTAATCTTTTAAACAGAATTTCTGAACTTAAAACATTACAAGCTAACGGAACTTTAAAAGCTCCAAAAGTTATTATTGACAGCAAAGATTACGGAATTGGGGCACAAATTCTTCATGACATAGATATTTCTAAAATTAGATTGGTTTCGAATACAGAGCAAACAAAACGTGTCGGCATGATTGGATACGGACTTGAAATTACAGAATACGTTAATTACTAATATGGGGACAGTAGAAGAAAGAATTCAAAAATCAGAAACTCGTATTTTTAAAGCGGTATTTCCTAGCACAACAAATCATTATGATACTTTATTTGGAGGAACTGCTCTTCATTTAATGGACGAAGTTGCCTTTATCTGTGCAACACGTTTCAGCCGTAAAAAAGTAGTTACAATTTCGACAGGGCAAATTGACTTTAAAAAAGCGATTCCTGCGGGAACTTTAATCGAATTAGTAGCAAAAGTAGATAGCGTTGGAAGAACAAGCTGTAAAATTCATGTTGATATTTTTATGGAACAAATGTATTCTGAACTTCGCGAAACGGTAGTTTCAGGAACTTTTTCGTTTGTTGCAGTTGACGAACATAAAAAACCAACGCCAATTTTAGACGATTTAGATTAATTTAAAAAAAATATCACTTTCGGAAATACTGATAATTAGACACTTGAAAATTATCTCAAAAAACTTTAAAAAAAAGTCCAAAAAAAGTTTTTATAACCGAAAAACCGTCTTATATTTGCACCCGCAATCAGATAATGATCGCGACATACTGGAGAAATGGCAGAGCGGTCGAATGCGGCAGTCTTGAAAACTGTTGACTGTAACAGGTCCGGGGGTTCGAATCCCTCTTTCTCCGCTGAAATTCAAAACCCTTAACTTTGTTAAGGGTTTTTCTTTTTTACCATAATACACCTATGGAAATGTTTTAAATTCCCAATCTGCATTCAATAACGATTTTAAGCGGATTTCTCCAATCCTAAAATAAAGTTGTTTTAAAAAACGAGCAATATAAAAAATTTATCTATTTCGCATTGCCTTTATTAATCTTGCATTACGTCTGTCAGCTCTGGAATTCTGAAGTGATATAACAGCCCATATTGCAGCAGGCAACCAGCCGATTAAAGTAAGCTGTAAAATCAAACAAAGTAAAGATGTCAAAATTTTACCTCTTAAAAGAAAGGAAATACAAGGAAAAAATATCGCTATAAGTGTCATCATTTTTATCTAGTTTTAATTATATGTCGTAAATCTTCAAATTTGTTACTTAAGATCTTAGAGTAAAAACAACTGAACCTCTGGAAAAATTAAAATATTTCACAAAACAAACTAAAACTTCCAAATTTAGCTCTTTTCATTTTTGACTCACTGTTAAACCTTTAGCTTTGTCAGAGATTTTATTTTTTCTCAGACAATCATTTTCTTTGCAAATAGTTCCAAAAAAATTTTCACAATTCAAAAAACAACTTATCTTTGCACTCGCAATCAGAAAATGAGAGCAACATATTGGAGAAATGGCAGAGCGGTCGAATGCGGCAGTCTTGAAAACTGTTGACTGTAACAGGTCCGGGGGTTCGAATCCCTCTTTCTCCGCCAGATGAAGTTTCATAAGAAACTTAAAAAATAAAAAGCCTTTAAATATTCGTATTTAAAGGCTTTTCTATTTTAGTCAAAAGGATACTAATGTTAGGATAAGTAAAACAAAAAACGGATGAGTTAAATACCTCATCCGTTTTTTGTTTTTAATCGCAAAGGAAACTGACCGCTCCTAATAATGCTGCAACTTCATTATCATTTGAAATGGAAACTTGAATTTCAGAACCCGATTTCTGAATTGTTTTATTAAATGAAGACAGAAACAAATCGCTTGCATTGGCAATTTTTCCGCCAATAATAATATGATCTGCTGTGAAGTTTTTTATCCACGGTATAACAACTGCAGCTAAATCCTCTCCCATTCTTTCAAACACCTCAATTGCCTTCTGATTACCATTTTTAGCTAGATCATACAGTTCTAAGCCATTATTAAGATCGTTAAAGCTTAAAGATTTGTAATGCGATAAAAGACCTCTAACCGAAACATAATCTTCTGCAATTCCTTCTTTATATGGCAAATTGTAAATTTCTCCATCAGCGGGAACAGAATTGCCTGAACTGATTGATGCCCCCTTATCAATGAAACAAGCGCCTAATCCAGTTCCTAATGTTACGGCCATTACTTTTTTTGAAAGATTTTCCTGTTGTTTAAAAACTTCACCTTTTCCAAAGCAAACAGCGTCATTTTCAAAAAGAACTGGAAAATCTGCAGGAAAACCAAGAGTTTCTAGAAGTAATTCACGAATGTTTAATCCGTAAAAATGTTCGTATTTCGACTGGTCTTTAATCCAGCAAATTCCTTTTTTGTAGTCAAAAGGTCCAGGCATGCAAATCGCTATTCCAGTAATATCTTTTACTTTAGAATTTTCAATTGACGTTCTGATTACTTTTTTCCAGATACTCATAACCTGATCTGTTGGCAAATTCGAATCAAAAGATTCTTTACAAAGTGAAAAGTCAAGAACTTTCATCTCTGTTTTATTGATAACCGCTGCGGTAATATGAGTTCCTCCTATATCTAGCCCAATGGCGTGTGATGTATTCATTTTTATTTATTAAACTTTAGTACTAGATATTTTTGTCTTTTAAAATTTGAGGATAATGAATACTGGTGTGTACAATCATTTCTCCAAACAATGTATTAGCCCAAGCAAACCATTTACGGGTAAATTTATTCACATCATCTTTATGGAACGATTCGTGCATAAATCCCGTGTCAGCGTTTGTTTTGATCAGATTACTTATACAGGTTTTTATTTCTTTTTCGTCTACACTTGTAATGGCTCTCAAAACAATACTCATTGGCCAGATTGTATCGACTCCGGTGTGCGGACCACCAATACCTTCTCCTGCTTTTCCTTTATAGAAAAACGGATTATTCTCTGACAATACTACTTTTCTTGTATTAAGATATAAAGGATCATTTGGAGCAATAGCGCCTAAATATGGTAATGACAATAAAGATGGTACATTGGCATCATCCATCATGTGGAAACTGCCATATCCGTTTACTTCAAAAGCGATAATTTTTCCGAATTTTGGGTGATTAATAATTCCGTGTTCATTAAGTCCATTTTGAACCTCATCTCTTAATTTTGTGGCTTTCGCAACCAAATCATTATCCTTTAAAGCTGGAAGAGAAAAAATTTCAATCAGATAACCTAATATTTCAATAGCGAACATATTACTTGGAATCAGATAACCAAACAAAGTAGAATCATCGCTTGGCCTGAAAGTCGAAACAATTAATCCGCACGGTTTTACCGGATAACCATAACCGCCTAACGGAACTCCATCTGTTGCCCACGCTGTCTGACGCTGAAAACTATATGGCCCGCCTTTACCGTCCATTCGCTGCTGCTCTTTAAAAGTCTGCAGGATTAAAAGCATAGCTTCTTTCCATTTGGCATCAAATAAACTGATGTCTCCTGTTTCCTTCCAATATCCATGTGCTAATCGAACTGGATAACACAAACTATCAATTTCCCATTTTCTTTCATGAATTCCAGGCTGCATTTTGGTAAGGTCATGTTTCCATTCGCTTTCCTTTGTAAAATCTTTATAAAAAGCATTTGCATACGGATCTAACAGTATACATTTCGCTTGACGATTAATTACTCCTTTAACCAGTTCTGCCAGTTTAGGATCTTCTTTTACAAACGGAATATAAGGCCAGATCTGCGCTGTGCTATCTCTAAGCCACATGGCATCAATATCGCCTGTAATGACATAGGTATCTGGTTTTCCGTCAATAATTTCAAAATCGACTGTTGTATCTAATGTATTTGGGAAACAGTTTTCGAATATCCATGCTAATTCTGGATTAGCAATTTGCTTTTTAATGCGTACGATAGCGGCTTCAATTGCTTTACTTGTAAATTTTCTTTCTCCAACAGGAGGTCTTTTGGAAACAAAATCTTTTAGCGGAAAAGGAAAAGCATCTGAATTAAATCCGAAAGCTTCTGTTTGAAGTGCCAATAATCCTGCTGAAAAAATGCCTGCGTTTCTTATAAATTTTCTACGTGACTGCATATATTTTTATTTTGAAGTTGAATAAGAATATGGGAATGATTCCTTTGTTGTACCTCTTTTAAAATTGGGAGAACTTGTCATATCAAAATTTAATTCTCCCCCTTTCAATACATCAAAATGATTGATATAATTTTTAGTATGAAGAGCATTATCCCATTTTAATTCGTTTACATATTTGTTAGTCTCTGAATTATTTGGTGCATTGATAATAAGTTGTTTTCCGTTTTCTAACTGTACCGTTGTTTTCTTAAACAAAGGCGCTCCCAAAACATATTCTTCTGTTCCTGGACAAACCGGATAGAATCCCATGGCTGAGAAAATATACCATGCAGATGTCTGTCCGTTATCTTCATCTCCGCAATAACCATCTGGAGTTGGTTTGTACAAACGATTCATTACTTCTCTTGACCAATATTGTGTTTTCCAAGGTTCTCCTGCATAATTGTACAGATAAATCATGTGCTGAATTGGCTGGTTTCCATGAGCGTATTGCCCCATATTCATAATCTGCATTTCACGGATTTCGTGAATTACAGCTCCATAATAACTGTCGTCAAAAATTGGAGGTGTGGTAAATACAGCATCTAATTTTGCTGTGAAATTTTTCTCTCCGCCCATTAAATCGATCAAACCTTGAATGTCGTGAAAAACACTCCAGCTGTAATGCCAGCTATTCCCTTCGGTAAAAGCATCTCCCCATTTAAACGGATTAAAATTGGCCGGAAAACTTCCGTCTTTATTTCGTCCGCTCATTAATCCTATCTCTGGATTGTAGAGTTTTTTGTAATTCAGCATTCTTTTTTCATACAAACTAATTTCCTTTTTCGGGCGATTTAACGCTTTTGCCAGTTTCCAGATTGTAAAATCATCATAAGCATATTCAAGCGTTCTCGCTGCATTTTCGTTGATCTTTACATCATACGGAACATATCCTAAAGTATTGTAATACTGAACTCCTTTTCTACCTACAGCATCCATCGGGCCTTCATTATTGGCGCCATGAAGTAAAGCTTCGTACAAAGTATTGATATCATAACCACGTAATCCTTTAACATAAGCATCTGAAACTACAGAAGCAGAATTATTTCCGACCATTACATTTCTAAAACCTGGACTCGACCATTCTGGCAGAAATCCGCCTTCTTTATAATCGTTTATTAATCCTTCCTGCATTTCTTTATTAATAGAAGGACAAACCAGATTTAACAAAGGGTATAAAGCACGAAAAGTATCCCAAAATCCTGTTCCTGCATACATATAACCTGGAAGGACTTTTCCGTTGTATGGGCTGTAGTGTACAATTTTTTCTTCTTTATCAATTTCATATTGTTTTTGAGGAAAGCAGACTGTACGGTACAAACAAGAATAAAAAGTTCTTAACTGATCTATATTATTGTCTTCTACAGTAATTTTTCCTAGAACTTTATTCCATTCTGCTTTGGACTGTGAAACCGTTTCTTCAAAAGTCGATGTGCCTAATTCGTTTTTCAGATTCAGTTCTGCCTGCTCCTGACTTATAAAAGAGGATGCCACTCTAACATTTACTTTTTCTCCTTTTTTGGTTTGAAAACCAATAACTGCTCCTACATGGTTTCCTTCTGCTTCTAACTTATCAGCATTCAGAACTTTATCAATCCAAGTTGAATTGGTTAAGAACTTTTTATCAAAAATCAGCACAAAATAGTTTTTAAAATTTTGAGGAACTCCACCACTGTTTCGAGTCGTGTAGCCAATTATTTTATTTTCTGAAGGAATTATTTTGATATACGAACCTTTATCAAATGCGTCGATTACAATAGAAGATTTTTCATTTTCTGGAAATGTAATCTGAAAATGCGCCGCTCTTTCTGTTGTCGTAATTTCGGTTGTAACATCATGATCAGCCAAATAAACGCTGTAATAATACGGTTTTGAAACCTCAGCTTTATGGCTGAACCAGCTCGCGCGTTCGTCTTCGGCGAAAACCAATTTACCCGTAACTGGCATAATCGAAAACTGACCGTAATCGTTCATCCAAGGCGAAGGCTGATGCGTCTGTTTAAATCCTCTTATTTTTTCTGCTGTATAAGTATATGCCCATCCATCGCCCATTTTTCCAGTTTGAGGCGTCCAGAAATTCATTCCCCAAGGTCTGCAGATGGCGGGATACGTATTTCCGTTAGAAAGATTATGCAAAGACTCCGTTCCCATTAACGGATTTACATATTCTACAGGATCTAAATTCTGCGCATTTAGAAAAAAGCAGGACTGCACTATTCCTAAAAAAATTAAACTCTTTATTTTCATATTCATGTGATTTGTCAAATGTGAAGTGTGAGATGTGAAATGTGATATGTCCAATTGCACTTTGCATTTTACATCTCACATTTTACCTTTTCACTACAACGGTCTGTCTTCTTTTTTTACTCCAAATGTTTGCGAAGGTTTGCTTCCCATATATAATTTGAGTTCTCCTCCTTTTACAATCATTTCTTGTGTGATATATGATTTTGTATAAGGTTTACCATTATATTCTGCTTTTTGGATATAAATATTTGAAGCACTGTTATTAACCGTATTTATCGTAAATGAAATTCCTTTTTTATGATGAATTACTGCATTGTTTACCAACGGACTTCCTAAAACATAAATTCCGTTTGCAGGATTAACCGAATAGAATCCCATAGAAGATAAAACGTACCAAGCCGACATTTGCCCTAAATCTTCATTACCGCACAATCCGTCTGGTTTTGTTGAGTAGAATTCCTCGTCGATTTCTCGAATTAATTTTGCTGTTTTCCACGGCTGTCCTGCATAAGCATATAAATACGGAATATGATGATTCGGCTCGTTTCCGTGAGCGTACTGCCCTATTAAACCGCTGATATCTGGCGAAACATCCTCACCTTCTACTTTATCAGTCAGCAGGAAAAGCGAATCCAATTTTGCGATAAATTTCTCTTCGCTTCCAAATAAATCGATTAAACCATATGGATCTTGAGGAACCAGCCAAGTGTACTGCCACGCATTTCCCTCCACATAATCGTCTTTACGGTGCGCTGATGAAAGCGGATTAAATGGCGTTCTCCAATTTCCATTTGTCAATTTACCACGCATAAAAGTGGTTTCTTTATCAAAATAGAGTTTGTATAAATTGGCTCTTTTGGTGAAATAATTATAATCGTCTGTTTTGTTTAAAGCTTTTGCCAATAAGGCGATGCAATAATCATCAATTGCATATTCTAAAGCGTTTCCAACAGATTCTAGAAGTTTATCAGCAGGAATATATTCTAGTTTCTGAACATAATCCATTCCGTCACGCGTTTGCATGGCCGTTTTTTTAATGGCTTCGTACGCTAAATTGACATCATAACCACGATATCCTTTTAAATAAGCATCAACAATAACGGCTATAGAATGGTTTCCGTTCATCGTATTGGTTTCATTGCCCATTAAGTGCCAAACTGGTAATCTGCCTTGCTGCTGATAAATCGCTAAAAACGATTTTACAATATCATTGATTTTTTCAGGCTGCGTAATGGTATATAATGGATGTAATCCGCGGTAAGTATCCCAAAGCGAAAAAGTAGTGTAATTGGTAAAATTAGCTTTTTCGTAAACCTTTTTATCAGTTCCTAGGTAATCTCCATTGGCATCATTAAAAATGGAAGGTGCAAACATGGTGTGATACAATGAAGTGTAGAAAACTTTCATTGTTTTTTCGTCTGCTTTTATTTGAACTTTATTTAATTCTTTGTTCCATTTTGAATCTGCTAATTTTACAATCGTTTCAAAATCCCAATTCGGAATTTCTGCTTTTATATTGGCTGATGCATTTTCTGTACTAACTGGAGAAATTCCGACTTTTACCAGAATCTGTTTGTTTTTTAAGGTTTTGAAATCTAAAACCGCTTTTATTTTTAAGCCCTCACCTTCAGTTCCTTTAACTACGGCTGTACTGTCGTAAACCATCATATTTGTGATAGGCTCAGAGAATTCCATTGTGAAATAAATACGCTGATCTGCCGCCCATCCTGCAGAATAACGATAGCCTTCTATTTTGGTTTCACTTACTTTTTTAATGAACGTTTTTACTGGTCTGTCCCAGCCAATTCCATCGGCTAAATCAATTAAAATGTGTGAATCATTAGTATGTTCAAAACTATATTTATGAAAACCAACTCTTTCGCTTGCCGTTAATTCGGCTTTGATTTTATATTTATCCAATAAAACACTGTAATATCCTGGTTTTACCACTTCGTTTTTATGAGAGAAATAAGAGCCGTAACCGTTCACCATATCTTCTTTTGTGCCTTTTGTTAAGCCTACTTTTCCGCTGATAGGAAGCACCAGAATATCATTTAAATCTCCAATTCCGGTTCCGCTTAAATGCGTGTGCGTGAAGCCTAAAATAGTATTGCTGGCATAGTTGTAACCGCTGCACCAATCCCAACCTTCAAAAATATTTACCGGACCCAGCTGCACCGCTCCAAAAGGAACATTTGCGCCTACAAATACATGCCCATGTCCCGCAGAACCAATTAGCGGATCTACATATTGCGTATATTTTACATCAGTTTGTTTTGCCTTTTTTTGCTGTGAAATTATCGGATTGGCAAAAAGTAAGCTCAAAGCCAAAAAACCACTAAATAGTATTCTCATATATTTTTATTTTTGATTGCGTTTATTCAAGATTGACGCAAATATTTTTAAATTCTGTGTGTTAGACGTACTGCATCTCTGCTATCAATTTATAGAACATTATGATAAAAAATGAACCGTAATTTTCAGAAGGAGACGCACTGCAGTGCGTCTCTACAAAAAACCTTTGTCCCTTAGAACCTTAGCATCTTAGTACCTTTTAAGAACCTCATACAAAGAATAAATCTTAATTTCAGGTTTTGCTATTTTACCTTCAAACGAAATTGTTTTTTCTTCTCCTGCCTTTAGATCAAAATAATTATCGCTCCATTTTCCATTATACCCTTTCATCGAGATGCAAACGTATTTTGCCATTTTCTGAGCTTTTACAATTACCTTATTCCCTTTTATTTCCCAACTAATTTTTGGATCTTCTAATGCCAAATCTTTCGGACGAATAAAATCGGTTTCTGGTTTTATGTCATCTCTGTAGGCTTCTTTTATCGCATACCACGCTGCTTTTGGCTGTCGGTTGTTGTAATCGGTAATACTCCAACTTGCAACAGGCCAACAGTCATTTAACTGCCAAACTAAAGTTCCCATATTATAAGGCGCTTTTGAACGATGCGTACCGACAATATTTTTTATGGAATAATAATGCAAACACTGACTCAAGTAGGCATAATCTTCCAGATTCAAATTTTTTATTTTTGAAGCATCGATGAAATACTTACCGAGATAGGTATCTAATTTTTCAAAACCTTTGCCCGCTTTTAAATGTACTTTTAGTATATCTGAATATAAATGTCGGTCTTCTGGAGAAGTAAAACCTTCAATTGAATTATAATTTGGTAAAGACAGCATTCCGTATTCGCTCACAAAACGTCCTGTTTTTTTCTGAACGGCTTCAATATCTTCCAATCCCCACCAAATTCCCCAATAATGGCTATCTCCTTCGGTTACGCTTTTTGCTTTTGACCAATGATACAATGGCGAAGAGCTCAAATACGGTCGTTTACCATCAACTTCTTTTACCCATTTCGGGATACTGTCATGAAATAATCGTGTATAATCTTTCCACAAACGGATTGAATCTTGTTTCGAGATTTTGAAACTTTTCATCCAGCCCCAATTTTTAAAAGCTTCGTCAGATTCATTATTTCCGCACCATAAAACAATACTTGGATGATGACGCAGTCTTTTTACTTGATACTGAACTTCTTTTTTTACATTATCAAAAAAAGCATCATCTCCCGGAACCATTGTACCTGCGAACATAAAATCCTGCCAGACATTTATACCGTATTTATCGCATAAATCATAGAAATAATCGTCTTCGTAAATACCTCCGCCCCAAACGCGAAGCATGTTCATATTGGCTTCTTTGGCAGATAAAACTATTTTTTCATATTCTTTTTTGGTCACTCTTGAAAGAAAAGCATCTGATGGAATATAATTGGCTCCTTTCATATAAACTGGCTTTCCATCAATTTTAAAATAGAAAGATCTGCCCAAACTATCTGGCTCTTGGATCAACTCTATTTTTCGATTTAAGACATAAGGCTTCTCAGATTCTTTTTCGTCGTAAGCTTCAAATCTTGGCGTTTTCCATATTCCGCAAGTTGTAAATTTTGGTCCCCAATCCCAACCAAAATGGTATTGCGCTTTGCGTACATAAGCACGTGGATTGTCTGGAATTACAAATGGGTAATCTTTTTTAGCCAACGAATCGACTACATTTTGTGCCGATTGAAATACGATTCTCAAATCGTTATTTCCAGATTTCAAGACTTTTTTAACGTCAACCCTCCATTGACGGAACATATTATCGGCTTTTAAAACTAACTGGCTATTTAAGTAAACTGATGCATAAGTATCTAATCCGTCGAAAACCAATTCTGTATTTTTCTTTTTCAGCATATTTGCCGTAACCTGAAAAGTAGTTTTGTATTCCCAGTTTTTGTGTTCAATCCATTGCAGTTTTTTTTCGTTATCTCTGTAAAATGGATCTGGTATTAATTTACTGTTTAGCAAATCGGTATGAATTTCTCCCGGAACACTAGCCGAATACCATTTTTGCGTTTTCACTTCACGATAGGTCCAATTGCTTTTTAGATCAATTTTCTGCGCAAAGGCAATTGATGTAAAACCTGCCAAAAATAAGGACATTATCCAATGAAGTTGTTTTTGATAATTCATTTTATTGAGTACTATATTAATACCTTCTAAAATTACTAAAAAAGGTAAGTAATCTGGTAACTTGGCAGTTTAGAGAAGGAAACAACTGACCGCATTATTCCTTCTCTTTAGAATTTATTCTTTGTTAGTAACTCTAAAATACAACTAGAAATATTTTCTTTACACTGCCTTACGCTTTATTTGATTTTGATATGGATTGTTTTTAAACTCAAATAACTGAAACAAACTTTAAGTATATTATTTTGAAATTTTAAAATACCGAATACAAAATCCATCTTTTTCAGCAGAACCAAAATTTGTTTTATGCGAAAAAAAGGGTATTTGAATCTATAAAATAATTTTTTCAAAAAATTGCCTGATTTTAAATCAATTAAATGGTTTTAAAAATAAGCCGGGTATGCTCAGTACCCGACTTATCTTAACTAACCAACCAATTTAAAAATTATTTATCCCACCAGATTCTTGTGGTCATTAAATCTAAACCTTGACGTTGAATTGCTTCTTTATAATTAGCCTCGTTTGTAATAAGTTCTGACTGATCATAAATTAATCTTCTCGGAATTGTTCCTTTTGTTTCTCCAGTTGGGTCATTAACAGGAACTAAAACTGGGTAACCTGTTCTTCTGTATTCTGAAAATGCTTCAAAACCGTTGAATAATAATACAATCCATTTTTGAGTGATAATCTGTTCGATTTTTTCTGCTTCTGTTCCCGCAGCTTTAAATGGATATGTTGTAATGTAAGTATTGTATTCTGCAAGTGTAACAGCAGGCACTTTATCTCCAAAAATGGTTAAAATATTCATCGCCGCTCTTACTCCATTATCATAGTAAGTTTGAGCAGATCCGCCAACATTCCATCCTTTTACTGCCGCTTCAGCCAATAAAAACTGAACCTCAGCATAAGACATAATTAAAGTTGGTGCATCCAAACGCAATACTGTAGAAGTATTTGGGTCTGAGAACAATTTTTTGTCTCCTCCCGGAAATTCTTTTGCATCATTTGCCAAACCTTGCTGACTTGCTGGGTTATTATTTCCTGTTGCTTCCAGTTTTGCATAAATTCTTAAACGAGGATCGTTTGTATTTTTCAATAAATCAATGAATGTTTTACTGAATTTAATGTTCGATTCTCCTCCATTTAAATCGTTTCTAACCCAAGAAGATGTAATTGGATTGGTTTTAACTCCTGCAGGACCTGCATCATGTTTTAAAACCAAACTGTCATCATTTGAAGTAAAAACTCCTTTTGCATAGGCTTTTTCAACAAATTCTTTTGCTTTTGCAGGATTTACTTTAGACAGACGCATTGCAACTCTCAACATTAAAGAGTTTGCTAATTTTTTCCATCTTGCAACATCGCTTTGATAATACAAATCGGCATTTCCAACGAAAGGTTTTCCAGCATCTAGAGCAGTTCCCGCTTCATCCAATTCTTTTAAAAGATCATTGTAGATAGCTTCTTGTGTATCATATTTAGGAGAAAATACGTTTCCGTTGTATCCTTTTCCAGCCTCAAAATAAGGAACTTCACCATAAGTATCTGTCAATTTTTGGAACAGAAAAACTTTCATGATTCTACATGCCTGAATCATATTTGAGTTTTCTGGTGTATTTTCTACCACAGATAATAACTGGAAAATCTGATTTAATCCTTTTCCATAAGTTTCGCCAAAAAGTGCAGCTGAATACTCCGAAGAATAACTGTATTTTGAGCCTGGCCCTCCAAGTGAAGAAAACTGCTGTACAATTTGTGCAGCGTATAAGTTGTTTCCTCTTGTATTAGAAAAATCTTGACCGTCTACATAAATCTCAGCAAGTGTAAACATTGATTTTACAGCTGGATCTGTTAACGCATTCGGATTCTTATTCATTTCTTCGAATCCTTTATCGCATGAAGCCAATGTCAAAGCACCAACAATTGCGACACAAAATATTTTGATATATCTATTTTTCATCTTTTTTAGAATTAGAATTTGACATTAAGTGCAAAACCATAGTTTCTTGTCAAAGGCATAGAAGCTCTTTCCATACCTTGAGCATTACTGTTTGAGTAATTTGACTCAGGATCGATGTTTGGAACTTTGTCATAAATAGTCCATAAATTGTGAGCAGAAAATGCTAAACTAACAGACTGGAATGGTGTTTTTTGCAAATATGCTTTTGGGAAGTTATAAGCAAATGAAATTGCTCTAAGCTTAACAAAATCGGCATCGTAAACAAAGTTTGAGGTTACGTCACTGTAACTTCTCCAGTAATCATAAGCAGAAACTGTGGTATTAACTGGATTTCCATTAACATCATTTCCGCTTACTGCGATACCGTTTTCACGACCAGGAAGTGTAATTTCAGACAATCCGTAACGTGTTCCTAACTGGTTTGTAGCCGAGTAGATTTCTCCTCCAAATTTTGCATCAACAAAAACTGAAAGTGTAAAGTTTTTATATGAAAAATCATTTGAAAGTCCCATAGATGTTGGTGCAACACCTTGTCCAGCAATGATTAGATTTCCTCTTAAAAATTTACCATTTGTATCCAAAACAATATTTCCGTTTGCGTCTCTTAAATAATCATACGCTTTAATAACTCCAAAAGGCTGTCCTTTTTCTAAAACTACATTGGCTCTTCCATCTCTGTTTCCTTCTAATGTTTTTGTTGTGATTTTATCAGAAAGATTTAAAACTTCGCTATCATTATAAGCAAAATTATAACCTACGTTCCAAGAAAAACTTGCCGTCTTAACTGCTTTCACATTAATAGCAAATTCAACCCCTTTATTTAAGATTTCCCCAACATTGATTTTTGTTGTTCTGTATCCTGAAGCCTGAGAAACATCGGCATCTGTAATATCATTAGTTGTTTTTTTGCTGTAGAAAGTCAAATCTGTACTCACTCTGTTATTGAAAAATGTATTTTCAAAACCAAATTCAATTGTACTTACATTATAAGGTTTTAAAGTTCTGTTCGGAATTGTTTCTCCATTCACGCCTAAAATTGGCTGTCCTAAAGAATCTGTCTGTCCGTCTGGCGTAGTATAAGTCAATGCTAAAGCATAAGCATCTGGCAATGCTCCTCCAACGTTCCCCCAACCTGCTCTAATCTTACCGTAAGAAATCCAATCAGGAAGGCCGATAACTTCTGAATAAATAAAACTTGAACTTACAGAAGGATAAAAAGTACTATTGTTTGCAGGATCTAAAGTTGAAAACCAATCTTCACGACCTGTTAAACTCAAGAATAAGAAATCTTTATATCCAATATCTGCAGAATAGAAAAGAGAGTTTACTTCGCTTTCTGAGAATAATTTTTCTGTTTTATCTGGCTGTGTATTTCCGTAGAAATATTTGAACGGAACAATAAAGTTATTCCCTTTCATTTTGATACCACTATATCTGTTATGCTGACGGTTTGCTCCAATAAAAGCATCCAATGAAAGATCTTTAGCAATATCTCCTTTGTAGCCTAAGAAACCAGAAGCATTTACTTCAGAACGAGTTTCAACTCTGTTTTCAATAGATCCGCCTGGGCTGTAATTTATTCCAGTAGGCTCGATTTCAGTATATTCATAATTAATATCATCAATACCAATAACAGCCTTAGCATAAATTTTATCTGTAATGTTGTAATTTACTTTTGCTGATCCGATAAAACGTTTTCTAAGGTCATCGTTTAGCGGCGATTTTGTAGCAAAATATGGATTTGTATGATATACGTTTGCTCCAAAAAAGTCTTCTTCTCCACCGTTTGCATCATAAGGATTGCTTATCCATCTGATATCTGTTCCTGGCGTCATGAATGTTGTTGGGAAAGACGGATTTCTTGGCGAGTCATTTAAATATGGACGATTATGACTTTTCTCCGAAATATATTGCGCATTACTTTCTATGCTAATTCTTTTATTTGGAGCCGAATTTAAACTCAAAGCCACGTTATTTCTTCCAAAAGTAGTTTCTGGTAAAATAGATTCGTCTTTAGTATTTCCAAAAGACAATCTAAAGTTTGTTGACTCATTTCCTCCAGAAATCGCTAAAGTATTACTGAAAGAATATCCAGTTCTGTAGAAATTCTCCACATTATCTTTTCCATAAGCCTGATAAGGGCGTGTCTTACCATCAAGAGATAAAGAAGGTGTTCCGTCATATTTATCTCCCCATGCAAAATAATAGGAATCTCTAAGTTCTTGTAAATTGTTAAATCTGGTTGGCACACCGTTCGCATCTGGAGCTCCAGCACCATATTGATCTTGCCATTTCAAAAGACTCGCAGGCGTATTGAAGGAAGAATTTGTACTGAAATCTACTCCGATTCCTGTTCCGTTTTTACCTTTTTTGGTTGTAATTAAGATAACACCATTTGATCCTCTGTACCCGTAAAGAGCAGAAGCGGCACTACCTTTAAGAACTGACATCGAAGCAATATCATCTGGATTGAAAGAAGACATACCATCTCCTTTATCGGCTCCTCCCCACATTCCAGCATTTCCCTGCTGTGTATTATCGATCGGAATTCCATCAACAACATAAAGTGGCTGATTAAGTCCAGAGGCAGAAGTTGCTCCACGAATTACCACGCGGCTAGAACCTGATGGTCCTGTAACTGGCGCCGAAACGTTTACTCCAGCAATTTTACCTTGAAGAGCGTTTCCTAAGTTAATTTCTTTATTTTTTGTCAGATCCTCGCCTTTTAGTTCCCCAACTGCGTAACCTAAACTTTTCTTTTGTTTTTTTACTCCAAATGAAGTTACTACAACATCTTTTAATTCTTGCGTAGTTTCAACTAACATGACAGCAATTCTTGTTTCTTTTTCCTGAAGCACTACTAATCTTGTTTGAAACCCTATAGAAGACACATTAAGGGTAACTTTACCTTCTGGAACATTCATTTTAAATCGCCCTTCGGCATCTGTAACAGCACTAAATGGCTTTCCTTGAACTTCGATTGATGCAGCAACAATTCCCTTGTTTTCTGCATCTGTAACTATGCCGGTTATTAATCGATTTTGCGCAGCAGCACTTAAACTGCTAAGCAATATCACTCCTAACACTGCTAATATTCGTCTCATAAGCATTCTTTTTGGTTATTGGTTTTGATTTTGTTTTGTTGATTTGATCTGTTGTTTGTTTTTAAATAATTAATAAAAATTTGTTCACTGTTTGCAATATTATTCCTAGCAGCTTTTTTGAATTGCTGCTGTATTTCCATTCTTACTAAAACGTTTTAGTGAAATGACTAAAAAAAAGCCTCAACTTTTTTAAATTCAATTTTTAAACGGATTCCCTGACAATCAAAGTTCCTTTCTTTAGAACTTTCTCTACTTTAAAATCTTCAAAGTTTGTCATCTGACTCATTAATAACTGTATTGATTTTACCGCTATTTCTTCTATAGGCTGAGCAATTACAGATATTGTTGGTGTATGGAGTTTGAAACTGTCATGATCATCAAAACTGATAACCGAAATGTCGTCTGGAATTCTGTATTTTAAAGTTCTAAAAGCCTGAAGTCCCGCAAGTCCGAGATAATTGGCTAAAAAAAGAACCGCATCTATCTCTTTATTTTTCTCAAAGAAATTGATAATCGCCTCAATTCTACTCTGTTCACTTGCATGAAAATCTAAATGAAGCGTATAGTTTTCATTATAAATTCCTTCTTCTTTCAGCGCTGCGATATATCCTTTTTCTCTTAATTTCATCTGAATCATTCCAGACTCATTATTTACAACAGCAATATTTTTTCCTCCTTTATCAATCAAAAATTTAGTTGCTGAATAAGATCCTTCGTAATTGTCCATTACAACATGACTTACTTTTTGATTCGCAAAATACCTGTCAATTAACACTACTGGCTTTTGCAATTTTAAGAGCTGACTGATTGTTTTCTCTAAATTTCGGGTTGGCGTAATGATAAAACCTTCCACATTAGCCTGTAAAAGACTCTGAATCAATTCCTCAGAACGCTCATTATCATCTCCTGTACTGCAATAAAAAACTCTGTAATTTATATTTTTTGCTTCGTCTTCAATGACCCTTGCCAAGTCTGCAAAAAACTGATTGGATATATCTTCCACAATAAGTCCGATAGATCTTGTTTTTCCAGTTCGCAAACTGCTCGCAATCATGCTTGGCTTATATTGCAGTTTTTGTGCTACATCTTGAACTTTTTTGATTACCGTTGGACTAATGGCCATTTTTTCGCCTTTTCCATTGATTACAAAAGACACAGTAGAAATAGAAACTTCTGCCTGTTTTGCAATATCTCTAATTGTAATCTTTTTCATCGGGCTAAAAATTTATTGTTGACTATTTTAGTACATCGCAAATATATGTAAGCAAAACTTACAAAAACGTTTTAGTAAAATTTTTTTTCAATAAATCTCTTTTTTAGAGCTAAAATTAAATGAAAAATGCAGTAAATATTGGATTTTACTCGGTTATTGTCATTTTGACTTTTAATATAAATTTTTATTTTTTTATACAGATTTGAACGAATTTCGGTAGAGTTTTTATTGATTTTTAATCTCATTTATTTGAAATCAAAGCTCAAAAAAGTTGAAATTGATTGAAAAATACCCAATAGAAAAAGAATAAAACCAACAAAAAATGAGACACCCTAACTAAGAAAAAATTCACTATTTTTAATCTAACCTTCATTCTTTGTATTATGACCGATAAATCACAACTTTTAAGTTCTATTTTTAGGCATCTCGACGGATTAGTTACCGCTCCTGTAGCAATAGCTTTTAAAAACAAATCTGTTTTAGAATTTATACTAAACAAAGAACAGCTCACATTATCTGAGCTAACTGCAGCTTTTAACGCTAACGAAGGTTATCTGAATGTGGCTTTGCGAGTTTTAGCTTCTCAAGGCTTTCTTGATTATGAAGTCGATAACAAAACACAGAAAATCACCATTTCTGTGAATGAAAAAACAGAAATAGCTTTTTCACTATTTTATCTTTATGAAGATGTTGTGAATTTGCTTCAGTTGTCGATTCAGTTTCATCCTCGTTTGTTTGAAGATACGCCGTTTGAAAAGCTCAATATTATTTTTGAAAAGTATAAAAAGCGCTACGGAATTGAACCTTCAGACGATCTACTGAAAAAAAGCATTCAGGAACAGATTTTAAAGCATATTGAAGGCTATCTTATTGGGCCGACCATTGTGCGTTTGGCAATGAACGGAATGTTTCATAAATATTTTATGGAAACTTCTTTCAGACCTGAAGAGTTTCATAAATCTCCAGAAAATTTTAAAAAGATATTAGACTTTTTTGTGCATTTGAACTGGTTTCTGGAAAAAAATGGCAATTATCAATTTACTGAAGCTGGTTTGTTTTTTGCCAAAAGAGCCAGTGCTTATGGTGTTACCGTTTCTTATCTTCCAACTTTTGCCAAAATAGAAGAATTGATTTTTGGAAATCCAGATATTTTAAGAACCTCCGAAGGAGAAAATGAACTTCATGTAGATCGCGAAATGAACGTTTGGGGAAGCGGTGGCGCTCACGACACTTATTTTAAAGTAGTCGACGAAATTCTCATCAAGCTTTTTAATCTTCCTATTGAAGAACAGCCAAAAGGAATTCTAGATATGGGATGTGGCAATGGCGCTTTTCTACAACATATTTTTGAAGTAATCGACAGACAGACTTTAAGAGGAAAGATGCTTGATGAATATCCGTTATTTTTGGTTGGAGTAGATTACAATCAAACCGCATTGAAAGTAACTCGAGCCAATCTGATAAATGCAGATATTTGGGCAAAAGTAATTTGGGGAGATATTGGGCGTCCTGATTTGCTTGCAGAAGATTTAAAAGAAAATTATAATATTGATCTCAAAGATTTGCTAAATGTAAGAACCTTTTTAGACCATAATAGAATCTGGCAAGATCCGAAACACATTAACGAAAAAAGGGTCAGTACCTCAACGGGGGCATTTGCTTTCAGAGGAAAAAGAATCAGCAACAATCTGGTAGAAGATAATCTTTTAGAACATTTGCAAAAATGGTCACCTTACGTACGCAAATTTGGTCTTCTTTTGATTGAACTTCATACCATAAGTCCAAAACTTACGGCCAGTAATTTAGGACGAACTCCAGCAACAGCTTATGATGCCACACATGGCTTTTCTGACCAGTATATTGTTGAAATTGATGTATTTAATGCAATCGCAGCAGAAGCAGGATTATTTGCAGATAAATCAATTTTTAAACGCTTTCCCGATGCTGATACTGCAACCGTAAGCATCAATTTATTGAAAGGAGAAAGAAATTAAAATTTAAAATTTTTCTAACTCATTTCTAAAAACCACATAAAATTAGTTGACAAAAGCAACTAATTTTATATATTTGCACTTCAACAATACATTATTTCAATTTATGAATGCCACAACTTCAAAAATCAGAAGTTTTAACCGATTCTATACGGCACATTTAGATATATTAAGTCAGCATTACTTAGACAGTGAATATTCTTTAACAGAGATACGGATTCTCTATGAAATCAGCGAAAGCAAAAACATAACGGCACAGAAAATCACCGAAATTTTAAATCTTGATAAAGGATATTTAAGCCGAATTTTAAAACGTTTTTTAAAAGAAAATTTAATTGTAAAAGTTGCTTCTACAGGAGACAAACGTGCCTTCAACATTAAACTTTCGGATACAGGAAAGGACTTACTGGCGGTTTTGAATACCAAATCTGAAAACAAGATTGAAGGTAAAATTGAAAATCTAAATTCTTTTGAAAAAGAAATTTTAGTCGAGTCGATGACCACAATAAGAAGTCTGTTATCAGAAAATAAAATAGCTCAAGAACATATTACCTATCGTCATGAAATTAATCCAGGCGACATTGGCTATATCATTTATCTCCACGGATTTATTTATGGCAATGAATCGAATTTTTCTAATGAATTTGAAAAGTATGTGATCAAGACTTTTTACCATTTCTTAGAAAATTATTCCCCTGAAAATGACCGCATTTGGATGGCAGAATACAATAATAAAATTGTTGGCTGTATTGCCATTCAGCATCAGCCGGAAAATGAAGCGCAATTAAGATGGTTTCTTCTTGATCCTTCTTTTAGAGGGCTTGGAATTGGTAAAAAATTATTGAATAATGCCGTAGATTTCTGCAAAGAGAAAAAATTCAAAAATGTATTTCTGCTAACAACGAGTATGCAAGATAAAGCGCTTGAAATGTATAAAATGGCAGGATTTAAGCTTACTCAATCAACAGAAGTAAACCAATGGGGAAAGACATTTCGTGATGAGCGTTATGATCTTAAACTATAAAAAAACAAACCTCCAAAGTGAAATTGACTTTGGAGGTTTTCTAAATAACATTTTTAAAATATCTACTTCTTAAAATTCCTAATCCCACTCTGCAACCAATTATAATACTCCTCAATACTCGGATTATATGCAGATGGTTCTGTCAAGTTTGCACTATTATGATCCACAATAACATAATATGGCTGTGCATTTGCTTTGTAGGTTTTAATCTGTAAATCGCTCCATTTGTTGCCAACTGTTTTAATCTTTTTCCCAGTAGTTTCAGAAACATATTGCTCGCTTTCAGGAAGTTCCTTTTTATCATCAACATAGAGCGAAATCAAAACAACATCATTATTTAAAACTCCCAAAACTTTTGGGTCTGACCAAACCAATTCTTCCATTTTTCGGCAGTTTACACAGGCATAGCCAGTAAAATCCAACAAAACTGGTTTCCCGATTTTTTTGGCGTATTCCATTCCTTTATCATAATCATGAAAAGTAATAATGTTTTGTGGCCCATGCTCTGCTCCTTCTGGTAACGAACCTGTAATTTTCAACTCCGAATTTCCCGAAACTCCTAGTCCGTTTGGAGATTCGCTGTACTGCTTAGGCGGAGGAAATCCGCTGATTAATTTAAGAGGCGCTCCCCAAAGTCCTGGAATCAGATAAATCGTAAAACTTAAAACTAGCAATCCGAAACCTAATCTTCCAACAGAAATATGATTTAGCGGAGAATCGTGTGGCAACGTAATTTTTCCGAATAAATAAAAAGCCAACATTCCAAAAACAGCAATCCAGATGGCAAGAAATACTTCTCTTTCTAGCCAATGCAACTGCAAAACTAAGTCGGCATTTGATAAAAATTTGAAAGCCAGAGCCAATTCCAAAAATCCTAAAACTACTTTTACCGTATTCAGCCATCCGCCCGATTTTGGCAAAGCGTTTAGCCAACCTGGGAAAGCTGCAAACAATGAAAATGGCAAAGCAATGGCAATTGAAAAACCTAACATTCCAACAATTGGTGCGATTCCGCCCTTAGACGCAGCTTCAACCAATAAAGTCCCTACGATTGGTCCTGTACACGAAAATGATACAATCGCTAAAGCTAATGCCATAAAGAAAATCCCTATCAATCCTCCTTTATCGGCCTGTGAATCTACTTTATTGGCTAATGCATTTGGCAGCATAATTTCGAAAGCGCCCAAAAAAGAACAGGCAAAAACAACCAATAAAATAAAGAAAATCAAGTTGAACCAAACATTGGTTGAAAGCGCATTTAATGAATCTGCACCAAAAACTGCCGTTACGATAGACCCCAATAAAACATAAATAATTACGATTGAAATTCCGTAAATCATCGCATTTCTTATTCCTGCAGCTTTGGTTTTACTTTGTTTGGTAAAATAACTTACTGTCATCGGAATCATTGGAAAAACGCAAGGTGTCAGCAAAGCTGCAAAACCCGATAAAAACGCTAAAATAAAAATTGTTAGCAATCCTCTAGATTCTGGTGTTTTTGGTGAAGAAACAACTGGTTTTATTGCTTTTTCTTCTGTCTGAACAACTGATTTTTCTCCTGTTTTAGCTGTAGTAGAATCTTCTTTTACGATTGCAGTTTCTTCAACAGTAACAAGTTTCTTTTCAGTCGGAATTTTAAATGCTAACTCTTCCGATGTTGGCGGCAAACAATTGCTATCATCGCAAACCATAAATTCGACTTCGCCCTCAATATTTGAAATGTTATCTGAAGTAAACTTGATCTTTTGTGTGAAAAGCGCTTTATCTTCAAAATATTTAATTTTCATATCAAAGATTTTATCGACTACTTCATGTCCTTTTTCTTCGGTTGTTTTTCCGATTAATTCGAAATTTTTATTCAGTTTTTTGAAGGTAAAAGCTGTTCTCGAAGGCCCGCCCTCTTCGATATATTGTCCGTATAAATGCCAGCCAGATTGTATTGTGGCCTTAGCTTTTAAAATATATTCTTTATCTGAAATTTTTTCTACAGCCGTCGACCATTTTACCGGATTGTACATTTGGGCAAACATACTTGCAGAAAAAAACAGCAGTACTATTATTATGTTTTTTTTCATTGTTTTTTGGTTTGATGTTTAAAAAAAGAGCTGTCGGCAAAACAGCTCTTTTTGTCTTTCACAGAAAATGGCTTACTAATTCAGATTCTAAAATGAAATAATGAAAGACGACTATTAAAATTATTGTTATTAGTTATTAGTTTTTAGTGGTCAGTGGTCAGTTTTTTTTAGTATTCAGTCGCAGTCTGAAACTTTGTCAAAGTTTAAAACTTTGACAAAGTTGTTTTTCCTAGCTGAGACTGAATACTAAAAAAAACTGACCACTGATTACTACTAAATACTACTTCAAAGGATTTCCATCTTTATCTAGAGAACCCGATTTAATGACAATCATTTTATCCAATTGAATGTATTTCTTAATCGCATCGTTTACCTGCTGTAAAGTTGCTTTTTCGATATCTTTTGGGTACTGGTCAATGTATGTTGGCTCCAAACCTCTTTCGATAAAACCCAAAATCGTTCTGGCCATACCGCTTGTGGTTGACATTCCAACTTTAAAACTTCCAATAAGATTAGTTTTCTTGTTTGCTAATTCTTCGGCTGTGATACCGTTTTTTACCCATTTATCCACTTGAACCATAGTCGCATCCAACCCTTTTTGAAATAGATTCGGATTGAAAGAAGCATTTACAAACCAGTATCCGCCAGTTTCTACGTTTCCTCCCAATCCAGAAGAAATGTTGTATGTTAAACCATCATTATCACGAACAGTCTGCATTAGACGTCCTGCAAAACCTGCACCTAAAGTGTAATTTCCAATGTAAAACGGAATATAATCGGCATCGGCTCTTTTTAAACCTGTAAACTGTCCGATGAATAATTCGGCGCTTGGTTTTTCTGAAATTGTAACCACTTCTGTTTTTGATGCTGCTTTTGTAGCTTCTTCAAATTTTAGTTTTTCAGTAACTCCTCCATTCCAATTTTTAAATGATTTTTTTAATGAAGCATTTAAATTTGCTCCATCGGTATCTCCCACAATTACAAGTCTCATTGAAGCTGTTCCGAAATATTTTTTGTGGAAAGCTTTCACTTCATCCAAAGTTGCATTTTTAATGTTTGCGATATTATCCTCAACGCTTAAACTGTAATTTGGATTTACTTTTGGATAAATCGCCTGAGATAATGCAATGCTTCCTCTTTCTCCTGGATCGTTTAAATCCTGCTGTGTATTTCCAATAAATTGCTGTTTTAAATTTTCGAATTCTTTGGCATCAAACAACGGATTTCTTAATTCTTCTGCCAATAAAGCAATTACTTGGTCTAAATCTTTTTTTAGACATTTAAATCCTATATTTACTTTGAAAGCTGAGGCATTTACATTTAACGAAACACCCAGTTTTTGAAGTTTTTCTGAGAATTTAAATTTATCATTTAACGTTGTCCCTTTTGACAGCATTGAAGCCGTAAGCGCTGGAATCATATCATTTTTAGTTTCACCTGCATAATTTCCTAACGAAATACTGGCAGCAATAGTTACAAAATCTTTTGCTGAAGTTTTTACCGAAACAACATCAATTCCTGATACTTTTTCTCTCTTGAAAGCAGAAGCCGATTTTTCAGTGGCATTTTCGAAAGAAATCAGCTCTTCTGACGTATTCGTAACTAAAGATGGAGCAGATGATTTTTCTTCATGAATATGTCTATCGTCTGAATGTCTATAATAGAACGGTCCATTTTCTGGCATATAATTAACCGCTTTTGCCGTGTCCTGATTTTGAGCACCAGCTTGTTTCGGAATAAAATATCCTGTTGTACTCTGGTCTTCAACCAGATATTTTTGAGCCACTCGCAAAACATCTGCTGGAGTTACTTTTTTAAGTCTATCAACTCCTTTAATGTAGTCCGTCCAATCTCCAGAAGCGATTGCCTCATTTAATTCAGATGCAATTACGCCAGAACCGTCGCGAGCCAAAATAGTCTGCGCACTAATTTTTGCTACAACTCGATTCACCTCATCTTGAGTTACGCCTTCTTTCTGAATTTTAGCCACAACTTCGCTAATTTTAGCTTCAATATCTTCATGTTTTGAAGTAGTTGGAAAACCAACGCCAATTGTAAAAAGTCCAACTTCTTTAAAGTTAGTTGCGCTAGCATATGCATAAATTCCTAAACGCGTATCAACGAAAGTTTTATTTAAAATTGCAGATGGTCCAACCCCAATAATCTGACCTAGAATATTCAATGCAGGAAGATCTTCGTGCAAAGCTCCCGGAATTTTATAGGCTTTGCTTACAACTCCCAATTCTCCTGGCTTTTTCACCGTAATTTTTCGCGCACCATATTGCTGGGGTTCTTGCGTATAAGGCTGTGGCATTGCATTTGGCGCTTTTGTAATTTTCCCAAAATACTTTTCTACTAATTCAAAAACATTCTCTTTTTTGAAATCTCCAATAATGGTTAAAGTCGCATTATCTGGCCAATAATAGGTATTATAGAAATTTTTCAATACTTCAATCGGAGCTTTTTCAATATCCGATTTCCAACCAATTGTCGAATGATGGTATGGGTGTGCAATATACGCCGAAGCCCAAATTTCTTTATCCAATAAACTGTTCGGATCATTTTCGCCACGCTCAAATTCGTTACGAACCACCGTCATTTCTGCTTCTTTATCTTCTTTTAATAATAAAGAATTACGCATTCTGTCGGCTTCGATTTGAATTGCCAGTTCTATTTTATCACTTGGCAATGTTTCAAAATAATTGGTGCGATCGTACCAAGTTGTTGCATTCAATTGTGCTCCTGTATTCTGCAGAACATCTGTAATCGAATTTCCGTTTTTCTTGTTGAAAATTGAAGTTCCTTTAAACATTAAATGTTCTAAAAGATGCGTTGATCCCGTGTTTCCTAAAACTTCATGTTTAGAACCTACTCGATATACAATTTGTACAGTTGCAACTGGTGAAGCATTGTCTTGCAAAAGCAAAATATTCATTCCGTTTGGCTGGTATAAATATTCTTCTATCCCGCCTAATTCTTTTATTTTCTTGAAGTTAACCAATTTACTTTGCGCTGAAACAAGCGCGCAGAAAGCTAGTGAGCAATAGCCCAGAAAGATGTATTTTTTCATTTTTTGTTGAGAGATTTTATTGGAGTGTTCAGTGTCCAGCATTTAGTGTTCAGTTCAGTGCAATACTAAACTGCAACTGAACACTAAATACTGAACACTGAATATTTACGATTTACTAAAAATTTCCTTCAGTTTAGATTGAAGTTCAGCTTCTCTAAGGTTCTTAGCCACGATTTTTCCGTCTGGACCAATTAAGTAGTTAGTCGGAACCATTTTTACACCGTATAAAACAGCCACTTCATTCTGCCATCCTTTTAAGTCTGAAACATGCGTCCAAGTTAAACCGTCTTTTTCGATTGCTTTTTCCCAAAGTTTCTTTTTGTCGTCTAGAGAAACTCCCAAAACGTCAAATCCTTTTTCATGATAGGTTTTATAAGCTAAAACTACATTTGGATTTTCTTTTCGGCAAGGACCGCACCAGCTTGCCCAGAAATCTACTAAAACATATTTACCTTTATAGTCTGAAAGTTTTACCACTTTTCCGTTTACATCTGTTTGAGAAAACTCTGGTGCTGTAACACCCACAGCAGTTTTATCATTAAGATCAATCGCCTGTTTGAGCTGTTTTCCGTAAACCGATTTCTGTATTTCTGGAGTTAAAACTCCGTAATACATTTTTACCTGTTCTGGTGTTCCGTACGAAACAATTCGGTCATTAATTACCAAAGCACCAGCTATTTTATCTTTATTTTTTCTGATAAATTTATCCGTTAAATCATCGGCAAAAGATTGAAGATCTTTCCATTTTTTATCCATTGCCGTTTGCTGTTCTGGAGTTAATTTCACTTTTCCGCCTTGTGTCAACGAATCGGATAATTTATAAATTGGACCAGCAATATTTTGTATTTTTTTGAACTCGTTATCGTAAAACGATTTATAAATATCGTTTTGAGTTGCTCCCGTAACTTTAGCTTTGAAAATAGAATCCTTTTTAGCTTCCACTTTTATTTCTTCATTCGATAAAAGAAAATAAGCACCGTATTCTTCCCCTTTTAATTTAATCGTATGCAATAACGGTTCTGAAACTTTTCCTGCTAGAGTAAAAGTTCCGTCTTTTTGTATTTGCGCTGAATCTGCAATTTTTTTATTTCCTTTTTCATCTGTATTTTCCAGATAAACCATTCCTTTATCCAGTCCAGCGATTGTGCCATTGATTGTAAATCCTTCTTCTTTTTTAGAGCAAGAATTCAGCACGGTCAGTAATGCTAACGCCGATAAACCTGATTTTAAGATTGTACTTTTCATGTTGATATTTTTTTATTTGTTATTTAAACTGCGATGTTTTTTTCAACACATAGAAACATAGATTTTGCAAACTTTAAAAAGTCGTTTCACTTATTTAAAATAAACATAGCTTTTCTATGTATGAGAAATAAATTTCTCTTTTAACTTTATTTTATTTTTCATTCGCATAAAAACTATGTTTCTATGTGTTTAAAAAATTGCAATCGATTTAAGATTTCAAAAGCTCTTTTAATTTCGCTTCCAATTCTGCACCTCTTAAATTGTCGCCAATAATTACACCTTTACTATCTACTAAATAAGTTGCCGGAATTGCTTTTACATTGAATGATTTACTCACTTTATCATCGTCCAGAAGATTGTGCCATTGCATGTTTTCTTGTCCAAGTGCTTTATGCCAAGCTTTTTCGTCTTTATCAATCGACACGCTTAAAATTTCAAATCCTTTTGGGGCATATTCAGCATAAGCCGTTTTTAAGTTCGGAATTTCTTTTCGACATGGACCGCACCAAGAAGCCCAAAAATCTACCAAAATATATTTTTTTCCTGCTACAATATCTTTTGCACTATATGCTTTTCCGTCTTTATCTTTTAAACTAAAATTTGCTATACTTGTTCCAATTAAAGATTTAGGATTCAAATCTTTATCTAAAATTTGTCCGTAGTAGCTTTTCTTTGCCACATCAGAAAATTGATCGTAAATTGGCTTTTGTTCTGGAGTAAAATAACTGTAAGAAGTCATCATAAAGAATGGCCCCCACCAAGTTGCTTTATGTTTTGCAATAAGAGCTAATGTTGTTTTTTCGACATTTGTAAAAAATGCTTTTTCATCTGCTTCAAATTTTTTCCAAACTGGAAGATTCTGAAGTGAGTCTACCGCTTTTATATTTTTATCGCGTCTTGCCGCACCGATTAATTTACTTAATTCATCCGAATCTTTTGTGTGATACGCTTTATAGTCTTTATCAAGCTGATCTTTATAAGCAATTTCTTTGGCATAGTAATCATGTGATTTAGAGCCCGTAATTACTACATCTTTAAATGTTATCCACTCTCCTTCTTTATCTGAAACTGTACCAGCTGCTGATACTTTTATTTTTGCATTTTCGACCATTACAGAAATATTTCCTTTGTTTTTACCAAAGACAACATAGAAAAAACGTGGTTCGTTTAATTTTCCTGAAAAAGTAAATTTCCCTTCTTTTAATGTTGTTTCAGCAACTGGCGGTTCAGAAGTATGTGTTGCTCCTGGAATTAATTTTACAGCTGTTCCATCGATTAACCCTGTAATATTTCCTTCAATAGAATAAGACGTTGCTGCAGGAGAAGCTGTTTTTTTCTTTTGTGCCTGACCGTTGTTTGAAATCATAAACAAACAGATACACAATCCTAATATTTTATATTTAATTGTATTCATTTTTGATTGATATTTTAAGAAAAGCTTCCTTTTTGGAGTTCCTAATCAGGAAGCTTTACAGTTATTATTTATCTACGTTTTGTGTTATTGTTCCGTTTCCTGGATTATTTATTGCTCCTTGAGGGAACGGAGACGTCCATAAATGAGAGTCTGAAGAAAGTGTGTATGTTTTACCACCAGCTACTTTTGTGAAACTAACTTTGTAGATTCCTTCTGCATTTAAACGGCGTGCATCTGCATATGGAATAAGTGTCATAATCAGTTCATTGTTTTTTGTTCTATAAATGGCATTCAAAGCTGTTGTTTTATCAGTAGTTGAAATATCTTGATAAGAAGCTGGAAGAATACGTGTTTTACGAACAGTATTTAAAACTCCCAACGCTTCACTAATTTTATTATCGCGAGCCAGACATTCTGCTTTAATTAAATAAACCTCTACGGTTGTGATTCCTCCAAAATTGAAAGCTCCAGTCAAAGTTCTTCTATATGAAGTCTCAGCGCCTACTGTTCTAATTTTCCATCGGGAAATAAATCTTGCATCGCCTGTTTCAAAACGCTGTGCACGTTCTACCGGAATGTCAAATTCTGCTCCTAAATTTGAAGAGCTTCCGTGACGAAACGTATAATTTTCGACATAATTGAATCCCATTGGAGATGGAGTTGTAGTATAAGAATTGGGAACATCGATCACTGCTTTATTGGCATTGTAATATCCAATCCAATCATATAATTTATTATTTTCTGTCAAAGCTAAATCTGCATTTTTTAACGCTTCTGCATAATTATTCATCTGCAGATTAACTCTTGCATTGAAAGCATAACCAGCCCCTAAATTTGGATGCAGCGCCGTCTGAGAAACTTTCGGCAGATAAGGCAGCGCCTCTTTAATATCATTTAAAATAAAATCATATAATTCCTGAATAGTTACTTGTTTGCTTGGCGCATTAATGTTGGCGCTCGTAATTAACGGAACAGATAATTTTGTCGATGCTGTTGAAGCCACATACGTATCTGCGTAAAAATTTACCAGATTAAAATAATTCATGGCACGCAACAATTTTGCTTGAGCCCAAACAACTCTTTGCTCCTGTTCTGTTGCTTTTGTTGTTGTTAAAGCATTTTCGATTATTAAATTAAAAGTAGAAATTCCTTGATAACCTCCATAATAAGTTCCTTCATCTGATGGTTTCAATTCGATACGATTTGCATTTTCATCCCACATATAGTTTGCATTATACAATCTATTGCTTGATAAAGTTGCAGCGTTTACAAACTGATCGTTTAATACGTGCAAAGCAGGTAAAACGTCTACTCTCTGGTTGGTGTATTCATCTCTCAAAAAAGCTTCAAAATCTGCCAAGGTGGTTGGTGTTTTTGATCCTTTAGGAATATCGTCTAGATAATTTTCGCAAGATGCCAAAGTCAATCCTAAAGCTAATAGGCACACTACATTTCTATATATATTTTTCATTGTCTCGTCTTTAAAAATTAAAAGTTAACATTTACACCAAAAACAAAACTTGGAGATTGGAAACCATTCAATAAGAATTTGGCATCTCTGCTTTTTGCTGCAGTAAACACGTTTTCGGCATTTAGATTAAAACGAACTCCATCTAATTTTACTCTCTTCATCAATTCTTTTGGCATTTGATAAGCTAATGAAACGTTGCTCAATCTAATATTTGAAGCGTCTAAAATGTTAATATCTGCGTATGAATAAATAGTTTGTGAATCTGAACTAAAATCGGGTTCATACTCATAAACAACTCTTGGAACATTTGTAAATGCTTCGTCTCCTGGCTGCTGCCAACGATCTCTAATATGATTGTTTACAACCGTAATATCTGTTACATAACCACCCATTGCGCTATTATAATTATTGCTTAGCATTGGCAAGTAGCTATTTCTAATTTTATGTCCTAACTCGTAAACGAAAAGTGCTGAGAGCGAGAAATTTTTGTAATTAGCTGAAGTATGGAATGATCCGCTGTGAGTTGGTACTGTTGAACCATAATCTTTAATAGCATCAAGTTGCCCCGGATTGTATTTTACAGCTGTTCCGTTTGCGTCATAAACCTGCGGCAGTCCTGTACTGCTTAGTCCTGCCCATTTGTAACCGTAAATAGAGTTAAAACTTGTTCCAACTCTCGGAAAAGATTGTGCTTGATCTAACTGTAAATAATAAACTGGTGCTTTTACATTTATAAAATCTACTTTATTTTTATTATTAGCATACAAAATAGCAGCATCCCATGAGAATGAAGGTGTTTTTACGATTGTTCCTCTCAAAGTTACCTCGATTCCTTTATTTGTCATTCCTCCATTGTTGATGGTATAAGTAGAATACCCCCAGCCTTCTGTTGGAATTCCCTGACTGCTTGCCAATAAATCTTCTCCTTTTTTGTTGTAAAGATCTAAGCTTCCGCTTAATCTGCTTTTGAACAATGAAAAATCCAAACCAATGTTGGTTGTTGTTGTTTTTTCCCAAGATAATTCAGGATTTGGTCTTGATCTAACAGTTCCTTGAGTTCCTCCAACATTTGAATTAGAGTTGTAATATGCTGTTAAATAAGGCGCTGTATCTTTAGCAACATTTCCTAAAATACCATAAGAAGCTCGTACTTTAAGCGCATCTACCCACGAAACTTTGAAGAAAGATTCTTTGTCAATATTCCATCCTGCTCCAGCAGACCAAGTTGGTTTATTTTGATATTTACTGTCTGTTCCCCAAAGATTAGAACGATCCATACGTATACTTCCAGAAACGGTGTATCTTCCATCATAGGTATATCCGCCTGTTGAGTAAACAGAGACAAAACGGTTTAGCATTTCTTTTTCTAGTGAAAAATCGTCTTGAATCATGTAACCTCCAAAAACTCCTCCGTAAACTTTAAGTAAATCTGCTTGATTTATTGGCGCAAAACCTAAAGTTTGAGAATCATAACCATAGCGTGTATTATTGCTGAATTCTAATTTTGTATGACGAATTTCCATACCTGCAATGGCAGAAAAATCATGTTTTTCATTAAAAGTCTGATTGAAGTTTAACTGCTGACGGAAATTGTAAGCGTTTGTAAACTGATTGGTTTCTTTTATAATATCGCCATAAGGAAGATTGTAAACCGCTTTATTGTTTACAATAGTAACCAATTCGTTTACTCTCTTTCTTACGTAATAAGAATCTTTGCCAGAAAGCTGTTCTGCACGATCTGCGCCATATTCGTATTGGAACATCGCATTGTATGTAAAGGCTTTGCTGAATTTAACGTTAAACTTTGCGTACGTTCTGTTTAGAAAGTTTTTATTTTCAACAAGATTTCTTCCAAATTCATCCATCGGCGTAATATCCATATTATACAGTCCGTAATTCTGCATAGACTGAAGCGTAAAATTATTGTAGCGAGACGCCGCTGTAGAAACAAAATTACTTCCATCATTATTGACCAATTGATTGTACGCCTGAAATTTAAATCCGGGAGCTGATGCAAAATAACTTTGTGTATCTCCTGTTCCGTAATTTAAATAAGTACCTAAATCTAAAGAAAGCCAGCTGTTAATTTGAGTAGAATTCTTCAGATTAATTCCCACTGACTGATTCTCAGAATACATATCTTCAAGCTGATTGTCTTTGTAAGTAATCGATGCATTAAAAGTATTGTTTTCGCTTGCTTTACCTAAACTAAGGTTGTGCTGCATAAAATACTGATCACGTTTAGCATATTTTGCAATATCATCATAATATTTATATCCCTGTGCACCAAGTGTATTTAAACGATTATTCATTTCTGCCATAGAAATTTTACCTGCATAACCATTTAATAAAGTATTCATTCCTAAACTTGTAAATGCAGCATTATTTAATAATGATTGCGCATAAGTTCCAGCATTTGCTCCTTGCAGATTTGGGTTTCCTGCCGCCCAGCCTTTTTCTAAACCAATAATATCACCAGAATCAGTAAGATTTCCAGTATAATTTCTATAAGGCTTAACGGTTAAATTGCTTGAGAACGAAATATTTGTTTTTCCCGCTTTTGCTTTTTTTGTTGTAATAACTACCACTCCATTTGCTGCACGAGAACCATAAATAGAAGCCGCTGCCGCATCTTTTAAAACTGTAATCGTTTCGATATCCTCTAGATTCAGATTCGGCACATTTTCTTCTATAGTGGCATAAGGCGTTAGTTTTGTACTTTCTACAGGAAATCCGTCAATAACGTATAGAGGATAAACTACACCTCTCATAGTTGTAGTACCACGAATTTTGCCATCCTGATATCCAACAATACGTCCTTCCAAAATTTTATCCATACTGCTCAAACGCTGCTCCTGAAACTCTTTTGCTTTCAGATTGGAGAAAGAACCTGTTATTTTTTCAGCCGAAATATTCTGATATCCAGTTGTTAAAACCAAACCTTCTAATTGCTGCACATCTTCTTTTAAAACAACATTGATAACACTTCTTCCTTCAACTTTTATTTCCTGTCTTACATATCCTAAATAAGAATAAGCCAAAGTCGTTTCGCTACTTACTGCAATAATCTGATATTCTCCATTAAAATCAGTGTTTACACCTCTTCCAGAGCCATTATCAGCAACTGCTGCACCAACTAAAGGCATTCCTTTTTCATCTGTAACCCTACCTTTTACGATAAAATCAGCCACTTCCTTTTTTGTTTCAATCGGTTTTTCGGCAGTCATTTTTTTAGGCGTCAGAATAATATGATTTCCTGATACTTTAAAATCGGTACTGGTATTATTAAAAATTTTGTTTAAAATAACTTCGATCGAAGTTTCGTATGCATTTACGTCGATTACTCTGTTTAAATCTACAGATCTCACATTGTACACAAATCTGTAATCTGTAGTATATTCAAGTCTTTCAATCACTTTGGCAACGGTCATGTTGCTGGCATTAAAAGAAATCTTGTTTTTTTGAGAATAAGTGGTTCCGGCGTGCATTACTGTTAAGGCAGTTAGCAGAAATAATGTGGTCAATTTCATTTTCAAATCAAATTTCAAAAAAGGCTTATCAAACCTGATTCTGTTCAAGAGTTTTTTCATACTTTTAAAATGTTTTTTAATGTTGGTTGGTTAATTAACTGACCGCATATACTCTGCCGGGAAATGTTGGCGCATTTTCCGGTTTTTTTATAACGATCCTTTTCATTTTTGGATTTTGTTACATAGGCTTTTTTTTAATTGTTAATTATGAATTATTAATTGATAATTTATTTTATCGTAATTCTGTCTCGGTCAATATCATAATCAATCTTATAGCTGTCACTGAAATATTTTAAAACCACCTCAATCGGTTCGTTATCAAAACGAGCATTAAAAATTTCTTTCCCAAGCGTTTTATTTTTATTAATGAAAGTCACATTATACTTGCGTTCCAGCTTTTTGATAATATCATCAAAAGAGGCATTTTTAAAAACCAAGCTTCCTTTTAACCAATCAGTATAATAATCTGTATTAACTTGTTCTATTTTTATATCGTCTGCACCTTTCTGATTCGAGCCTTTATAACCTGGCATTAAATAAACCTGATTTTGGTTTGTTTTCTGATTTTTATAAAGCGAAACTTTTCCCTCAACCAAAACCACATCTGTACTACTATTGTTGCTATAAGAATCAACATTGAACTTGGTTCCCAAAACCTCAACATTTACTTCCTGCGCCTTTACCGTAAACGGATGCGCTTTGTCTTTACTTACTTCAAAATAAGCCTCTCCTATTAAGTCCACTTCTCTGCTTTTGTTTTTGACAAACTGCACCGGATATCGTAATGAAGTTCCAGAATTTAAATGCACCACAGTTCCGTCTGATAACTGTACATCAAATTTTTTCCCGTACGGAATTTTCAATGTATTGTAAACCAATTCTCCAGAAGCAAAAGCTTTATTATAAACCAGTCGGTTTTTTTCCTGTTTTCCAATAATATTTCCCTCTTTATCAGTTAGATTTTTTTCTTCAGAAGTATCAATAGTTTCTGAAGATCCGTTGCCAAATTGTAAAACAATTTCATCTACTCGCGGAACAATAACATTTTGTTTAACTTGTTCAGAAACAGAATTTTTATAAAAATAAAATCCACCTAAAGCCACAACCAAAATCGCAGCATATTTATAATAAGACGAAAACCTTCTTTTATAAAACACATTTTTCTCTTTAGCCATTCTATCAGAAAGCTGTTTCCTAACTTCAGTAGAATCAAAAGTGTTCAAAGCAGTATCAATTGCATAATTGGTTTTTATAAAATCCTTGAATACAATTTGATTCTCTTCTTCTTTTAACCACTCTGTAAGCTGCTCAATCTCTTCTTGAGAGGCTTGATTTGTGATAAATTTAACAATTAGTCGCTCTGACTTTTTTACTGTCATTTTAGTCGTTTTTAATATTATTACGAAGCTAAAAAACAAAACCCTAACAATTTGATAAAGTTTTTTTCATTTTGATGATTTTTTTATTTCATGCAAGTGTTTTCTTTCAACAAAACCCTACTAATTAGGTAGAAATTATAAAGTAAAAGATTTATATTTGCATTTTTATTCCTTTTTTATTTGTAATAAATTTCAAATAGAAAAGTAAAAAAGAAGTCGTTTTGAGCAAATTCGGTTTACTTTTTAACCTAAAAAACTATTAATTTATATATTTGTTTTTATGAAGATTGAGGATTACAGCGACAATACTATTTTAATTGAATCTCTAAAAAATGGAGATGAAAGCGCTTATACCTACATTATTGATACTTATCATCATAAACTTTGCGTATATGCCAACAGTCTGGTTAAGAATGTTTACAGCGCCGAAGATATTGTTCAAAATGTTTTTATTAAAGTCTGGGAACAGCGAACGAGATTAAAAGCAGATCATTCTCTAAAAAGCTTTCTTTATAAATTGACTTATAATGAATTTATCGATTTATATCGAAAAAATCAGTCTTTGTTTTCTCTTGAAAAATCATACTACGATGCTTTGAACGGAATTGTTCAGGAAGAAGATTCAGAAGCTTTTCAAAGAGTTTTGAATGCTGTGAATAAAGAAATTCAAAACCTGCCTCCAAAATGTAAAGAGGTTTTTATTCTGAGTAAAAAAGAAGGTTTAACAAATATCGAAATTGCAGAACACCTTGACGTTTCAATAAAAACTGTCGAAGCACAGATTACCAAAGCATTTTCTATTCTGCGTTCTTCTTTGGAAGAAAAAATAAAGAGCGTTTTATTTCTTCTATTTTCTGCCAAAAAAAAATTCAGACTAAATAATTTAATCTGAATTTTCCTTTTATTGTTTTAAAGCTGAAATTGATTGTAAAGCTTTAGGATACGTATTTCATTTTTTCTTCGATAAATTCTAGAATTGGCTCTTTCATATCGTGATAAAAAAGCACTTTCCAGTTTTCATCTTTTGCCTGCTGTTCCCATTTTTTGCGAGATTCCCTAGCGCGTTTTCCGTCAAAATCAGTTTTATAGGCAACATGCATGGACCAATATATTTTTTGTGGTAAATCGTCGGCTCCATAAAAAACAATCTCATCATCGGCTTTAATCCAAAAAACTTGATGAAATTGGGTATGTCCAGCAGAGACTTCATAGAAAATTTCGTTAGTAATTTGTCCGCTGTCAGCATTTAACAATTCCACGTTTGGAAGATTTTCCAACTCATTCAATATTTCAGGAACGTAAGACGGATTATTGATTTGTTCTAAAGCAAAATCTATTTCGCGTTTTTGAATATAAATTGTCGCATTTGGAAAATTCTGAACCAAATTTCCGTTTTCAAAATAACCAATTCCTTCAATATGATCTTTATGTAAATGCGAAACCAAAATTTTTGTTATCTGTTGAGGTTCGATATTGTTTTTTCGTAAAATTTCATAAATAAACGGAACTCCATTATTTACAAATCCTAATCCGAAATCTAATAAAATAACATCATTATCGGTGATAACAACAAAAGGCTGAATGGCCATTTTTAAACCTGGATCGTTTGATCCGTCTGACAAAAGTTTAAATTCTTTTTTAGAATTGGCAACATAATTTCCTTCTTGTAATGCTATAATTTCCATTTTGTTTCTGCTTTAATTTTGCAACATGACAAAGTTCTTAAGAATTTCTATATTTGTAAAACCTTATTTTTCGATAAAATCAATCGATAAAACCGATTTAGAAATGGAACTCCGACAACTAAAATATTTTCTCAAAGCAAAAGAATTACTGAATTTTACTGAAGCCGCTTCGGCACTTTATATTAGCCAAAGCACATTATCGCAGCAAATTAAACAACTGGAAGACGAATTGCAGGTTCCGCTTTTTAACCGAATCGGGAAAAGAATTACGCTTACCGAAGCTGGAGATCTGTTTGCCGTTTATGCCCAACAATCTGTCAACAAAGCTTCTGACGGATTGGAATTACTAAAAGACTTAAATAATCTGGAAACGGGAAAAGTAGCAATTGGCGTAACGTATGCATTACGTCATGTGGTGACAAAAGCTTTAATTTTGTTTAGTTCGGAATATCCTAAAATTCAATTCGAAATTGTGTTTGGAACTTCGCAGGAATTAATTCAGAAACTAAATCATTTTGAACTTGATGTAATCCTGACTTTTGAAGAAATTGCTGCCGAAGCGCACTTTAAATATCTCGAACTGTTTACTTCGCCAATGGCTTTGGTTACAGCATCAGAGACGCCTTTAACTCATAAAAAAAGTATTTCTCTAGATGAGGTGAGTTCTTTGCCGCTTGCACTTCCGTCGAGTGGTTTCAGTACGACACAATTTATCAATAAAGCTTTTGAAAAAAGTAATTTAAACCCAAAAGTTACGATTGAAATAAACGATATTCCAACGTTACTTGAACTAATTAAAACTGGAAAGTGGCATACTATTTTGACCAAAACTACTATTGAAAACGAGAAAGATTTGTACGCTATTCCGATTCAAGGCAAAAATATGACACGAACTGCCATGCTTATTTCTTTGAAGGAAGTATATGAAAAAAAAGCGGTTACGGCATTTTTGAAAATGCTCGTAGAAAATTTGAAGTAATTTTTAAACATCAATATTTTACCGCAAGTCCCAGCGGGACGAAATATTTATAGAAACAATTATTCCCATTTCAAAAAAGCCCCAGCGAGGTAAAATATTGATTACAAACAATTATGGCGCTCCTCTAGAGCTTTTGCCGACAGCGGATTAATTAATCTATAAATATTTCATTCCTCCGGAATTTATCCTGAGAAAAAAATGTTTACGGCAAACTTTGTCAAAGTTTTAAACTTTGACAAAGGTCTCGCTAACTAAATAAATTCTACTTCAACTCTGCTTCAAATGGCGAAGCTGGTAAGTCTTCTTTATTGTATAAATTAGCTTCAGAAGGATTATCTGCCCAAGCGTAACGAACTTTTACAGGATTTGCAACCGAGTCATTCCAAACTACGATTTTATTACCTTCAATAATCGCTTTTGCCCATACAAACTTTCCGTCAGTTCCCGCAATAGCGAATTCTTTTAATTCGTTTTCTTTTTTAATCATGAAGCCAGATCCAATATTGGAAAAACTTAAAACCAATTTGTTTCCATTTTGTTTCATAGATTGAAAAATCGGACCCGAAGCTGTTACGTTTTTATCCCCATAAACCAACTTCTTTGCCTGAAGCGCTAATCTTCTGCCAACATCATATTTATTTAATGGATGAATATCGTTCCATTCGCCTAAATCTATAGTTATAGCCAATCCTGTATTCGGAACTTTCAGCGTATTTAACTGCTGCTGTCTCAAAGCTGCCCAACTGCTTTCTGAAGGCTCTGTTTTTGGATCCATAAAATTTGGAAGCTGCACTAGTAAAAAGGGTAAATTTTCCTGTTTCCATTGTGCTCGCCAATTTGTTATTAGAGATTCCATTAAAGCTCCATATTCCAAAGGCTTTTTGGTATTGGCTTCTCCTTGATACCATAAAACGCCTTTTATTGGGTAATTTTTCAAAGGTGCAATCATCGCATTGTAAAGTCCGACCGGTTTCCAGCGAACGAAAGTCTGTCCAGGAAGCGGTTCCATTTTTGAACCTAATTTGTACTTCCAAACGCCTTTTAAATCAACTGTATTATCGCCAATAATGAGTTCATAAGGTTTATCGGTTACAAAACCTCCTCTCCCTGAATTGTTGATAACGCGAACTGTAATCTCGTTTTTACCTTCTTTTAAAACATTTGCATTAAAAGAATAAATTCTTGGCGGATATTGGTACGAAGTTGTTCCAACAAAATTTCCGTTTACAAAAACCGAATCAGCGTCTACAATTCTTCCTAAAATTAATTTTGCCTGATTTTCTTTTACTTTTTCCAGAACAAAATCTTTTTTAAACCAAACCGAACCGTTTGTTTTTCCAAGTTCTCCATCAGCCCAATAACCTGGAATGTTCATTACTTTCCAATCTGAAGTTTCAACAGAATTCCTCCATTTCTCTTTCAGTCCAAGATCGGTTTCATTCAGTTTTTTATACCATTCTGAACTTACTTTTCGGTCATTTTCGTCGATTTGTTTTTCTAGCTTTCCGTCTTTGAATTTTAAATATTCCTGATAATATTCTGGGAATTTTTTAATGCTCTCTTCGCTAATCCAAGATTCTGCTGGAGAACCGCCCAAAGCGCTGTTGATCAACCCAATTGGAATTTTATACTTTTCGTATATTTCTAAAGCAAAGAAATAGCCAACGCCTGTAAACTGTAAAACGTTTATAGGATTTGATTCAACCCACGAACCAGACGAAAAATCGTTTCTTTCTTTTTCGAAGTAATATTCATCGGGAACCAAAAATTGTCGGATTTGCGGATTTGCAGATTTTGCAATAACATCTTTGTATTTGTCTTTTAAGCGATCCATCGGCAATTCCATATTCGATTGGCCAGAACACAGCCAAACATCACCAAAAAGGATATTTTTCAAGACAATTGTATTGGATGCTTTTAAAGTCATTTCGTAAGGTCCGCCTGCTTTTTGAGACGGAAGCTGAATCGACCATTTTCCATCTTGAGCCGTTGTGGTTTTGTATGTTTTACGATTAAACTCGAGTTCGACTTTTTCGTTTGGCGATGCCCAGCCCCAAATATTAACTTTTGTATCGCGCTGCAATATCATTCCGTCACTTATCAATCGCGGAAGCTTTATTTGTGCGTTGATGCTAACTGTTATTAAAAATGCTAGAAGTATCTTTTTCATTGTATTATGTTTTTTTTGCCACAGATTAAAAGGATTAAAAGGATTTTTTAAAAATAATCTGTGTTAATCTTTTTAATCTGTGGCTAAAATAATTAGTGGAAATTCGTGGCGAATAAAAAACCTATTCGTAACTATATAATTTTATTTTTTGAATTTCGTAATCTCCAACTGAAATTCTTAAATGTCTCCCTTGATGGGTTTGATCTCCGTTAAAATGTCTGATGGTTTTCCATTTTTCATTTTCAAACTTGCCTTGATCGGTTTTTAGAATTCCAGCATTTACATTTCCTTTTAAAGGTTTAAAAGTAACTACAATTCCTGATCCTGAAATGTAAAATTCATCTTTGGCAATTTCTATAATAATGGCGCTTGACATTGGCCATGTTTCAGCTTTTGCTCCATCTGACCAATTTAGCGTATAATCGTGTTTGAAAGTGAATTCGTAATCGCCCATTTTAATGATTTGCGTATTATTTACCTTGTCTAACAAAACACCGTCAATTTTTCCTTGTCCTTTATTGGCTTCAATTGTTGAAGTTAACTGTTGCACTAAATCGTATATTTTTCCTAGAGGTTCTTTTTTGGCATCGGCAACAGATTCTATTGAAAATGGCGAAAAACCAATCGCTTCATAATGCCCAATGGCATATAAACCTTTAAAAGGCGCGGTTTCATCAAAACGGTGTTCTGGAATAAATAACGGATCGCCTTGACGGGTAAATAAATCATTCCATTGTTTGAACGACGGATTGTAAAAATCGGGTGCTAAAAAATCGATCGCATTTCCAGCCGCTTTCCATACATCCATAATATGTGGCAAAGGTCCAGCGCTTGGATATTGTCCCGGTTTTTTTTCTGGTGCATTTAGAGCCGCGTTTACAAACATAGGAAGTGGATAAATATCTTTTCCTGCTTTGGCAATTATGTTGGTGAATTTTGAGAAATACCAAGCCATAAAAATTTCATCGGTATGAAGTCCTTTTCCAAAAACTTCTTCCCAGTTTCCTTTTGTTTTGAATCCGTTTTTCTTCCAGATTTCTGAAAATTCGGGAACAAGTTTTTCTTTATTTTTTTGAAGGTATTGCAGCAATTCTTTTGGAACTTCTTTTTTGAAAGCTTCATTTGCCAATGGATGATAGTCTCTGGCAGTTGGCAGCATTCCGATTTCATTCTCAACCTGAATCATGATTACGGTTTGCTCTTTTTGATCGAAATCTTTAATGTGAGCCATTAATTTTTTGAATGCATTCAAATCGGCTTGAAGATTGTTTTCGCTAAAAGGCGTTAAAATCTCATGACTTTTGTTGGTATCGTCTTTAACTCTTGGATATTTTTTCTGATTGAGTTTTACCCATTCTGGCGCATGACTTGACATACTGTTTTTCCAAGATCCGAACCACAGAAAAACAAGTTTTAAGTTTTCTTTTCTTGCACGAAGAATTAAATCATCTACCAACTGAAAATCAAATTTACCTTCTTCTGGTTCTATCAATTCCCAATAAACAGGCATGAGAACGGTGTTGAGGTTCATGTCTACCAATTTTGGCCAAATGGTTTCCATGCTTTCCATACTTGTGGCAGAAGAGTTTCCAAGTTCTCCTCCACGAATCAAAAATGATTTTTCGTTAACAATTAATTGTGTTTTGTTTCCTTTTTTCTGAAGATGGGGTATGTTTTGACAAAAACCAGACTGGATCGTCAATAAAGCCATTAGAAGGAAACTGTTTTTTATAAAAAAACTGATTCGATTTGTTTTATGAGTAAAAGCCATTTCGATTTGTTTTTTGCTCGTATAGATCTTGAGCTGTAAAAATTAAGAAAATAAATAATCCATAGTACAAACCATTTTTACAGATTTGCACTATGGATAATTACTAATTAAATATTTAAGGTTTTTGTAATTCTCCTGAGAAACCTAAACTCACGTCTTTTCCTGCAAGTCCGTCTGCTGCGCCTTTGTAGGCATGTTTACGAACATAATTTGCATCCCAAAGATTTGGAGATTCGTTTGGAAGCCAGTATTCATGTTCTTTAGAATTATCAGATACTCCCCAAATTGTAATTCCGTATTGTTGCCCTACAGGAATGTATTTTTTGTACATATCAATAACATATTGGTACATTTCTGCCTGAGAAGCCTGTTGTGCAACTGTTGGCGTAGCAGTACCCAATCTAATATCTAACTCAGAAATTTTGATCAATTTTCCTGTAGCTGCCAATTTTTGGAACATTTGAACAATTTTGTCTTTATCAGTTGTCAAGCCAATGTGCATCTGTGTTCCAATTCCGTCTACTTGAGCGCCTTGGCTTTCAATGTATTTTACATATTCGATTAATCCGTCACATTTATCTAATCTAGATTCTAGGTTGTAATCGTTTATGAAAAGTTTGTCGGTTGCATTTCCGTATTGGCGCGCCAATTTGAATGCTTTTACAGCGTAATCTTTTCCTAAATATTTTACCCATGAGAAATAATCTGTTGCTGTATCACCTTCAGTTCCGTTTCTTAATGTTCCATCTTCTTTCATTGGTTCATTTACAACATCCCAAGAGAAAACGCTTGTTTTATAGTGTGTCATCATTTTAGAAATCCAATCTGTCATGGCATCGCCAATAATTTTGGTTTTCTCAGCATCTGTTTTTTCAATTGTTACAGGTGCTGTAGGTCCTCCGCCAGTAGTTGATCCATCAGTTACCAGAACATTATCGATATAATAAGTTCCAGCAGCTCCTCCTAAATCAAAACCAAAACCAGTTTCACCGCCTTTTGCTGTAATTTTCCATTCGATTTGTTTCCATGTAGTTGTAGTAGTCTGATCTCCCTGATAACTTGCTACTCCTGATGGTGTTGTTGAACATCTTACAGAACCATTTGCTTCAGAACGAATCATATAAGAAATAGTATAGCTTTTTCCTGCCACTAATGCAGAAGTAAAAGTGGTCTGAATTTGAGTTTTCCATTGGTTCGAAGCATCAGATGTAGCGTTTACTACTTTCATTGATCCACTTCCTTCATAAACATTTGAAGCTCCTGTTCCTGCACTTAAAGCATCTGCTGCTCCGTTGGCTTTACTCCAGCCTGTAATACCTGAATTAAAATTTCCGTTAGCAATCAGATTAACTGGTCCTGTTGCGGCATCCAAATCAACAACTGCCAAAGTATTGGCGTCGATTAAATACGTTACGTTTGGAAGATATCCTAAATCTAAATTAAACTGAAAACTTGTACTTCCTGATGCAAAATCGCCTGGAGCCAATTTGATTTTTACCTGCTGCCAAGTAGAAGTTGTTGCAAATGCTTCTGTCCATGTTCCTCCTGTTGCAAACCAGTCTTTGTATGGATATTGGTTGGTTAATGAAGCATTGAATGAAATACGCCCTTTACCTGCAACATCAGATTTGATATAAAATGAAATTTCATAATTATGTCCTGAAACAATTGGCACATTTGGCGAAGTAAGCTGCAAATTGTAAGCTGCAGAAGAACTTGCGCTTGATGCTAATTGGATTGCGGCAGAAGTGCTGGTTAGGCCAGAATTCGCAACTGTTGTGATTCCTTTCCCTGGATTATTTCTAGTCCATCCTGTGAAAGTTCCGCTTTTAATAGGTGTTAGATCCAAAACATTTGTGCCGCTTGAACCTGGAATTACTGTTGGGGCAATAATACCGTTTAGATAACTTGCATTTTGGTTGGAATGCCAAACTAAAGTATGTCCAAAAACTTTTAATCCTGCGCTTTTTGTTGCAGCGATAAAAGCATCCACATTGGCAAAATCAATTGCTCCTTTAGCATTTACCATGGCACCGTGTTTCATTTCGTAACCTGGTGTAACTTCGTCAAAGTTTTCGTTTACAATTTTTCTATAAGTGGCATCGCTCATGTATAAACTGATTCCGATTCCGTTTCCTAATGAAAAATCCGAATAGTTTTTTAATGGTTCGTAACGGCTTATTTTCTCTACTAAAGCCAGCGGAAGCTCAGCTCCAGTTACTTCGCCATGTTCTGGGTCTTTTCCCCACTCCATCAAGTTGTCATCGCAAGAAGCGAATAACAACAATGATGAAGCAATTACAGGTAATATCTTTATATATTTCATTTTGGTCATTTTTTAGTTAGGGAAATCATTATAAACTGGTGCGTCTAATGGTACAATTCTCCAGTTGTCTGTGTACACTTTTACAGAAGTTGCTTTTGAAGGGAATTCTACTTCACTTGTGTTTCCTAGCACATCTTTCATTTTTACATCCAAATTTTCGAACCAAATACCAAAGTTTTGATACGTTGCGGCTTCACGATAAGCTAAAACAGTTTCAAATGTTGAGGCTTCTTTAGACCATTGATAAAACTTGTTTAAAGGAATAGTAATCGTTACCCATCCTGTAGTCTGGAAAGCGACGGATTTTCCATCAACTAACCAAGGAATATAATTATACACTCCTCCAGACCATGCTCCTGCGTTGAAATTATTAATTGTACATATTTTTAAATATCCTGAATCTTTCCATGCATCTGGTACATAGATATCAAACTGAAATGCTACTTTATCCAACGGTGTGGTTGCTGGAATAAAAGGAGTAAATTGAGCTCTCCAGTTATCAACACCTGTTCCTCCTGTCCAAACTTCTGTTGCTCTTCCTGTAGCTGCTGCAATTGAAGTAAGACGAGATGGACGATGCGGTACGTATTTACCTTGAGAAAGATTTCCTGCTCCAATTGAAGCTGATTCCAAATCAGTTCCTAAAATCATACCGGTTGCTGGTGGTGTTCCCCAGAAACTATGTTGTCCTCTTCCGTCAAAATCTAAAATAATAGCTCTTTTACAGTTAAAGTACGCTGGAGAATATACTCCTCCATTTGATCCTTGTACGAATATTGAACCTCCATTATCCGAAACTCCATTTGGAACCACGACTGTAAATGATTCTCCATCTTCGTCTGAAACAATTCCAGTTGTAACCTCAACATTGCCTGGGAAAACTACTTTGCTTACTTCTGTTAAGCCACTTCCGTAAACTGTAATTTTTTCTCCTGCATTAGGCATTGTATTTGAAATTCTCGTAATTTCTGGTCTCCCTGCTCTAATTTCAAAAGGAAAAGTAAATTCGTTATTATCATTGACAAAACGGATTGTATTTCTTACTGATGGATCTGCTTCTAAAATCGGGGTATCTGCAGAAACGCTTACCAGCATTGAATTATTAGAAACAAAAACCACATTAAAGTAAGTTGAGTATCCGTTTATGTAAACTTTCTTCAATCCTGAAAATCCAGAACCTTCTATACGCAATAGCTGTCCTAAACGGGCAAAAGTTACTTCTCTGTCTGGTACAGATGAATTTACGTCTTCTAAAAACACTTTTGTAATTGTAATTGTGCTTCCTTCTGAATCATTGTTATCGCAAGAAGTAAATAGCATACCGAAAACCATCATGCTTAACAGTGCAATTGGTGCCCAATACTTTTTAGTTAAAATATATTTCATATTTATGTCTTTTAGTTTTTTATTTCTGAAACTAGAATAAGTCTTTTATTTTCTCTTCTGTAAACTGATACGGAACTGGATTTTCTCTCAATAACGGATTCTGAACCAATTCAGATTCTGGATAAGGAAGTGTGAAAATTGTTGCATCGATTACACCAATTGCTCTCGGACTTGTAGCTTTTGAAGCATCAACCGTAACTGTATTTGTTGCTGTGTCGTATAAAATTGGAGTTATTGTTCCTCTGTTTTGTCCTGTTATATAGTTGATTACTTCTTGTTGTTTGTAGTAAGCTCTTCTAACTAAGTCGTACCAGTATTGTCCTTCCATACACAATTCGACTCTTCTTTCGTGAATAATATCAGCATAAGTCAAAATTGTTTTTGGGTTTAATCCTGCACGTGTACGAAGTCTGTTTACAACCGAAATCGCTGTTGCATCAGCAGTTGATGCATTGTTTCCTAAAGCTGCTTCTGCATAGTTCAAATACACTTCTGCTAGACGTAACATGTAAGTATTTAAAGCAGAATTCATACGGGTAATTTTAGAATTGTCTTTTGTAGAACCTACAACACCTTTTTTAATTGTAAGGAAATCAGCACTGTGATCTACAGTATAACCGCCGTTTGCTTTATTGATTTCAGCATAATGGTCGTTGTCTCCCATAAAAGTTGCTCTACGGCGAAGATCTTTTGATTCATATTCTTGTAAAACATTATAAGAAGCTCTGGTCCAATATCCCCAAGCTGCATCGTCTCCTGTAATATCAGAACCTAATGCAAAATAGGCCTGCTGCGTATTGTTTACTCCATAATCTCCATTAGGAACCCATTGAAGCGCAAACATCGATTCTGTATTATTGTTATTGTCAATCATGAATAAATCTTCATAATTTGCCATTAAACTATAAGGTCCAGAACTCATTACTTTTTCTGCCGCTTTTTTGGCTAAATCAAGATATTCCTGATTGCGCGTTCCGCTGTTTGGATTGTCGCTCACTCCCGAAAATGATAAGTAAACACGAGATAACATTCCGTAAGCGCTGTATTTTGTTAAACGTCCAGCTTGCCCTGCTGTTTCTGGAAGATATTTAGCTGCAAATTCTAAATCACGCATCGAAAATTCGTAAACATCTTTCATTGGATTTTTGTTCACGATTGGATTTTTTACCAATTCGCTCGGGTCAGTAGAAATGATAACATCTCCCCATAACGAAGCCAAATACCAATAAGCGGTTCCTCTCATAAAGCGAGCTTCGGCAATATATTTGTTTTTAACAGTTGCGTTCATTGAACTTCCAGAAATTCCAATAATCACATTATTAGATTGCTGAATCACATTATACAAAGATGCCCAAGCCGAAACCAAAGGTCCTGTTAATCCCGTTTCTGTTAAATCTGTAAACGGATAAACGTAATCTGAGAAAGGTGCGTACATGTTTGCGGCACGTCCATCTCCTAATCCGTAATAGAATTTATCATTAAAATCGAACCAAACTTTGTTGTATAAAGGTCCTGTTGCGGCCTGAAAATCAGATTCCGTTTTATAAAAATTTTCTTTTGTAATTACATCATTTGGTTCAACGTCTAAAATGTCGCTGCAACTCGTCCAAACAAATGGCAATGCAATAATTAAAGCCGTGTAAAATATTTTCTTTGTTTTCATTGTGCGCTTTTTAGAAATTAACTGTTAATCCAAGTGTAGTGATTGTTGGTGAAGGATAACGTCCGTTATCGACACCGTTTAAAAGCTGATTTTGATTTATTGCACCAACTTCTGGATCGTATCCTTTATACTTCGTAAAGGTTAAAATATTCTGCATGTTTGAAGTAACCTTTACATTTGAAATACCGTACTTAGTGTATAAATCTTTAGGAAGATTATATGATATTGAAATGTTTTTAAGTCTTACATAAGAAGCGTCTTCTACAAATCTATTGCTCAAACGATAATTTGATGCTGAAGAAGCCGAAGAAGCTCCAATTCTTGGCATGTAAGGATCTCCGCCTACAATCTGAACGTTACGATAATCGTTTGGTCCATTCGGGTCGATTAATTCTAATTGTGCATATCCCAAAGCAGTTTTTAGCAAGTTGGTATTCTCACGAGGGTTTTCTAACCATCTTCTTTGATAGTTTAAAGCCTCATTTCCATAAGATCCTGTAAATAAAATACTCACATCAAACCCTAAGAAAGAGAAACTATTGTTAAGACCAAAAGTAAAATCTGGATTAGGATTACCAATATAACCAGCATCTTTTTCGTTAATTACACCATCTTTGTTTACGTCTTCAAACATATAATCTCCAATCCAAACACCATTTTCGCCAATTGCCATTCCTTCTGGCAATGCGGTTGGTTTTACCACTCCATTAGCATCTTTATAATAGAAATCTGTTGCTTTTTCAAAACGTCCGATTACTTTATAACCGTAAAATTGTCCTATTTGCTGTCCCACAGCAGTACGAGTTACAACCGTTACATCTGAACCCTGCTGTAAGGTCTGATCGTAAACACCAGATTCTGAATTCAATTTCAATACTTTAGATCGGTTCATCGTCATATTGAAATTTGTTTTCCAAATAAAATCTTTTCTCTGCATGTTGACCGTGTTTATTGTAAACTCCAAACCTTTATTTTCTAGAGAACCGACATTAGCAAAAGGTGGTGATGTAGCTCCCTGGCCTGTTGTACCTACATAAGCTGGAAGCGATAATCTAAGTAATAAATCTTCTGTTTTCTTGTAATAAGCATCGGCTGTAATTTCAATTCTATTATCCAAAAATCCAATGTCTACACCAATATTGGTTTGCTTCGATTTTTCCCATTTCAAATCTGGGTTAGCCGTATTGGTCGCAATTTGCCCACTTCCCCAATTGGTTGCTGAAGTACCATAAACAGAAGTAAAAGCATTATTTGGCACACTTGAATTTCCTGTAACTCCCCATCCTGCACGCAATTTCAGGTTGCTAATAGTTTGGTTTTCTTTTAAAAATGATTCGTTTGAAACTTTCCATGCGAAAGCAGCAGATGGAAACCAATCCCATTTGTTGCCTTCGGCAAATTGTGAAGATCCATCTCTTCTAATTGTACCAGTTAAAATATATTTGTCGTCGAATGTGTAGTTTGCTCTTGCAAAATAAGAACTAAGCGACTTTGTCGAACTTCCATTTGAGTTTCTAGCTGTTGTTGGGTCTCCTGCATTTAAATCTGTAGCTCCGTTTGTTAAATAGCCAGAACGATATCCGTAAAGGCTTTCCCCATTTTGCTCTTGCATTTCTTGCCCTAAAATAGCGTTTACGGCATGTTTCCCAAACGCTTTATTATAAGTCAATAAATTATTCCAAATCCAGTTTTCTCCATTACTTTTTGTTCTTGATCCTTCTCTAACTTCATTTGATAATGCTCCAAAAGTGTAAGATGGATTAAAAGTATAACGGTTTCCAAAACCATAATCAATAGAATAGGTTGTTTTAAACTTTAAATCTTTTGTAAAACCAATTTCTGCGTAAACATTTCCTCTAATTCCGTAGTCTTTTCCGTGATTGTCTTTCAGCATTGCAATTCCTAATGGATTGGTTTGAACGAATTCTGTTGTATCTGGTCCGTCAAAAGTTCCATCAGCATTTCTTGCTGCCACGTTTGGAGTTTGTTTTAAAGCAGTTAAGATTACCGAGTCATCATTAACTGTAGTAACTTGGTTGCTTTTATACGCATTCAAATTAACTCCAACTTTCATCCATTTCTTTACCTGAGAATCAACTACAGCTCGAATTGTCATACGATCGAAAGAAGATCCGATAATAGTCCCATCCTGATCAAAATAAGACATTCCTAATGCGTATGTAGTTGTATCAGATCCGCCTGACGCTGATAAATTATAGCTTTGAATTAAACCTGTTTGAAATAATTCATCTTGCCAATTTGTTCCTTCACCTAATAAATCAGGACGAATAAAGTATGGATCTCTCTGAACGATCCCTAAATCTGCTCTCGTGTTTTTTAACGTCCCATATTCTCTTAAATTTAATACCTGCAATTCTTTAGGCATTTGCTGCCAACCTACATAGCTGTCAAAATTTAAAGTTAAATCTCCTTTTCTACCTGTTTTAGTAGTCACCATAATTACACCATTGGCAGCTCTAGATCCGTAAATTGCAGTTGCAGAAGCATCTTTCAAAATATCGATAGAAGCAATATCGTTAGGGTTAATCCCTGAAAGCGGATTTGTATTTAAAGAACCTGAATTACCATCTATAATCACACCATCAATAACATAAATTGGTTCGTTTGACCCAGTAATAGAACTGATACCGCGAATACGTACCGAAGAACTTCCTCCAGGCGTACCACTATTTTGCTGTACCTGTACCCCAGCTGCGCGCCCCTGCAATACTTGCTCAAAAGTTGAAGAAACAGATTGTGCTATGGCAGCACTAGAAACAGAAGAAATAGCTCCTGTTAAATCTGCTCTTTTTGCGGTTCCGTACCCGATAACAACAACTTCTTTCAAATCATTTAAATCTTCTTCTAGTACAGCATCAATTTTAGTTTTATTGTTCACTGCAACATGATGAGGTTTATATCCAATAAAGCTAAAGACCAAAATACTATTATTGGGAATAGCTTGAAGCGTATACGTTCCGTCAAAATTTGATACCGTACTTGTTTTGGTTCCTTTTACAATAATATTGACACCTGGTATTGGTCCGACACCATCAGTTACAGTACCTGTAACAGTAATTTGTGCATTTACCGTAGCAGAAAATACCATCATCAGGATTAAGAACCCCAGATTCTTAAAGTATTTAGATCTGCTTTTAGTAATTAAAAAGTTAGTCATAAATAATTGGTTTAATGAGTTAATAGTTGGTTTAGTTAGTTTTCGTTTTGATTGACTTTGCTATCCATTTTTATTTTAACATTTCTAACAAATAACAACTTATAGTCAAAACAAATATATGCAAAAAACAACAACACACAATCGGTTGCGTTAATTTTTTTTATCAATTTGAAAAAAAATATACTTAAAAAAAGAATTATACACGCAAATAATTATAAAATATTAAATAATTAATAAAAACAGTGTTTAATATCACGAAAACGTTAGAGATAATAAATCGTTTGATTCAAAATCTTAAAAAAAATATAAAATGTTAAAATATAAGTTTTTTTAAAGAAACACTAAAACGTTGTAGTGACTGTATAAAAATTCCTCCCAAATTAGATCTTTTGTTATCCCTTATAAAATGGGACTTAAAAAATATTATAATCTGAAAGTCAACACACTAGAACCAAAAGCTTATATTTCTTACAAAATAAAAAACAGAGACAATCGGTTGCTTTTATTTCATAAAAAAACTCCCCTCCAAATAGCTGGAAGAGAGTTTAAAAACTATAAAAATGGAAATAAAAAAGATTACAAATTCATTTTTTTTGCGTCTTCTACAAATTGCTTTAAACCAATATCGGTTAAAGGATGTTTCAGCAGCCCTTTTATTGCAGAAAGTGGACCTGTCATAACATCTGATCCTACTTTGGCGCAATTAACAATATGCATGGTATGCCTTACAGAAGCCGAAAGGATTTGAGTCTGATAATTATAATTATCGTAGATTTCTCTGATTTCAGCAATTAAATGCATTCCGTCTGTTGAAACGTCATCTAAACGCCCTAAAAATGGAGAAACGTAAGTCGCTCCAGCTTTTGCTGCCAATAATGCCTGACCAGCAGAAAATACTAAAGTTACATTGGTACGGATTCCTTTTGAAGAAAAATATTTGCAAGCCTTTACACCATCGCCAATCATAGGCAATTTCACTACGATCTGAGGATGTAAGGCGGCTAATTCTTCTCCTTCTCTTATCATTCCTTCAAAATCTGTCGAAATAACCTCAGCCGAAACATCGCCATCTACGATATTACAAATGTCAAGATAATGTTTCAGGATGTTTGATTTTCCTGTAATGCCTTCTTTTGCCATTAAAGACGGATTGGTAGTTACACCATCTAAAACGCCTAAAGCCTGCGCTTCTTCAATATCTTGAAGATTAGCAGTGTCAATAAAAAATTTCATAAGTTTTTTGGTTTAAGTTAAAAGTGGTTTTGCGTAAAAAAACTTTGTCAAAGTTTAAAACTTTGACAAAGTTCTCAGCATCTTGTAATGAGTGAAAAATGTGCATTTCGATTGATTCTGCTCTTCAAAAAACCTTCAATAAAAAAAACTCACTTATTATTTTATCAAACTGACTTTTATTCATTTCAATTTTCAAAAAATAGTAACTAAACCTTCAATCTACTTTTCTTAAATCTCATTGTAAAAAAGCCATAATCTTAATACACATTTTCGAAATTTTTATCTAAAAAAACATTTTTAAACATTTTAACGTCTTACAACTATCATGTTTAAAAATTTAAACTTTTTCTAGATTTTTTGTCTCACTAAATATTTTGGAGAAACCTAACAGACTTTAGAAATCTGTTAGGTAGAATATTTAAAATCTAAATCAATTAAATATATTGATTGATGATATTTTCAAACAATTCTTGCTTACCGCTTTGAAGATTTAATTCTCCATTTTCATGAGCGATAGTATAAAGATCTTTAAGATTTAATTTTCCATCTGCAAAGTCTTTTCCTTTTCCAGAATCGAATGAGCTGTATCTTTCTTTTCTTAATTTTTCGTAAGGAGAAGAAGAAATAATTTTGTCGGCAGTCAGTAAAGCTCTTGCAAAAGTATCAGCTCCACCAATGTGCGCTAAGAAAACATCTTCTAAGTCTGTAGAGTTTCTTCTAATTTTAGCATCAAAATTAACTCCACCACCTTGCAATCCGCCAGCTTTTAAGAAAACCAACATCGCTTCAGTAGTTTCTTGGATGTTGTTTGGAAATTGGTCTGTATCCCATCCGTTTTGGTAATCTCCTCTATTTGCATCGATGCTTCCTAACATTCCTGCTTTTGCAGCAACTTCCAATTCGTGTTGGAAAGTGTGTTGTGCCAATGTAGCGTGGTTAACCTCGATATTGATTTTGAAATCTTTATCTAAACCATAATTTTTCAAGAATCCGATTGCTGTAGCTGAGTCAAAATCGTATTGGTGTTTTGATGGCTCCATTGGTTTTGGCTCGATGAAGAAAGTTCCTTTAAAACCTTGAGCTCTTGCGTAGTCTCTTGACATTGCTAAGAATTGCGCCATGTGGTCTAATTCTCTTCCCATATCTGTATTTAATAAAGACATATAACCTTCTCTACCACCCCAGAACACATAGTTTTCTCCGCCTAAAGCAATTGTTGCATCCAAAGCTAGTTTTACTTGTCCACCAGCTCTTGCTACTACATTAAAATCTGGATTTGTAGCCGCTCCGTTCATAAATCTTGGGTTTGAGAAACAGTTTGAAGTTCCCCAAAGCAATTTAATTCCAGATTCTGCTTTTTTCTGTTTTAAATAATCAGTAATAAAAGCCAAACGTTTTTCTGATTCTGCGAAAGTTGCTCCTTCCGCAATCAAATCGTAATCGTGGAAACAGAAATAATCGAATCCCATTTTGCTGATGAATTCAAAAGCAGCATCTGCCTTGTCTTTCGCAGCTTGATATGGATCTGATGAAGCATCCCAAGCAAATTGCTGTGTCCCTGGCCCGAATGGGTCGCTTCCTTGTCCGCAGAAAGTATGCCAGTAAGCGATCGCAAATTTAAAGTGCTCACGCATTGTTTTTCCAGCTACAACTTGGTCTGGATTGTAATATTTAAATGCCAACGGATTATCAGATTCCTTTCCTTCAAATTTAATTTGGCCGATACCTTTGTAGTATTCTTTATCTCCTAAAACTATCATTTGATTTTTTTATTTATTTGTTAATATTAATTCTAATTCTTGTTTCCATTTTTTATAAGCCGTTTCATATGGCTCCTTGTTGTGCAATGGTAAAAACGTCATTACGTGATCGTTGTCGCTAACATTAGCTCCAAATTTGCTGTAATCACCATCTTTTAAACCAACTGCTCTTGCCGCACCAACCGCTCCTGTTGTATTGTAAATTTCGATTTCGTGACCAATTAAAGTCGCCACAGTATTTGAGAAAATTTCCGAACGGAAAAGATTATCATTTCCAGCTCTAATGACATTAATTGTCGCATTATCATCTTTCAAACATTCCATTCCGTACACAAACGAAAACGCAATTCCTTCAAGAGACGCTCTAAACAAATGCGCGCTGTTGTGAATATTTAAATTCAGATTTAAAAAGTGAGTTCCGATAGTTTTATTATTGAACATACGCTCAGCGCCATTTCCAAACGGAATTACAACAACGCCTTCAGATCCAACTTCAACATTCGAAGCTTTTTCATTCATTACCTCGTAACTTTCATTCCCCATATTATTGCGAAGCCATCTGTACTGAATTCCTGCTCCATTAATATTTAAAAGTTTACCTACTCTTGGCGTTTCCAGTTCATAGTTTACGTGAACAAAATTGTTTACTCTTGTGCTTTTTCCAGAAGACATTTCACTTACTGCATAAAATACACCCGAAGTTCCGCCTGTAGCCGCAACTTCTCCAGGATTCAATACATTTAATGACAATGCATTATTTGGTTGATCTCCCGCTCTGTACACAATCGGAATTCCTGCTGGAAGACCTGATTCTGCCGAAGCTTTTTCAGTAACAACTCCTTGATTTGTAAAATTTTCGACGATTTTAGGCGTCAATGATTGGTCGATTCCGTAGTAATCCAAAAGCCAATCGGCTACTTTATTTTCTTTATAATCCCAAATCATTCCTTCAGACAAACCGTTTTTAGTAGTCGTTACTTCGCCTGTCAACTTCAAAGCGATATAATCTCCTGGAAGCATGTATTTAGCTATTTTATTGTAAACTTCTGGTTCGTTTTCCTTAACCCATTTCAGTTTCGAAGCCGTGAAATTCCCTGGCGAATTCAATAAATGCGACATGCATTTTTCTTCTCCAATTTCGGCAAAAGCCTTGTTTCCAATTTCAACCGCTCGGCTGTCGCACCAAATAATTGAATTTCGAAGCGCTTTTCCGGCATTATCTACAATCACCAATCCGTGCATTTGGTACGAAATTCCAATTCCCTGAATTTTAGATGCATCGATATTTGATTCTTTAATTGCTCTTTTGGTTGCTGTGCAAATGTGTTGCCACCAAATTTCCGGATCTTGTTCTGCCCAGTCTGGGTGAATTGACAAGATTTCCATTTCGTTTTGAGGTTCATTCAAAACGATTACTTTTTTGCCTGTTTCAGCTTCTACCAAGGCCGCCTTGACAGAAGAACTTCCAATATCATATCCGATATAATACATACTATAGTGATTCTCTTATTATTAATTTTGTCGGCACATAACACTTCGTTTCTTCGTCATGCGTAATAAATGCCGCTGCTTTGGTTCCCATTTCTTTAAAATCAGTTGAAACAACCGAAATTCCTTTATATATGAACTTTTTCATTGGGGTTTCGTTGTAGGACAAAAATCCAACGTCTTTCCCAGGTTCAAAATCCTTTTCTTTGCACTGTTCTAAAAAGTGCCCCAAAATCCTGTCGCTTACACTGATATAAGCAATTCCTTTTTCAATATTGAACTTTTTTGGATCGGTAATAACCTCGTATTCAAAACCAAAATCGGCACAGAATTTCTTAAAATATTCCACCGTTTCCCACGGATGATTTGTAAAATCTGGATATACAAACTGTATCTTTTTATATTTTTTAAACAAATCGGCTGCTTCTGTCAATGACTCGTAAAACGCTTTTCCAAAATCCTGAAAAATATAATTATTTGTCTTTTTTGCCTGAATATTCCAGTCAATCAAAAGCAATTTATCTTTTGAAATTGCAGACAAAGCCAGAGCGATATCCTTGTGATCAAAATTCATCACTACATACTTATAATACTTTCCTATTCCGTTATTAATAATTGTTTTAAAAACATCAATATTATAATGGTGAAACTGTACATCTGTAATCACATTATCTGGCAAATTATTCACAAACGAATGGTACAAAACTTCTTTATATGCCTTAAACGTATCCAAAACCAAAAGCACTTTTCTCGTTTCGCCTGCCACATAATAGCCTTTATTGGGTACAGAATCAATTGTATTCTGATCTTTTAAAATCGTATAAGCCTTAAAAACCGTGTCTCTCGAAAGCTGATAGGTCTTGCAGATCACATTCACCGACGGAAGCAAATCTCCCTTCTGCAAAATATTCTCAGCAATAGCATTTGTAATTCCGTCAACCAACTGCTGGTACTTCGGAATATCACTATCGTGATTAATTATAAACTCAAATTTTTCTTCTTCTTTTAGCATACCGTTCTGTTCCGTTCTGTTATGCTAAAGTAGCTAAAAATATTTTATAAAAAATTATTTTTCAAATGAATTATGTTATTTTTTTAAAGCTCTGGAAGAGCGGAATATTTATAGAAAATTCTAATCGCTCCAGATTAAAAGCTCCAGCGGAGCGACACATTTGTCATAATAATATATCGCCCCGCTGGGGCTTTTGTAAATCTGCAAAACAAACCTTCTATAAATATTTCGTCCCTCTGGGACTTCGCAAGCAACTCCATAACGGGAATCCACACAATCTTGTCATTTCGACGAAGGAGACCCGAGCGATAGCGAACAGGCAAAGCAAATCTTCGCAAGTAACTCCGTAACGAAAATCCAATCTTTCGAATCCCGCGTGTGATCCTTCCTTCGTCAGGATGACAAACTAAGCGTAAAAAACTTAACCTAAAACTATTGCTTAAAATGCTCACTCGAAGCATACATTCCCAAATACGTTCCTACAAACCCACCTGCTTCTTTTGTACTCAGAATAACCCCATCAACATCTTTTATTAATAAAATCCAATCTTGTTTTTCTATCATTTTATAATAAAAGCTGTACCATCTTCCGTTTCCTTCAATCTTCACAAACAATGGTTTATCAGAATCTAAAAGTTCTTTTTTCGCAATAATTTCCGATTTTCCATTATTAATTTTACTTGCGGTTCTTTCAACAAAAACTTCTAATTTATGATCAGCATTCATTCGTTTTCCAACCAACAAATAATGTTTTTCGTTTTGAAAAGCGGTTAAACCTGCCACCTGTAAATTATCTTTTGGATTGAATTCGAACTTCACTGAAGCTTCAAATTTTAAATGTTGCTGTCTTCTTCCAATAAAAGAAAAATTCGTTTCGGTATGAATCGATTCTGGTCTTGGTTTAATTAATAATTTTCCATTAATCAAATCATACCATTTTTCCTTTGGCGTCCTAATAAAACTCCATTTAAGATCTAATTTATTCGAGTCAAAATCGTCTTTCGAAACGAAGTTTCCATTCAATGGCTCTATTTTTTCTTTAGAAAGTGGAAGATTCGGACGTTTATGAATCATCGGAATGGGGTCGTTTCCGCCTACAATTTCTGGCCAATCGTTTTTCCATTCTACAGGCATCATAAAGGTTTCTCTTCCCATATTGTAAAAATCTCCTTCATAAGGTCGGCATCCCAGAAAAACTGACCACCAATCGCCATTTGGAAGTTCAACAAAATCGGCATGACCAGTTGTCGAAACCAAATTTTTACGTTTCGGATCTAAATGCAACTGTGTCAAAATCGGATTGTTAGCATAGCTTTCATAAGGACCATAAATGTTTTTACTTCTAAAAATTACTTCAGAATGATTAAAACCTGTTCCTCCTTGCGCGCAAAGCAGATAATAAAATCCATTTTTTTTAAGCACATGCGGACCTTCTATCCATACTGGTTTCTTAGACTTATCGGTTCCGCCGTTAATAACCAATTTGGGGCTTGTTGTGGTTTTTTGTTTTTCCAAATCGTATTCCAGCATATAAATGGCGCGATGTCCATCATGAAGCGAAATATTATTTGGCGGAGGTCCGTTATGCGTAATATAAACTTTTCCATCTTCATCAAAGAAAATATCAGGATCGATTCCGTTAACATCTGGAAGCACAATTGGGTTCGACCAAGGTCCTGCAGGATTTTTAGCGGTAACAATAAAATTACCAACTCCGCTCACATTGGTGCAAATCACATAAAATGTTCCTTTGTTATAGCGAATTGTTGGCGCGTACATTCCGCCCGACAAACGAGAGTTTCCAAAATCGGCTTGTTGGGGGCGATCGATAATATTTCCAATTTGTTTCCAATGCACTAAATCGATGCTTTCAAAAATGGGTAATCCCGGAAAATAGCAGAAAGAAGAATTGACGAGATAAAACTTATCCTCAACTCTGCAAATCGTAGGATCAGGATAAAAACCAGCTAAAACAGGATTTAAATAATCGCCATCAGATTTTGTTAGATTTTGATACGCATCGTCATTTCCTCTGTAATCAAACCAATCAAAAGAAGCATAATCGGAGTACACAACCGATTGTGATTTTTGCGAAATTTTTTTACACGAAGAAAACGCACTCATCAAAATGACTGCTGCAACAATTTTAAAGCCTGTTTTTCTTTTCATAACTTAATCAAATAATCTTCTTATGCCGTAAGGATCTATTGTGATAATCGAACCATCTTCTAAATAATCAATTTTGGTAACTTTCATGCTTCGCAAATGCGTTACTCCTTTTGACAAACTCGAATCGTGATAAAACAAATACCATTCACCTTCTACTTCGCAAATTGAATGATGCGACGTCCAGCCCACAACAGGATTCAGAATTCTTCCCTGATAGGTAAACGGTCCATAAGGATTATCGCCAATACCATAACAGATAAAATGGGTATCTCCCGTTGAATAAGAGAAATAATATTTTCCTTTATACTTATGAACCCATGAAGCTTCAAAAAAACGACGGTCGTTATCGCCTGCAAGAATCTCATTTCCGTTTTCATCCAAAATTCTAATCTCTTTTGGTTCTTCGGCAAATTCAAGCATATCATCTCTTAACAAAGCTACGATTGGTCCTAAAGCTTTTTCTGCTGCCAAAGGTTCTTCGTTATTTTGATCGTATTGATTATTACGGTACTTCTGAAGTTGTCCGCCCCATATTCCTCCAAAATAAATATAATGTTTACCATCTTCATCTTCAAAAACGGCTGGATCAATGCTGTAACTTCCTTTTATTGCTTCTTTTTCAGGAACAAAAGGGCCAACGGGCGAATCTGAAATGGCAACTCCTATCTGGAAAATTCCGTTAGCCCGTTTAGCTGGGAAATACAAATAATATTTTCCGTTTTTATGAGCCGCATCAGGTGCCCACATTTGCTTTTCAGCCCAAGCAACGTCATTTACATGCAATGCAACACCATTATCAACTACTTCTGATGAAATATCTTCCATAGAAAAAACATGGTAATCTTCCATTCCGAAATGATCTCCGTTGTCGTTAAACGGAATTCCGGCATCAATGTCATGAGATGGGTAAATGTAAATTTTTCCGTTGAATACATGCGCCGAAGGATCGGCTGTATACATATGGGACACTAAAGGCTTTGAAATCGCCAGGTCATTAATTTCCTCAAAATTAATGTGTTCAATGCTATCTTCAGGCATAGTTATATTTTGTTTAAATAATTAAGTTCTTCTTTCTTTTAGTTCTGTTTCGATTTGCACTTCCATTTCTTTATTGATTTTATAGAAAAACAGCAATCCAGCTCCAATTAAAAAAGGGATTGCAGGGAAAATACTCACTAGTAATTTAATTCCGTTTATGGCAGTTTGAGATTGTTCAGGCGCATTTGGAACGTAGTGGAAATAACCTAAAAACAAAGTGGTCAAAGCACCTCCAACACTTAATCCCGTTTTTAGCCCAACCATCATTGCCGAGAATATAATAGCAGTTGCACGGCGGTTATTTAACCATTCTGAATAATCGGCTACATCGGCAATCATTGCCCAAAGAATCGGGATTGTGATTCCGTAGAAAAATCCATGAAGGATTTGAGAGAAAAACATCAGACTAATTGATGTTGGCGGATAAAAATAGAATGCAATAATGAATAAAGTCGAGATGAATAAAAACACCCCAAAAACATTTCGTTTTCCGTATTTGTCTGCCAGATTTTTAGAAAGTGTAATGCCAACAATCATAAAGATAATTCCGCCGGCGTTAAATAAACCGAAACCTGCAGAAACAGGATCATTCCCAAAATGATTCAATCCGATATTGGATAAAGTATCGAGAATAGGCTGAATAAAAATGGCTAATTGCTCCTTATCTACATAATTCTCAAAATAATACACATAAGAACCACCTTTCATTGCCAAAGTCACAAAAACCAAAGTCGTCAGCGAAAGCATAATTACCCAAGGTCTGTTTTTGATTAAATCGCTTAAATCTTCTTTTACGCTCGACTTTTGTTCTGGTTTCGGAATGATTCTTTCTTTCGTAGTTAAAAAGGTAATTAAAAGCATGATAGTTCCAATAATCGCCAATGCAGTCATTACTTTTTCGATTCCGATAGCTTTATCTCCATTTCCCGCACTTTTGATAATGCCAAGCATAAAAACCTGAACAAAAAACTGAGCAAACATAACTGCCACAAAACGATAGGACGACATACTGTTTCGTTCTTTCATATCGCCCGTAATGACACCGCTTAAGGCAGAATACGGTAGATTGTTTCCGGCATAAAAAAGCAGCAGCAAAGTATAGGTGATAACCGCATAAATTACTTTTCCTTTGTATGAGAAATCAGGTGTTGAAAATGCTAATAGCGCGACTATTCCGAGCGGAATTGCAGTTAATAAAATCCAAGGCCTAAATTTTCCCCATTTGGTATTCGTTCTGTCTGCCAAAACCCCAATGATCGGATTAAAAATAAAAGCTGCTATTAATCCAACAATCAGCATAATGATCGACGAATCTGTTGGTGATAATCCGTAAATGTCGGTGTAGAAATACGCTAGATACGTCATCAAAGTCTGAAAAACGAGATTGGCAGCAAGATCTCCTAAACTGTATCCAATTTTTTCTTTAATGGATAGTTTTTGTGAAATTTTAGTCATTGGTGGGTTTGTGGTCATTTTGTTGGTTAGTTAGTTTTTACTCCTGCAAGGTTTTCATAACCTTGTAGGTTTCCTATTGATTAAAACTGCTCTTCAATTTTATACCTGCAAGGTTATGAAAACCTTGCAGGAAAGCGAACTATATTTTAAACAATCGGTTGTGTAAAATTAGACAAAAAAACATATTATGCAAATTTAGTTTACTTTATTTAAGTAATTTTTCATATCACAACCGATTGTTGATCATTTTCTCAAAACCTACTCTTTTTTAGTATTTATTCTTTAGTTTCTTTCAACTTTAAAATACTGTCGTAAGCTGGTTTATGTTTTAAATCTTTGTCAAACGGAAGCGGATAATTGGTTCTTCCTTTTATTGGCCAGTCATTTAACCAGGATTGTCCATCATGAACTCCCCAAAAAGTCACACGGCTGATTTTGTCTTTATGTTTTAAAAATAGCTTAAAAATCGATTCATAACGTTCTGCGAGCTTGTTTTGAATAGAATCTGGCAATTTTTCTGGATATGGATTCATTTTGGCATTTCCTTCAAATTTCTGATTTACGTCTGCTCCTTTTAAATCCCACGGGTTTGGTAAAACCGTAATATCCAATTCTGTAAAAGCTACTTTGATTCCTAATGCTGAATATTCCAAAATGCTTTTTTCAATTTCTTCAATTGACGGACTTTGCAATCTCCAGTGTCCTTGAATCCCAACGCCGTCTACTTTTCCGCCTTCTGCTTTTATTTTTTTGATTAAGGCAATCGCTCCCGCTCTTTTTGCGGGTTCTTCAATATTATAATCGTTGTAATACAATTCTGCTTTAGGATCTGCTTTTGCAGCTAATTTAAAAGCATCCACCAGATATTTCTCTCCAAGTGTTTTAAAAAAAACAGATTGTCTCAAAGTTCCATCCTCATTCAACGCCTCGTTTACAACATCCCAAGAATTGATCCTGCCTTTGTATTTAGAAACTATCGTCGTAATATGATCTTGCATAAACGCTTTCATTTCTGTACTGTCGGCAATCTTCTCCATCCAAGGTGCCAATTGACTGTGCCAAATCAAAGTATGTCCGTGAATAAACATTTTATTCTTTTCTCCATACGCCACAAATTTATCAGACAAAGTAAAATCATATTTGTCCTTTTGCGGATGCGTAAACATAGATTTCATGATGTTTTCTGCCGTAATTGCATTAAATTCTTTTCGAATCAAAGAATCTTCTTTTTTGTCTTTTTGTTCGATTTGATTCGCGCTTAAAGCTGTTCCAATGTAAAAATCATCTTTGTAAGCATCTTTTAATGAAGCAGTTTCTTTTTGCGACGTACAGCTGACAGTCAGCAAAACCGTGACGGCAAATAAATAAGGTTTAATACATTTCATATCTTTTGGTTTAAATAGTTAATCGTTTTTTATTCGTTTAGTTTTGTCATTCCTTCCTAAAACTCTCTTGCGGTCCCAAATACGACTGCAAAACTTTTCCTTCTTCAGTTTCAATTACAATTTTTTGAAGCACCAAAGCTGGATCAATTGCATAGATTTTCAAAACATGACTTCCTGCTTTTTCGATTTCATGCGTGGAGCTTATAACCTTAATATTATTCGCAACCGATTCTGCCCATGCCCTTTCTGAAGAATCTGCATTGAGGTTCATTATTTGCGGTTTCTCATCGTCAAAGCCAATTCCATATTTCAAACCATCTCCTTTTTTAAAATTGATTGTTGGCGAAAAATAGGCATTTACCTTTATCTTTCCTTTATTAAATAAATAAACGTTATATTCTAATCTTGGAGACTTTCCCGAGATCTCAATTGTTTTACTATTCGAAGGTTTTAAGGTTACTCCTGATGATGTTTTTCCAATATTAGGGATTAGAGTCCATTTTAATGAATCAGCATTTACTGCTTTCGAATAACTTTGAGCTTCAAATGCCACAAAACCTTCACTCTCCACAAAACCCTTTGCATTCTTTAAATCATTATTTTCCGCTTTTACAATAACCTCAATTTTTTGTTTTCCAATTGTGACAATAAGCTTCGATCTAATTTTACCTTTTGGCGCTTTTTCTCCATTAATTACAACAAAAATCCTTTCGTCTTTATCAATTTTTCCCTCTGATTTTGAAACCTCTAACCAATTGTTTTTTGAAGTAATCTTAAAATCAAAAGCTTTATTTCCTCTCTTAAACAAATCTAGATATGTAATTTTACTTCCTTCAAATGAATTTAAAGTTGTCATTACAATTTCTTCTTTATCATCAATCCAATATTTTGAAGAACCTTCAATAGAAATTCCAGCTTCTGCTTTATTCGGGATTTCGATAGTTGTTGTTTTCGGAATCACATTTTTTTCAGGCTGTTGCCAATTGTCATAACCAATATGCGTTTGTGACATCATGTGATTCCACTTTCCATATGCTAATTGGGTATGATAATAATTCGTGAGTTCGGCATCTTTTTCAAATAACTCTTTTACTTTTTTAGCATAATCATTTGCTGATGCTCTTCCCTGTTCTGCATATAATTGATTTTTAGCGGTTGCGGCATATAATTCATTTAAATTCGAACTTGCCAAAACAGGAAATAAAACCAGCTGATAAAAAGCATCTTTATATTCTGGTTTTAATTTTTCATTTATTGAATTGGCTTTTTCAACCAATTTTTGGTAATCTGCTACAACTCGATCTGCTTCGTTATAATTAGTTATGCTGTACGTTTTAGCATCTAGCAATTCTGGTTTTCTACGTGAATTATATTTAGTGTATAACTTTAAAATTTCAGCAATTTCTCCCGCAAACTGATTGTCAAAATTCTCTTTAGCCCAATCCACATAATATTGCTCCAAATTTCCAGCATTGAAATTTTCAGGATTCCAAGCCATATCTAAGAAAAACTCAATCGGAAATTCCATTGGTTTGATATCGCCGACATTTACAATCCAGATTTTATCGACACCGTATTGATATGCCAAATCCATTTGTTCCCAAGTTCGCTCGATTTGATTCGTGTTGATCCATTTATAATTTCTTGGCCCACCAACATAATCGTAATGAAAGTAAATTCCGTAACCGCCTTTTCTTGATTTTGCATCAAGTTCAGGAAGTTTTCGAATATTTCCCCAATTATCATCACACAATAAAAGTGTTACATCGTCTGGAACAGTCATTCCTTTGTCGTAATAATCTTGAACTTCTTTATAAAGCGCCCACATTTGTGGCGTTTCTTCAGCAGGTTTTTTCGTAACTTCTGCAATAATATTTCTTTGAGTTTTTACGATATTTTCTAATAATTCAATCGCAGTTCCTTCGGTCATAGGTTCGTCGCCATCGCCACGCATTCCGATTGTAACGATAGTTTCTTTGTCTCCCATTCGTTTAATTCCGTCTTTCCAGAAATTAATCAAAGCATCCGAATTGGAATTAAAATCCCATTTCCCATTTGATTTTCCCCATTCGGCGTGTGCTCTCGTTAATGGTTCGTGATGCGAAGTTCCCATTACAATTCCATATTCATCAGCCAAAACAGCATTCTGCGGATCTTCAACATAAAACATTCTGCCCCACATTGCTGGCCATAAATAGTTGCCTTTCATTCGTAGAATCAATTCAAAAACTTTATCGTAGAATTTTGAATTGAATCCGCCAAATTTCTCAAATGCCCAGCCAGTTAAAGCAGGCGCTTCATCATTTATAAAAATCCCTCTGTATTTTACTTTTGGCTCTCCCTGCGAATGAATTCCAGATAAAACATGCAATTCTGATTGTTTTTTAACTGGAACATCTGCCCAATAATACCAAGGTGAAATTCCAATTTGGCTAGATAAATCGTAGATTCCGTAAATGGTTCCTCGTTTATCTGAACCTGCAATTATCAACGCTTTTTTGATTCCTTTAAACGGATTTTCGACAATTTGGGTTGTAAATTTCTCCCATTTTCCTTGAAGTTCTCTAGCATCTATTTTGCCTTCTTTCGCTAATTGATCGATAATTTTACTTTTCCCTAATGTTCCAATTATAACAACAAAATCTTCTGCTTCAGAAACCTTTTTAATTCTTTTCGGATGTAAATCGGAGACCTGAAAAATGTCATTTTCTAAATGTCCTGTTACTTTTAAAACTCCTGAATAATCTTTATCATCAACTAAAATCGAAGCCGTTTTTCCTTTGCTTACTAAAGGAAAGTTTTCAGCAGAAGCCTGATTGACTACATATTTATCAGGATTTATAGCGTACGAATTTGTACTTAATCCGATTAGGAGAAGTAATAGAATTAGATATGAAGTTTTAATTTTTAAAAACATAGAATAATAGATTTTCTTGGTCTGCAAAAGGCATTTCATTTGTTTAAACAAACATAGTTTCTGCTCTCTTAAATCTGACAGGTTTAAATTCATTACAATTAGCACCAGTTTTGTCATTTCGACGTAAGGAGAAATCTTCATTAGTAGCTCCGTAACGTAAACCCAATCTTTGTAGAGTTTCTTGCGAAGATTTCTCCTTACGTCGAAATGACAAAACAGTACGTTTATAATCTTAAACCTAACAGGTTAAAAAAATGTTAGGATACTTAACTTTATTTATAAACCCAATTTATAACCAATTCCCATTTCCAAACCTCTTAACTCAGCCAAGCCTTTCAGTCTTCCCGTTAAAGAGTAACCTGGATAAGTTTCCGTTTCTTCATCAACTCTATGCAGAAAACCGTGATCTGGTCGCATTGGGAGACTTGTTTTCGCTTTATTCATTAATAAAAGTAATTTTTCTATAATCACTTCCATTTTAACATCGCCGTTTAAATGTTCTGATTCCCTGAAAATAGTTTCGCTTTCGCGGATAGTATTTCTCAGATGCAAAAAGTGAATTCTGTCTCCAAAATCGTCTATTATTTTTTCAAGATTATTTTTTGGATCGGCACTTAAAGAACCTGTACAATAACACAATCCATTTGCTGTTGAAGGAACGGCACTAAAAATAGCTTTCAAGTCGGCTTCTGTCGAAACAATTCTTGGAAGTCCTAAAACCGAAAATGGCGGATCGTCTGGGTGAATGGCTAATTTTTGCCCGTTTTTCTCAGCAATTGGAGTTACCTCAGATAAAAAATAAATCAGGTTTTCTCGTAACTTTTGATTGTCGATTTGGGCATAGTTTTCTAAAAGAGACAAAATCTGTTCTGCTGTAAAATTGATTTTACTTCCAGGAAGTCCTAATAAAACATTTTTAAACAAAAGTGCTTTTTCATCTTCAGCCAATTGATTTCCAAACTGCAAAGCTTTCTCTTTTTCAGTTTCTGAATAATCATTTTCTGAGTTTGGCCTTTTTAAAAGAAAAACATCAAAATAAGTAAATGCATCCTGATTGTACAGTAAAGCTCTGCTGCCATCTTCATTTATAAAATTATGATTGGTTCTTACCCAATCCAAAATCGGCATAAAATTGTAGGTAATAATTTTGATTCCGCATTCGGCCAGATTCTGCAAACTAATTTTATAATTTTCTATGTATTGCAGATAATTTCCCGAAGCACGTTTGATTTCTTCATGAACAGGAAGACTTTCAACCACAGTCCATTCCAAACCATAATTGCGAATGATTTCTTGTCTTTCTTTTATTGCTTCAATTGTCCAAACATCACCAACAGCAATTTGATGCAATGCAGTTACAATTCCTGTTGCGCCAGCTTGTCGAATGTCAATCAGCTTGACATTATCACTTGGACCGAACCATCTCATGGTTTGTTGCATTTTTATCATACTTCTTTTTTTTAAATGCCACGAAGGCGCTAAGACGCAAAGTTTTGTTTCCAGCTCCCGATAGCTATCGAGATCGCAGATTAAGCTGATTTTAATCTTTTTAATCCTTTAAAACCTTTGAGCCTCTGCCTCTCAGAAACTTTAAATTAGAACCCAATACTATTTCCACCATCAACTGGCAACACTGTACCAGTAGTATATTTTGATTCGCTTAGAGCGAAATAATAAACTGCATCTGCAATGTCTGACGGTTCTCCTAAATATCCCATTGGCGTTCTGCCCAGCACTTTATTTTTTCTTTCAGGATCATTGTCTAAAGCTGTCGATGACATTTTAGTTTTGATAAATCCCGGAGCAATACAATTGGCACGAATGCCAAACTGAGCCAATTCAACCGCCATAGCACGAGTCATAGCTTCAATTGCGCCTTTGCTTGACGAATACGCAATTACTTTTGGAATTCCATATTGTGATGCCATTGAGCTAATATTAACAATACTTCCGCCTCCGTTTTTTTTCATGTTTTTTACGACTTCTCTACTCACCGCAAAAACACTCAAAAGATTCGTGTGAATAATTGAAAGAAAATCTTCATCAGTTACATCTGTAAACTCTTTTTTCATATTAATTCCGGCATTGTTTACCAAAATATCGATTGGGTTTTCTTTTGTGATACTTTCAATCATTGCAGGAATTCCTTTTAGATCGTTTAAATCAAAAATTACCGGAATGGCATTTTCTCCTATCTCTTTGCACGCATCTTCTGTTTTTTCTTTTGATCTTCCGATGATGTAGGTTGTGATGCCGTTGTCACATAATTTCTTTGCTGTCGCAAATCCTAAACCTGAATTTCCTCCGGTTACTATTGCTGTTTTTTTACTCATAATTTTCTATAAAATATATTTTTTTGTACACAGATGAAACGGATTCGCTATCGCGAAATCGCTGATTTACGCTGGTTTTTTTCTTAATTTTATTAAAAAAATCCGTCTTTTTCCGTGTCTTTGCGATAGCAAATCCGTTTTATCCGCGTTACAATTACTCAAATTTATTATCCATTCCCTGGCGCAAAAGGAAATTTTAATGATTCAAAATGCTCTAAAGTTTGTGTTGGTTTTTCAACTCCTTCAGGAAGTTCTTTTCCCGAAAACTGCTGAAAATATAGCAAACATGCATCGCGCCACCATTTTGCTTCTTTATACTGAATTTCCAATAACATTTTCACTTCATCAAAACGTTCGCTGTCAACATATTTTTCTGCCTTATTCCAAACATCTTGCATTGCTGCAACCTGATTTACACCTTCCTGATATTTCAACGCCATACCGTTCCAAAGCGTCTGACCATTTTTCAATTTATAATCCCACGAAACATGATGAAACCATAATAGATCTTTCTCTGGGCAGGTTTCTAAATTATCAAAAACATTTGCCACTTCTGGTGCATATTGCGAAACGGCATTTGTGCCAGATTTTGAGCGGTCAAAACCAATTCCGTTTTTATCTGCTTTATGATAGTAGGTAGGATTCCATTCTGGTCTTGATAAATTAGAAACCCAAGGCCCAGGTCCATAATGATGTCCCGTATCCATAATATGATGCAAACCAAGTGGTGTCATATAATTAACAACCGCTTCACGCGATTTGATCATCATATCTTTTACAGGTTTAATGAAGTTTTCATCATTAGAAAAAGTACTTCTTAACCATTCATCAGCAATAGTTTCCGAATCTAAATACGGATTCCAAGCCAATCGCCCAAAACCATACCAATTCGCCTGTGCAAAAGGATGGCCTGTCCAATTTAAATCATTTCCAATATTGGCAACACCAGCAATTCCTGTTAATTTATTTTGATATAAAGTGCCATCAATAACTTTAGCAACAGTTGAACCTTTTCCTTTTTGATATGTATCAGATTCTAAAACTTCCTGAAATAATTTTGGCAAAAAAACCAAATGTGTGCTGAAACCTAAATATTCCTGTGTGATTTGAAATTCCATCATTAAAGGCGTTTTAGGCATTGCGCCAAACAACGGATGAAAAGGCTCTCTTGGCTGAAAATCTATTGCTCCATTTTTAACCTGAACGATTACATTTTCTTTGAATTTTCCATCATACGGTTGGAATTCAGTGTACGCCTGTTTGGCACGATCATTCGCATCATGCTCTGAGTAGACAAACGCTCTCCACATAATTACTCCACCAAAAGGAGCAACAGCATCTGCAAGCATATTAGCGCCATCGACATGATCTCGTCCATAATTTTGTGGACCAGGCTGACCCTCTGAATTGGCTTTTACCAAAAATCCTCCAAAATCTGGGATTCGTTTATAAATTTCAGCTGATTTATCTTTCCACCAAGTAATCACTTCAGGATCTTTTGGATCGGCAGTTTTTAGTTTTCCAATTTCAATAGGAGCCGAAAATCTTGCAGTTAAATAAACTTTTATACCGTAAGGTCTAAAAACATTGGCTAAGGCTTCAACTTTTTCTAAATATTGAGGAGTCAGAATTAAAGCATTGGCGTTTACGTTGGTCAAAACCGTTCCGTTGATTCCGATTGAGGCATTCGCTCTAGCGTAATCAATATAGCGGTGATCAATAAAATCAGGCAATTTCTGCCAGTCCCAAAGCGAAAATCCAGCATAACCTCTTTCAACTGTTCGGTCCAAATTATCCCAATGATTCAGGATTCTAATATTGGTTTTGGGAGAATCAGTACTATTTAAATTCTTAACAGATTTATTGGTTTGCAATATTCTCAGAAAATTAAAAACTCCATATAAAACCGCAACATCATTTTTTCCTGTGATAATAATTTGTTTTTTGTTTTTAATCGAAATAGATTTAATGATAAATCCTTCGCTATTTATTTTATCAAAATCAGACTTTAAGTCGTTTTTGATTTCGGTATTTAAATTCGGTTCTGAACCAACAATAAGATTATTTTCTCCTTTTATATCTGGATTGATTTGAGGAATATTTCCTAACATATCCGAAAATCCAGTTTTGAGTTCTTTTCCTGCAATTTTTATGGTTTCGGAATTTCCTAAAAGAACAATTCCTTTAAAAGTGTTTTTATATTCTGCAGCTATTGTAGAATTAGCTACTGTATTATACTGAAGCCACAATTTATAATCCTTTTGTGCTAAAGCCGAAAAGGAAACCAGAAAAAACAATACAACAAATCTTAATAAGGTCATTGGCTTAAATTTAATTCTTCAAACATCTTTTCGAAAGAATCAATATTTTATTTCCGTTTAAAAGTATTTGACAAAAATTTAATTCAAAAAATACATTATTCTAAATAAAACAACAATTGCAATCGGTTGCGTAAAAATATAAGATTGTTATTTAAGAAAAAAATTTTAGTCGTCTTTTTTTCAAAAAAATAATTTATATAACAAATAAAAGCAGGATAATTATAAAAACTATCCTGCTTTAACTGGGTGGATTTAGAGTTTAAATCCTTTCTTTTTGACTCTATTTCTGCGAAGATTCTCTTGCCAATACTTCTGTATTTAAGAATGTAATTTCTTTGGCATCATCATCATTTTTAGATGATTTCAAATTTTTTATAATAATATCTGCTGCTGCTTTTCCCATCTTTTCGGCAGGATGCGTAATAGTCGATAAATTCGGATCTATTATCTGCGAAATCGGGTCGTTATTAAAACCAATTACTTTGAATTCCTCTGGCACTTTAATGCCACGTTTTTTAGCAGTCTGAATGGCACTCACGGCCAAAATATCTCCAGGTGCAAATAAACCGTCTGGAATTGGATCTAAATCAAACAAAGCGTTACTAGCTTTTACTCCATCTTCGTAAGTAACAGAATTTAAACTGATGATCAATTCTTCTTCTACCTCGATGTTATGATCTTTTAGGGCCTCTATATAACCTCTTTTTCTTTCGTTATATAAATTACCTAATTCTGAACCAGCCGTTAAATGGGCAATACGAATGCAACCCTGTTCAATAAGGTGTTTTGTCGCTTTGTAACCTGCTGTATAATTATCAATTACAACCCTAAAAGTATTGTAATCTTTCGGAACCCTGTCAACAAAAACTAATGGAATATTATTGTTTGAAAACTGCTGAAAATGCGCTGTATCTCTAGTTTCCATTGCCAAAGAACAGATTACACCACTCACACGATTGGAATACAAAGATTTAGCCATATTTACTTCTTCTTCATACGAGTCATGCGATTGCATAATGATCACGGTATAATCAGATTTTTGAGCTGTGATCTCGATTCCGCTAATTAAAGAAGACAAAAAGGGCTGCGTAACAGTGGGAATTAAAACACCAATGGTTCTTGTTTTATTTCCACGCAAACCTGCTGCTAAAGTATTTGGTACAAATCCCATTTCTTCAGCAGTTTTTTTCACTTTTTTAATCGTCTTATCGCTTATAGTGTGATGGTCTTTTAAAGCTCGTGAAATAGTAGATGTTGCCAGATTAAGTCTCTCGGCAATATCGTAAATCGTTACATGTTTATTTTCTTCCATGAAATAAAAAATAGAAATGTAAATATAAACTATTTTCTTTCACGTTACTATTTACAAAAAAATCGGCTACAAATTAAGATGTCTTGATTTAAACATGAAAGCGAAAACAAACTAGACATTTTAGAATAAATTAAAAAAATTAATCATTCTTCTTGTCTTTTAAAATCTTACCATCCTTAGTAAATTCCAAATCAATATTATTAGTCAAATCGACATCCAAATCTTTATGTCCATAGTCGATGTGCGTTATTTTTTCATTCGGGTGATTTTTGGCTACATAAGCTTTTATATTTTCCGGAATAAAAGCGGTCGGAATTGGATTGTCTCCACCGTCCACTTCTCGATATGATCCATCTTTCCAGAACTCTACTTCCGTGCCGTCTTTCAGTTTCACTTCGTACCCCTTTTCTCCATGCTCTGCGTCTTTTTTAGCAATTTCAACAGTTGTATGGCTAAAATACTTCTTTAAAAAATCTTGCGCTGGTTTTGGCAGTTCTGTCACTTCGATTTTCTTTTGTGCGCTAGCCGAGATTGATAATACTAACAATCCTATGACTAAAAATATTCTCTTTTTCATGATTCATTCGTTTAAATATTGTCTCACTAATTTACTGTAAGAAAATTTACATTCAATTTTATTTAAGAAACATTTATCCTTTTCAAGAATCATAACAAACTGATTTACAATAAACTTAAATCAGTTTATACAATTTTTCGTTTCACAACTTCCTTCAAAAATTTTATTTTTTTGAATATTTTTTCGATTGTTTTGTAGTACTTTTACTTATCTCTCAAGAGAAGCAGTCCTTAAACCCCAAGTTTACAAAACTTTAAAATTTATTCTAATACCATTAGAGTATAAACCAAAAACGTATGGCAATCTGGTCGCAAAGGTTTTATTTAATGATATTCGTCTTTTTATCATTCAGTCTCCAAGCACAGATTGAAAATAAAAAGAAGACTTTTGCTGTCAAAAAATCATTAAATACTAAGCAGAATTCTCAAATTCTGAGTCTTTATGATTTGTATAATAACGGCGAAGAAAAAAAAGCATTCAGAAAAGCGCATTTGCTTTTAAAATCGAAAATAGATAACCGATCAATTGCGAGTACAAATCTTCTTCTTGCTTACTACTTCAATAAAAGAGCAATAATCGATTCTTCTATTTATTATACCAATCAAGCTTTTAAATACAATACAACTCCAAATGATTCTCTAAAAAGCCGACTTTTTTCGTTAGGTTTTAATCTTTTAGCAATTAATTACAATAAAAAAGGCCTATTTAATGAAAGTAAAAAATGGCATCTAAAAGGTATCGAGGCTTCTCAAAAATACAATGAAAAAAATCTTTTTTATACTCATACACACGGTTTAGCACAAACGTATACAGAGCTAGGCGATTATCAAAATGCTTTAAAATTATTCAAGCAGTGTTTGGAATATAAAGATGATTCAGAAATAATTCTCGGAAGCTATATCAATATTGGCGACCTTTATTCAAGACTGAAAGATTATGATAACGCAATTATCTATTATAAAAAAGGAAAAATACTCTGCGAAAAAACCAATAACTTTCAAGGAAAAGCCATTATTCTACTTGGTTTAGGCGAAAACTATCAATTGCAGAACAAATATGATCGAGCATTAAAAATGTATCAAAAAGCAGTTATTATTGCCGATGAAAATGAACTAAACCAATTGGCTATTATTTCAAGATGCACCATTGCCAACTGTTATATTTCTGAGAAAAAATATAATGAGGCAAAATTAATTCTTTCTGAAGCACTACAAAAATCAGCCAGCTTCGGATTACTTCAAAATCAAATAGATATCTATGATGAGTTGCGAAAAATTGCCATCAAACAAGATGATTTTAAAAATGCTTATTTGTTTTTTGAAAAATCAACACATCTAAAAGATTCTATTTCAAAAATGGAACGAATTAAAGAAATCAATGAATTGGAAATCAAATATAAAACGGCTCAAAAACAAAAAGAAATTGAATCTTTAAAATTTGAAAATGAAGCAAAAAAACTAGCCCTAGCAAGTCAGGAAGAAGCAATTAAGAACATGCTTCTTAAGGAGGAAATATCGAAAAAAAACAACGAAAACACCATTCTGGCATATCAGAATTCATCAAGCAAAAAACGAAATGAAATATCACTTCTAAAAAAAGATCAGCAATTAAAAACGCTAGAAATCAATCAGCAAAAAAGAATTAAATTATTTACCATTAATGCCTTCCTCATTTTATTGATTCCAATAATTGCACTTTTATTTCAATTTTACAAACGATTTAAGGTACAACATTTATTAAATATTAAGCAGGCCGAAATTAGTTCTCAAAAAATAAACAGTATTTTGAAAGAACAGGAATTAGAATTAATCAAAGCTTCAATCAGTGGCCAAGACAAAGAAAGACAGCGTATTTCACAAGAACTTCACGACAGTATCGGTGGAAATTTGGCAGCCATTAAATTACAAGTAAATCATTTAAATCCTTCAAATTTTTCTAATATTCAAAACATTACCTATCAGTTGGACGAAACATATCAGCAGGTACGAAATTTATCTCATACATTACTTCCGAAAAAATTCAACCAAAACAAATTTCTAGAAGTTTTAGAATCTTATTTAAGAAATATAAGCGATGCAAGTAAAATTAAGATTTCTTACATTCCTTATCCGAAAAAAGAGATTAATGAATTGCATGAAAATATTCAGGTTGAAATTTTTAAAATTATACAAGAACTTTTGACAAACACAGTTAAACATGCTAAAGCTTCTGAAATAGAGATTCAGCTGAATTATATCGAAAATATATTAAATCTATTATTTGAAGATAATGGAGTTGGTTTTGAAACCCAAAATGATATAAAAGGAATTGGTTTAACTAATATCGAAAATCGAATTAATAAACTAAATGGGGCATTTATAATTGATTCAAAATTAAAACGAGGCACCATTATTAATATAGAAATTCCAATATTGAAAACGAAACACAAAACGAAAATAAAAGGAATTGACTTAAAAAATCAGCTTGACGAACTGAAAAGTAACTAACATTTTTATTGAATGAATAAAATTAAACTACTTATTGCCGATGACCATACGATGTTTCTTCAAGGAATTATTTCTTTGTTAGAACAAGAACCAAATATTAATGTTATTGATAAAGCCGTAAATGGAATAGAAGCATTAGAAATTATTAAAAGAGGAGTTGTTGATTTTATAATTCTTGACATTAGTATGCCAAAAATGGATGGAATTGAATTGAGTAAGATTCTCAAAAAACAATATCCTCATGTTAAAATCCTAATTGTAAGCACACACAGCAACGTTATGATAGTTTCGAGATTAATTAGAATAGGTGTAAATGGCTACTTATTGAAAAATGCTGAAAAAGAAGAGCTATTAAAAGCCATCAATACCATTGCTTCTGGAAAAAATTATTTAACCGAAGAATTAGAAGAAAAACATTTTAACAATAGTAAAAAAATTGAAAAACAAGTTTCTGCTCTAACTGAACTAAGTTCAAGAGAAAAAGAAATCTTAGTACTAATTGCCCAAGAATACAATACAGCCGAAATCGCCGAAAAAACTTTTATAAGTCTAAATACAGTAAATACACACCGACGTAATTTATTGTCAAAATTAAATGCTAAAAATACAGCGGGTTTAGTAAAATATGCAGTAGAAAATGGTCTAGTAGACTAATTACCGTAAAATTTATTACTAGCTCGAATAAAAGAGTAAAGCTCCCCAATGCTTTACTAATTATTCGAGCAGGTAATAAGACCATTATATTGTCTTTGAAAAAATGTCAATCTTATTGGTATAATAAAGTTTCAATGATATAATAACATCTTAACTTCAACCCAAAGCTACTATTCTATTTTATTTTTCATATCACTATAAATAGTGATTTTACCTTTTTAGTTGCTTAGATTTAATACCCTTTTTAATGTTTACACCCTTTAGAGCCATTTTGCAGTTTTCCTGAAGAAATGCTTTAGATACTTTAAAAGCTAGGTTTTAGCAATTTCTAAGAAAAAGCATAAACAAAAAAACCCTATCCGATCCGGATAGGGCTTTTCAAAAGAAAGGCGACGACATACTCTCCCACAATGATGCAGTACCATCTGCGCAGGCGGGCTTAACTTCTCTGTTCGGGATGGGAAGAGGTGAGCCCCGCCGCAATAACCACCTTAAGAAGTTACAATTGCTTTGGGCAATCTTTTAATTATTAATTATCAATTATGAATTGCTAATTATCAATTAAATAATATTTTAACATACTGAGATAAAGAAAAGAAGAATATTTTAGAAAGTTCCTTCCTCCCGA